>CAXFIU010000001.1:0-133925 GCA_964003245.1 uncultured Candidatus Poseidoniales archaeon
TACGCAGAGCCCCTGCAATCAATCACTCACAGACAATTCTTCTAGTTTTGATATTTTTAATGCCGATGTATTCACCAATTACCAATGTCTCTGCTGACACGAGAATAAGTGCCAACGATTTCGAAATTCTTGATGAAATGACAGACGTACTTTCTCAGAGAGAAGACGTAATATCTTCAGAATTGGTCAAAAATATCGCGGCTCCTTCACTTGAAGGAGTTACAAATTCAGTAACTCCAACAAATCAGGATGACCCTCTTTATGGAATAAATGATTTATTTTCAGACTCAACTATTGTAGATACTACTCCTCCCGAAGTAATTCATCCAGGACCCTATGATCTTCTAATAAATCCTGAAAAATCTCCTCCGGGGGCCGTTAATACTGTCTGGCAAACAATTTTCAATTTGACAGATTATTTGATTTGGACAAAGTATACTGATTTAGACGGTAATCAAGTTGAAAAGTTCGAAGTAGTTACTTTTACTGCATCATTGTTTTCTTTAATTGATCCTGAGACTGATGCATTCCTACATGCAATTGATGTTGATGACGATGGTCAAAATGATATTCAAGTTGGGCTTCAGATAGCGTTTGATTTGGGTAATGAATTTGGTATTGAAGGAGATACTCTTTGGGTTAAGCCAACAATTTCTTTCACAGTAGTTGCATTAGAATCTAGTGAAGGAGATGCTGTTTGGGATGATTTACAAAATCTCCAAGTTTCGCTATTGAAAGCATTCGCTTATTCTGAAGGAATTCTAACAGGTGGAGAAAGTTATGTTTGGGTTATCGATTCATCCTTTACAACTCCACCAATTGACTTTTCTTTGGATGTTGGTATAGAGAGATTATATTTTGATATTTCAAATGCAGCGTCAAGTTTAGTTTCTAGTCTTCTTGCATTCATTAGTATAGGAATTCCTTTACCAGGTGGTGATCAGTCAGACATTGTTCTTTCTTCGCTTTCTGCACCATATTCAATCCTGATTAATAATAATGGACAAACGAATTGTCCTGATAGATACTCTCCAATAGAATTGTCCACTTTACCATCTTCACAAATATCTTGTGGAGTTGTTGCTGGATTTGGATATGTTCATTTTTCTCCTCAAGACACTAACGAAGATAGGGATGTTTGGGAAGTCGCTTATATCGAGGCTACTGTACATCCAAATGGAGTTTCTACAAGACTTCCCTCAGAAGTAAATTTGGTTATTAGAACCGATACAACATTGGCTGAAGGTGCGGGTGGAGCTGGTGAAAACGCTCTCGATACAATTGAATACTATGCCGATAGGAAATCTGATTTACACATTCATTTCCATGAAAATAAAGCAGGTCAACCAACTTCTGATTCTGAACCAAGCGGTAACTCCACCGATACTTTAGGGTGGCTAAGAGGTATGCCTGCAGGTAGCCTATCCTCAGATGAAATCGATAGAGTTTTCACAATGCTTGGATCTAAATCCTCACCGGAATTGCCTGGTGGACAACCTGAAAAATTAGGTTTCATTATTGCAATAAAGAATTTTTCAAGAGATACAACGCAAAATGTCGATGATCCTACTCTTCCAATTAATCCCGCTTACCCCCCTAAGACCTTGGTTCTGATTCGTTCAGTTGAAAGCATTCAATCAATAGAATATGATTCATGGCATAAAAGAGGAGATATTGCTACAGATCATAGTAAACTTAGCCTCGAACTTAAAGATTTACCAACTTCAATTGCAGTATTCGGTTCATTTGAACTGGGCAGTACTGAATCATCCGATACGAGTCTCGACACAGGCGCTAACTTAGATTTCGCATCTAAGATACTAGATTCTGTAATTCTTAACTTGGTGAACTTATTCTTAGATGTAGGGGATATAATAAATTCAGTCCCAGGTGAAGCTATTTCAGTACTTACTGGTGATGTTGGCGGTGTAGGAGCAAACTCATTTGCAGGTAGAGATGTTAATTTATTGATGACTGATAATCTATTGGCAAGTCGAGTTAGTATGGAAATCGGTGTACTTTCTTTACAAATAGGGTCAAGTCCCCATCCTGTTGCTCAAGATGATCATATCATAATTTCTAAAGATCGAGACTTAAATCAGGTTATTGGCGAATTTGGAGTCAGAGAACCTATTGTTCCCGTTGCTTCGAGTATTCGATTTAGTGGGCTATCTGAGTTTACATTCGGTGATGATAATGTTACTGATGTCCAATCAATAGGAATAAAAACTAATTCAGATGAATCATTCAGATTCTCATTTATTGAACATGATAGAAACACTCTTGAAAATTTTTCATTTCAAAGTCTATACCTCTCAGATATACCAAATAATATTTCTATCGAATTAAATGAAGACTCTTTGAGTTATGATGCTAACGAAGGAATAGAATTGATCTCTTATGTTGGTTTAGATGGCGAACAGCGCCAGGCAGCAAATATTCACGATATGCCCTCTGAGTTTGTTTTTGAATTTGGTGAACAGACCAGTTTTATTGCAGAAACTCCAATTTCTACAGTGGAAGTTCAGATTAGTAATTCTTCCGACCCTGTTACTATGACCGGTGATCATTTCTTGTTTCATCATGACTCTAATAACGAGACATCTACTATATCGACTCGATTGACAGGAATACAGGAATTAGGTTGGATACCGCCTATTGAGGAAGGTTCTCTAGGTCCGTCGGGTCGAGGCACAGCATTCCTAAAATCAGCGGGCGATAGGCCAATGAGTATCAATGTAGACAATGCTCCAACGGTTGACTCATCAGGATTATCGGCATTAGCTCTAATCGAACCATTACCGTCTTATCTTACTGTTGAAGTTCCAACTGGTGAATCATCTAATTCTGATTTGGTATTACCTGAATTTAATTCAACTCAAGGACTTTCAGGTGTTGCCTTTTTCATTGGTGGCTTTTCTGATTTTGGTAGATCAATTAATTCTGTATTAGCTGGTTTAACTAGCGATATCTCAACAGGTACAGACGAAGTTGATGAATCCTTTTCATATGCCTTACAATTAGAATCAGATTCTGCATTTGACCTTACTTTAGAAGCCACATATGGGAAAGATGTAACTTCAGAACCGCCATGGGTGCATGGAATATCATTCCAGTCTGCTCCTGAGGGATTATCGAATGGATTCCATATCAAAACATGGTTACCTGGTTTGCCTCCACAAATTGATATGACAATTGCTAGGGATACTCTAGCAAATGGTGAAGATTGGTATATACAAGTCTCAATGGACGGATGGACACCTGCTCGAGAAGAATTTATGATTCATGCATATGGCGTGAATGGACAAGATTTGTTGATGACAATGCAGGGGCTAAGTCCAGGAGAATCTACTAGTTTGTATATTGATTCAATTTTTGAAATTAGAGAATCCGGAGGAATTACGACAGTTTCAACCGGAACACAATTTAGCATATCTGAGAGGCTAGATTGGATACACATGATGTTGATTAATCGAGATTCCCAAAGCCGAACGGAGATGTTGATTAATGAAATTCCTAAGTCAATTTCTTTACAAGCCAGTCTTGGAACTGCAATATCTATTGGTATGAGTGTCCCAGAACAAGAAAGAATAGAAGGATTTGCTGTAGGCTCTTTGATGTTGCAACAGATGCAATGGATGGATGGTTTTTGGTGGCCAGCAACTGTATTTTTGAAAGACGTACCAGGGTATATCAATTTGACAACTGCTCCTGAAATGAATTTTGATATCACTAAGAATCTTGCTTTCCAAGGTCTCCCAAATCTTGATTTTTCTTCTTCAGATGATGGAATGTCATTGTATATTGAGGCATTCGGAAGAGCAATAAATTCTCGTGGAGATATTATTCTTCTAGCAGAAGGAATGACTGATAAGATGGTCATAAAACCAACAACTGATTTTGGTTTAGAAATACGTTCAGGCGGAAGCGGAGTTGAAAAAATATATGTCAGAGTTAACGATGTTCCGACAGGAACAAGTCAAGTAGGAACTCCGCCAGTTTATCTTGAAGAAATGGAAGCTATGGGAGAAAATCTTCGAAGTGCTACTTTGCATATTAGAGAATTAGTAGGTCCTTACAGTGTAATTGAAGTTGATGACGTAGATGGTGGGAAAATAATTGTCTCAGCTAAAGTAAGTACTGAGTTCGCTGGGCAAGAAATACAAGTTAGAGGTGTTCTTATTGATGCCCAAACTACTGGGGGTGTCCCAACAGGCACTACTCTCGGTGTCAATGGTTTATCTTCGGATCTCTCAATATTGAATTTGGTTCCTGGTTTGGGAGGCTCAACACATCACTTTTTAGTTCCAGAACCATTTACTTCCGCAATATTAACTGTTATTGCCACAATATCTGCTGGAGGTGATTAAATCGGATTACTTGAGAAATCAAAAAATCAGGATATAGAAGAGACTCTTGAAGAAGAATATGCTCATGATGTTTTGGTTAAATTAGAAGACTCCATCAGTTTCATTTCACCAATTAGAGTGGTAATTGTTTCTATAGTTGCTCTAATGATTATTTCTTCAACAATTGTTGCTGTGACTTGGATAGTACCTTATGACAAGGTCACAGTAGATGTTGTTTACATTCAAAGTAGTGCAGGTCATGTGATTTTAACTGAAGTAGATAATGATGGGAGTCGAGCTATATCTGATATAAGTCTAATAATCCGTTTTATTAATTCAGATAATATTGAGATTGATAGAACTTCTTTCAACAAATCTTCTCTTCCTGCTCATAGTTCAGTTTCTGGAGATAGTTTAGAATTAATTGTAATTGGGCCATCCGTTTGGGAAAATTATACTATTGATATTGATCTAGAATATACAAAGAGTAACAATGATAATTCCAAGATAGAATTGGAGTATGTAGTCGGTGAATGGAAAATGGAACAATTTAGTCATGGCACTGGTATTGACTTTTTCTAACTCCGTTAGAATCCAATGTATGAATCCTTCAGGGTTCAACTAACCCATATACTCAAAACCATCTTTAGTAGGGGGAACTTCATGAGCAAGCGTACTGTATGCTTAATTTTAGGGCTCTTTCTACTTTCATACATACCTGCTACTGATTTCTTTGAAGAATCAGACGAATCATTTGGAACAAATATGGATGATAAAATAGAACGAGTAGAAATCTCCCCCAATCCAAATAGTATTACTGATTTAGGATCTCCAATAATCACAGATAGTGTTGAATCTATACGCTCTGAACATGCCGACTCTAGTATTGGAGTGTTCACACATTCAGGCCTTATTCCTAGTGTATACTTCTCTGAAGATATTGCAACAATTAGGGCAGACCTTGCTTTAGTTATAATAGACGGAAATACTGGTTTATGGGATGCTAGAATGGAATTGATGGAAATAAACGGTCTAGAAATTCGCTCCACTATCCCTCCCTCAGGTTACTTAGTTCAGGGTTCAGAAGAACAGTTTAATGAATTAAAGAACATTCAATCTGTTGAATCTATTCACAATGTTCCTGCGGGTCTAATGGTTCATCCATCTCTTTACGATGCTCCTGAAGATCAAAGTCTCGTGGTTGAAATCACAGGATGGAAGAATTCAGATCTCGTGCGTCAATTAGAGGTATTAGATGATAATCTCCAAGATGTTGCAGATTTGTGGTTGTCAGAATCATGGTCTCCTGATTCAGGAATCTTCTGGGGGGAAATAGAAACAAATGATATTTCTAAAATCATTAAGCATCCTTCTGTCTCTTACATCGCTCCTGTACCAGTACTTGAATTAATGAATAATGAAGCTAGAGGCCATATGGGAATTAATACTGTAGAAAATTTCTTTATCACTGGTTTGAATGGTTCTGGGCAAAAGATAGCAGTTGGTGATTCAGGTTTAGATGATGATCATGGAGATTTTACAGGTAGAGTCGCAGGTCTAGATTCTGTTACTCCAGGGGATCCTTCTACTGCAGATCCTTCTGATGGGCATGGCACACATGTAGCATGTACTGTACTCGGCTCTGGAATGAGAAGTAGTGGTACTTACCAAGGAATCGCTCCCGAAGCAGACCTTTATTTTCAAGCAATGGAAGATGATGATACTGGAGCATTATATTCAATTGGCATTAACAGTATGTTGAATGAAGCTTACAATGCCGGTGCTCGCCTCCATACTAACAGTTGGGGATCTCCAACCGGTGGCGATTACACTACATCATCTGAAGATGCTGATGATCGCGTATCCACTTGGGATCAATACTGGCAATATCAAGGGATGACAGTATTATTTGCAGCAGGTAATGAAAGAAATGATGGAATATCTTCTCCAGGGACTGCAAAAAATGTAATTACAATTGGCGGCCATGTAAATAGATACAATGGGGCTCCTGATGATATGTACTACTGGAGTAGTAGAGGCCCTACAGATGATGGCCGAATTAAACCTGATCTCGTTGCTCCAGGTGACTATGTCCGTTCTTGCAAATCTCAAGAGGCAAGTAGTGCTTCAGGATCTTGGAGTAATAATTGGTATCTAGAATATAGTGGAACTTCTATGGCTACTCCAGCAGCAGCAGGTGCTGCGGTATTGGTTAGAGAATACTTGATGGAAGTAGCCTCAAGACCTGCACCTCAAGCAGCTCTAATCAAGGCTTTACTAATTCTTGGCGCGGAAGACATGGGTAACAGAAATATCCCGAATAATGATGAAGGCTGGGGAAGAGTAAATCTAGTCAATACTTTAGTTCCCGATAGTGATGTAGGAATTTTTGTTGACGATAGATCTCGGTTGTCCTCTGGCCAAATTAGTGACTATTCGTTTGAAATCACAAGAGCAGGAGAGCCTCTGAAAGTAGTACTTGCTTGGTCTGATTATCCAGGATCATCTTCATCTTCAACTCAATTAAGAAATGATTTAGATTTAGAAATTACTAATCCAAACGGACTTCTTTACAAAGGCAATGTTTTCACTAATGGACAATCCGTAACAAATGGACAAAAGGATTCCAAAAATAATGTTGAAGTAGTACTTGTAGATAATGCAATGGTTGGCACATGGAGTGTTAGGGTGAAAGACTCATCTCATGGCGGAAGTAGTTTCTATCAGTCCTATTCTCTTGCAGTTAGAGGAGTTAATGTTAATGATTTAGACCCTGATCCAACTTTCGTATCTGATTCATTTGATTTATCAGTTCCAATACCTCAGGTCGATGAAGAAGTTGAGTTTTCAATTTCACTCATCAATCAGGGCGCTGGGAGTGTACCCGAACTTTCTGTCTTGGCGGCAGTTAATAGTGTAACAATCAGTACAAAAACCATCAGTCTTTCTCCGGGGGAATATGCTGAATTAACTTGGAATTGGACACCTAGCCAAGACGGTGAGAATATTATCTCATTCTATATTGATCCCAATGACGATGTCGAAGAAGTATCAGAATCTAATAATCAGCTTTTTGAAACGATAATTGTTAGTGTTCCTGGAGTTAGAGTAACTAGCGATAATCCTACAATGTTGATTGAAGGTACAACAGATAGTTCAACAACCTGGTCCCTTCAATTATCAAATACGGCACTTTTTGAAACCAATGCTAGCATTGTAGTTTCAGAACCGGTAAGGATGCAAGATGGTATAGAATTTGATTGGTTTTCATCATTTTCAAATAATACATTTAATTTAATGCCGGCAGAATCAGCATCAGTTGATCTATCAGTTATTCATCCTGCTCCTCCTGAACCAGGACTTTATCGGATGATTGTAACAGGAACCGATACTGAGAATCAAATACAATCTGAATTTGAGATATATCTAGAAGTCCCTCTTCTTTCTAACGCAGATATCTTACTCCCTCCTGGTCAGATAAAGGTGAACCCTCTAGTCTCAACACCATTGCAGATAGAAGTTAAGAATGAAGGAAATGGCCCTCAGACATACGATGTCGAATTAATTTCTCCATCTGGATGGAGTCTAGGTCTAGATTCAATAGGATCTTTTGCTGGTTCCTCCCATGGTTCCACAGGTTCTTTGGATAAAGGAGAAACTAGAATTATTGATGTTACAATAAATCCGCCCGGTGCAATGATTCCCGCAGAGACTCTGTTTTCTGGTTCCATCTCTGTACATTCTAGAGTTAGTTCAGATTCCTGGTTTGAAGATATAAATATGGTAGTTGAGAATGTAGATGTCGTTACTTTAACTCCAACCTCTGATGGAGTAGAACGTGAAGTTTCTGCTGATGATACATTAGAATGGGATGTTAGTTTCAATAATCAAGGAAATCGAGATTTAGAATTAACTCCTTATGTTCTTTCTACACCGAATGGTTGGTCATTGACAGGTACTCAGAATTCATTTACAGTAATATCTGGAGAGGAATTCATATTACCTTTATCACTCAACGGTAATGGACTTGCTAAGAGTGGTGATTTGAAGATTAGATTTGTTACAGATGATGGTTTTACTATTGACTGGAATAGGACAATAGATGTCATTTCTGGAGCAATTCCTAATATTGATTTCTTCCAAGTCGCTTTACCTGATGGGACTTCTGCGAATACTCCATTGGGTGTTGATGCCCATCCAGTAGGTGGAATTGGATTTGATTTATTATGGCAGGTTTCCAATTCTGGAACAATGACTTGGAGACCTAGCATTTCAATGGATTTACCAGATGAGGATTGGCAGTATTCATGTTCTAGTGATCCAACTATAATGGTTGACTCTACTGTAACAGTAATTTGTAATATAATAATTCCTCTATCTGCCGAAGCAGGTTCTGAACCATCAATTTCACTAATCTTAGATGGAGGAGGAATTGTAGCGCAAGACACAATTTCCCTCTATGTTGAAACAATTTCTAAAGTCACTTGGACTGTTACTCAACAATTCGATTCTCCTGAAGGTTTCAACAATGAATTACATTTAGAACTACAGAATGTAGGTAATTCTGATATTTCAGAGATACTAGAGGTAAGCGCTCCTTCTGGTTGGGGCGAATTAATTTTAGATAGTCAATGGGTCAATTTAAGGCCGGGAGAGACTAGGTCTGTAGAAATAGGATATAATCCTCCAAAAAGCTCTGATGGAGTCATCACCATCTCTCTCTCTAATTCGGATGCAATTGAAGATTCAAAGATAGAAGTTCAGATCAATGTCCTATCAAACGGAGATTCAGAGGGTATAAATCTGACAAATGTCCTTCTAATCGTTCTAATTATGATTCTATTAGTTTGCGGTCTAGGTTTAGCTATGTTTGTTCGTAGAGGGGGAGAGATCCAATCTTTAATTCCCGAGAAAGTAGTTGAAAATTTGACTCGAGAGGAAGATGAAGAAGTATCGAGCGGAGTTCCTTGTTGGATCTGTAGTGTTGATATTATCATAGGTCAGGCTTGGGCTTGTTTAGAATGCGGTGCAAGGTATCATATGGATGGACAGGTACAGGGTTGTAGCATTATAGAAAGAGGAAATTGTTTGCATTGTGATGCAGACATAGATCAGCTCACAGAAGTATGATAATAGCATATTTTAGTACACGACAAGCACGAAGCCCTTAGAGGGAAGATTACTCCGGGTCAATCATGAAGAGAGCCGACTCAACTCGCTTGGTTCTAATTTTATTGTTACTTTCTTTGATTCCTCCCGCTGTCTCTGCGGCTGTAGATGTATCAATTTCAGCGTCTCCTAACTCTCAAGAAGCGGACTCTGATAACCCTGCTGAATACGATATAACTGTGTCAAATACAGGTGATGACGACATTACTGTAACTCTTACCACCTCTCAAGCTGCTGATTGTAATGGATTTACTTCAAACGTAGAACAAGTTAGTGGGACTATTGACTCCGGATCTAGTGAAACGGTTCTTCTCACAGTATCCGTGAATGAACAGGCCAGTGGAGAATGTGAAACAACAGTGACAGTTTCTGCAACTGGGGCTACTCCTGGCCAACCAAAAACAGATGATGTAAAAGTTACTACTACTGCTGGAGACGGGGGATTATATTCTGTAACTCTAACTGTTGATGATCAGACAGTAACCTATGATGGCGAAGATGATGAAGTAGTTTGGGAAGTTGATGTAGAGAATACTGGAGAACAGCAAGAAAATATACAACTTGAAATGACTTCGGATAACGATTGCGAATCAGATGAATTAGATGCAACCGTTAGCCCGTCAACCGTTCAGTTAGATTCAGGAGACTCAGAAACAGTTGATGTTACAATTGATTTACCCGATGGTTCATCAACAGAAGCTGGAATTCATTGTTTCATAATCAAAGCTACAGTAACCAACGATCCCAATGCTGCCGATCCTGCTGAAGACAATCTAACGTTGACAGTAAATATTCCAGAAGTAAAGGAATGTGACCCTTCATTACAATTCACATCTATGAGTCTAAATCCTGGTGAAACAGGGAATAACAGATTTACTGTTGAGAATATTGGAAATACCGAGTGGACAGTTACAGCTAGAGCAGTAGCAGATAATTTTGATGTATCGGATTGGGTTGATTTTGCTCCTCCTTCTAATGCATTACTCGGTGAGAAAAATACTGCAGATGATCGGCACACATTTGAGTTTCAAGTGACACCAGATGATTCAGTAGATGCAAGTACTCAAGTCCCAATAAAGATACAAGGTAGATCAGGTACTGAGATTGGTTGTGAGAAGATAATGACATTAAATGTTGGTCAATCATATGATGCCTCGGCATCCTTGAGTAAATCTTCTCTTTCCAATGTTGAACCTGGTACTTCAAAATCTGTGACTATGACAATCACTAATGATGGCAATGGTGTCGATACAATACATGTTAATGCAGCAAATGTTCCTACTGGATGGCAAGTTTCATTCTCACAATCATCTGTTACGCTTTCAAGTGGTAATCAAGGGACTGTGACCATTGATGTCGCGGTACCTGAAGGCGCAGATGCAGGTTCAGATAGCATTACTTTCAATGTAGGGCATGGAGGAGGCTCTACACCTTATGATTCGAAAACTTTGACGGTATCTGTAGCTCAAGTTCATGATCTCACATCCTCTATTATCTCGGATTCTCAAAAAGGTAAATCAGAGCAAATAATTAGTTTCCCAATTCAGATTACAAATACTGGAAATGTAAATGATAATTTTAAGTTACAAGCCTGCGATCCAAATGATGTAACAGGTTGTAATGACCCCCTATGGGAATCATCATTTTCTAATTCTCAAGGTTCTACAATTACTCAGATAAACATTGAATCTGGAGTTACAAAGACGGTTTATTTGGATGTCACGATTGAGGGAGAAGAAAATGGCGATAGAGCATCAGTTTCTGCTGTAATAACAATTTTTGGAACTGACAAATCTTCATCCCATGAGTTCACAATCTCTGTTTCAAACTTTAATTATGGCATGAGTATAACGCCAGTTAGTCCAGGGGAAATTCCTGATGAGTTACAAGTACAACTTCCACCAGGGGGGGTAGGTTCTGTTTCTTTCTGGGTTGAAAATATTGGTGATTTTCCTAATGGAGATAATGCGGTGATCACAGTTACTGGAATGGAATCTACTGTTTTGCGAACTTTGAAGGTAAGTGGTGTAGCTACAGATGAACCATTCCATGTTGATGTAGGTCCTGAGAACCGTGTAATGGTAACACTTGATTTTGAAGTTCTAGAGGGCGTTGAAAGTGGTGCTTCTGGAATGATTAAGGTTTCTGCATCTTCTGAACTTAATGCTATAGAAAGTACACATGTTGATCTATTAGTCGATGTCATTACCATACACGATCTTCAATTCACTATTGAAGAAGAAACCTCTCAGACTGTCACATATCCTGAGAAAGCAATTTTTACAATTTTTGTTACTAACCACGGCAATATAGAAGAAACCGTAGTCATTGAATCTTCTGAAGCACTAAGATTCTGGTCAGTAAACGCAGTTGAAGATGAATTCAAATTAGCACCTGGTGAAACAAGAGAAGTAGAGATCCGTGTAACTCCTCCCAATGATTTGATTCAAGACGATACTTATGATTTTACAATTATTGTGATGCCTAAAGGACTTCCAGTAGCCGGACAACCTCTAGACCTATCTGTTACTGCTGAGATTTCTCTCGGGATATCTTTCCTCTCCGATGACATGGTCCAGATTTTAGGCTGGGGTGGAATCTTAATCGGTGGGCTGCTCGTCATTATTCTATTCTTCAGAGCTAGAAGAGAGAGCCAAAGAATAATGAAAGCTCTTGAACTTGAATCCGAACGTTAACTACTAACTTGAGGCTCACTGTTAGGTTACACTTATTGCCCTAATTTTAGTGGACCACACTAACGGTCCCGTAGGGACCGGGTTGTGAGCCCTATGACATCCGTCTCCGAAGCCTATCTTGCACTAGCAGTAATGACTTTGGTTGGTATTGGATTTCCAGTAGGGAGTTTCATAGCTTCCAGACTTCTAAGGCCAGTGGTAGACCCAAATAATCCTACAAAAACACGTTCTTGGTTACTTCCAGGTTATGAGGTAGATCAATCATTATATGTTCGTCGTGAGAGTACCTATGAGTGTGGTTCTGCACCCGTCGGTGAAGCACACATTAATTTTCACTTCCAATACTACTGGTATGCAATTATATTCTTAGTATTCGATATAGCTTTCATGTTTCTAGCATTTGGTGGGATAATATCTATTCAAGATGTTGATGTTACATCTAGGTCTGAAATCATGGGCGCCTTGACTACAATGTCCATCTTTATTTTTCTTATGGGCCTAGGTGTTTGGCATGTATTCAGAAAAAGAGGAAGAATATACATTTGAGGTGGTTGTATGTCAGACGATACACAAAATTATTCTATGTTTAGTAGTAGACTGTTGGTTGAAACAGTTGGAGATATTACTGATGAAGCGTTGAAGGCAAGTAGGTTGAAAGATGTGATTGGAGTTTTAGCAGGACGTATTTTTAATTGGGGTCAAAGAAAATCTCTTTTTCCATTACATTTAGGAATCAAATGTTGCGCACTGGAAATGGCTGCAGCAGGAGCTAGCCGTTTTGATGCAGAGCGTTTTGGAGTTTTCTTTCGTTCCAGTCCTAGACAATGTGATGTATTACTCGTAAATGGACCTATTAGTAAGAAATTTGCTGATCCAATAGTCCGTCTATGGGAACAAATGCCTGAGCCGAAATGGTGTATAGCGATGGGCGAATGTGCTATTTCAGGGGGTCCATATTTCCAGTCGTACAATATTCTAGAAGGGGTTGATACAATCATTCCTGTTGACGTATACATTCCTGGTTGCCCTCCTAGACCAGAGGCTCTAATCGATGGTTTTGGCAAATTGAGGGAAAAAATAATTCGAATTGGAGCCATGCCAAGTCATTCCAGGTTAGAAAGTGAGGCTCCAGTAATTATCGGAGATGCATGAGGGATTATTATGAGGATAGTTTCGGAAAAAGCACAACAAGAGGCGGCTGAGAAATTAGTATCTTCTTTGAATAAGATGGGCGGAGTAGAATCATCTGTAGATATTCGCACCAGTGGTACCCAGAATAGACCTATTGTTAATGCAAGTGTTTCTCCTGAAAACTGGAGGAAGGTTGCTGAACACTTGAAGGAAAAACATTCAGTCGATCATTGTTCAATGATTACTGGTATTCATTGGCCAGAATCTTCTGATAAGACCTGGGAAGTCATTTATCATTTTTTGAGAACCGGAATTAAGGACCCAGTTATTGAAGATGGCCTAGTAATTCCAAATATTGTAGATTTTTCAAAGGTAAAAGGAAAGAATGTACCTTTAGAAATTCAAATTAGTATTAAAATTGGAGATACCCGAAATCCTTCAGTTGCCAGCGTACAAGATCTTTGGGTCGGAGCAGATTGGAATGAAAAAGAAACCTGGGATTTAGTAGGAATTGATTTTGAAGGGCATGAAGAGATGCGTCGAGTGCTAAATCCTCATGAATCTCCTGTAGGTTTTCATCCACTTCAGAAACAACATAAATTACGTTATCATGGCTTTGAAGAAATGTATGATGATGCTCAAGGTTTTATGCGCAAACCAGTTGATTCTAGTAGGGTAAAGTAGGTGGAAAAATGGCAGAAATGTGGATTTCTATGGGACCTCAGCATCCGATGACTCATGGTCTTTGGACTTTGAAAATTAAGGTCGATGGAGAAACGGTTGTAGATACTGAACCAGATCTTGGTTATATCCATAGAGGTGTTGAAAAAATATGTGAATCACGCGACTTCACACAAATTACTACTTATTGTGACAGACTATGTTATGCATCAGCAAATACGTGGTCTCATGCCTATATCTATGCTGCAGAAGACTTACTGGGGGTTGAAGTTCCAGAGAGAGCTGAATATATTCGTTTAGTAGCAGTGGAAATTCAAAGGATTGCAAGTCATCTAATGTGGCTTGGCGCTTATGGGCCTGATATCGGAAACCTGAGTGTATTAGTGTGGTGTCTTAGAGAAAGAGAGATGATGATGGATCTATTACAAGAGTTAGGTGGTTCTAGAATGCATTACAATTTCCCTCGCATAGGAGGTGTGAAAAGAGATTTACCTCATGGTTTTGCTCTAAGAGCTAGGCATAAATTAAAGCTATTTTTGGATAGGATACAAGAATATGAGGCACTTTTCGATGAGTCAACAGTATTTTTAATTCGTAGCCAGGGAGTAGGTTATGCTAAACCTGAAGAAATGATTAATCATGGAGTTTCAGGACCTAACATTCGTGCGGCAGGAGTTAATCACGACATTCGTACATCACACCCGTATTCAGTTTACTCTGAGTTAGATTGGGAGCCAGCAGTAGAGCGTTCTTCAATAAAGGGTGCAGATTGTTATGATAGGTATCGAATTAGAGTTGAAGAAATGCGTCAAAGTGCAAATCTAGTATTGCAAGCATTAGACAAGATCCCAGGAGGTGCCGAAACATACCATGAGCCAGGAGATCCTAAGATAATTGGCAAGGCACCAACTCGTGCTCCTGAAGGGACATCAGGTTCACACCACTTTGAGGATAGTAGGGGCGAATCAATGTTCTACATTGCCGGTGGAGGAGAGGGTCGTGGTAAAATGCCTTATCGTGTATCAATTCGATCTCCAATGTTCATTACTATTCCATATGCTTCAAAATGTATGATTGGATACAAGGTAGCAGATATTCCAGCAATTATGGGTTCATTCGATCCCTGTATCGGTGAGACAGATAGGTGAGGTGAATCTATGGCAAGCAGTGATTGGTTAGATGTCCGTGGTTGGACTGAGTCATTCATCGGTTGGTCAATGGACAAAACACATGATGTTCTTCCTTCAAACGATATAGATCTAGAATTTTCTATTACAAGGCCGAGATGGTTCCTTGAGGAACCAATTGTGATCGGTTCTGAAATTAATCTCCAGTCCGGTTTTGCAGATATACAGCCCTCCTTAGAATCATTTTTTGTTTCAACGATTATGTGTACAGTAGTTTTTACTACAATGATGTTGACCTTGATGGTCGTCCCTTACATCGAGAGGAAGTTCATAGGACGTTTAATGGATAGAATTGGTGCTACCACTTCATTGAGAAGTTTATGGATTGGAGAGGGTCCTTCTACTGCAGGAGATTGGTGGAATAAATTGCCAATGGGTATGGGAGTCCCTATAGGTATGCTGAATAAAAGTTTGAATTCAGCTTTCGGGAATAGCCATCACTTAGAAACAATTGATAGAGTTGGAAATCGAGGATATCATGGAATCTGGTTTCTATTCCCAGGTTTCTTCCAGGCATTGGCAGATTTCATGAAGTTCGCTACAAAAGAGCATCTAATTCCAGAAAAAGCCGACAAATTAGTCTTCGAAGTTGCTCCTGTAATTATTATAGCGACAACTATAATGTGTTATGCCTTCATTCCATTTGGCCCACATATTTGGGCAGCTAATCCTGATCTTTCTCTACTATTCCTGATGGCTATATTTGGAGTTGCACCTCTTGGAGTATTCTTTGCTGGCTGGGCATCAAATAACAAATATACATTAATTGGAGGGATGCGTTCTGCTGCGCAATTGACAGCTTATGAAATCCCTCTACTAATCACAGTACTTTCGATTGCAGTAATTAGTGGTTCTTTCAATATTCTTGAAATTGTAGATTTCCAGATTGAAACATCTGATACTTGGAACCTATTCATGCTTCCTTTGGGTGCTGCGCTGTTCTTAATCACAATGATTGCTGAGGTCGAAAGGATTCCATTCGATATGCCAGAAGCAGAAGCAGAGCTTGTAGAAGGATGGTGGACTGAGTACGGAGGGATTCGTTGGGGTCTAATGTTCGCTGTAGAGATGATGAGAGCTTATGCTGCTTGTATCCTATTTGCTATGTTCTTCCTTGGCGGATGGGAATTTCCATTCCAAGATACACTTTCTGGTATACCAGTGATTGGGACTATTGTTGACTTAATCCCTGGTTTAATAGTTGTCTTACTCAAAGCATGGTTACTCTTTGCCTTCTTTGTTTGGGTCCGTGCATCTCTACATAGAATTAGGACAGATCAGATTTTAGAATTTGGTTGGAGATACTTACTCCCACTATCTATCCTAAATCTCGCAATTGCTATGTATTTGCGTTTAGAGGTCTGGACTGGTACAAGTTGGCCAATCTGGGTTCCTCCTGTAATCACAGTTCTAGGAATCATTTTGTTTGTTGTGTATGCAATAGATGAAGATAAAGATGCATTAGAGTATTCAAGAAGGCCATACAATACTCAAACGTTGGATAAAGCATATCCAGGAAGTAGAAGAGATTAGGAGGTGAAAAAATGGATTACAATACAGGACACCCTCACGCAACACCGAATTTTAGAAATTTAGTAATCAAACCTATGTGGATTACTTTGAAGACAGCACTTAGGACAGTACCATATATCGGTAAAGCAAAATTCTTGAAAAATAATTATCATGGACAGAAAGCGAATCTGACTGATGAATTTACTTTAGAAAGAATCGGAGAAAATCATCCTTCTTCTGGTCAAATATATGCTGCAGACAGAGAATCATCACCGGCTCTTCCTTTCCTAGAAAGACCGGTTACTATCATGTATCCATATGAAAGACTCGAGGATATGGAGCCTTGGCTTTTCGTTCCAGGAAACTACAATGGAAGGATAGGAATTGTTTGGGAAACTTGTACAGCATGTAAGGCATGTGTGAAAGCTTGTCCAAATGATTGTCTTCATATGACCTCAGAAACCAGAGTCAATGTTCTTGATACAACTGATGAAGGAGACGAATGGCATGGACTAGGAAGTGAAATAGAATCTGGCGGTTTAGCTGCTAGAAGAAAAGAAACTTTTGAAGAAATCGAGAATTTCGATTTAATGCATGAACATACTGCTCCTCCACAACAATATGATTTTGCAGAGGTGATTGATATTAGTGGAGATAAAGCAACAGTTCGTTGGCAAGATGGTTCTGGTATTGAGTCAGTAGAAATGTCTTCTCTAAAGCCAGCGGAAGTAGATATTGTGTCAGGCCGAATTGATATTGGAAGATGTATGTTCTGTGGTTTGTGTGCAGAAGCGTGCCCTTTCGAGTCATTCTTTATGTCAAATGAATATGATGGTATGACGGGATACTCCAGAGAAGACCTTTGGTTTGATGCTGATCGTACTAGATTACTTCCAGTAGTACATCAGGAAAGGGTAGATATGGAATTAGCTAAGAGGGCTCAGAAAGAGCAAACTAAGCGCGAGAAGAAAGCTGCTAAAGCGGCTGCAGCTGCTAAATCGGAGGCATGATTTTTATGGTAGTAGATTTCGAAGCAATTGTTTTTGTTCTTCTTTCTTCTGCCGCAATTATTGGTGCTCTTGGTTGTGTTTATGCCAGAAGAGTTGCTCATTCACTTCTATCACTAATGCTTACATTCCTAGCAGTTGCTGGAGTAATGGTAATGGCGTCTGCAGAAATGCTAGCAGCAATACAAATTTTAGTTTACCTTGGTTCAGTAATGCTTGTTGTACAATTCGGAGTAATGCTTACACGTCGTCAAATTCAAGAGGGTGATATTCAGTGAAAGCACTCTCAGCATTAACAAAACTAGGTCTATTTACATTTATTTTAGTAATGCTAAATGAAGTTATGTCGCATTCAATGTGGGGGGTATCATCATCTACTCCACCCTCAACAGTAGATTTCGCACTTTCACTCTATGGAGATGAGTGGGCAGTTGCAACCGTAATTCTTGGTGCTTTGTTAGCCATGGCTATGGTAGGAGCATCTTATCTTGTCCGTGATGAAAGACTAATTAATCTGATTTGGGATATGGGAGGAGATGAGTCATGATAGATCCAAGCTGGATTTCTGGACTTGGAGTCATTCTCTTTGGAATAGGACTTCTCGGTGCTTTCACAAGAAAAAATGCGATCATCGTTTTGATGTGTATTGAAGTAATGTTGAATGCTGCAAATCTTAACTTTGTAGCAGGAGCATCGCATTATGGCGATGTTGATGGCTGGGTTTTTACTGCAATAGCAATAGCAATTGCAGCAGCAGAAGTTGCAATTGGTTTAGCGATTTTACTTTCCTTATACAGTACGCAAGAGACGATTTCTCTTGATGAAGCTAATATTCTGAGGAACTAAGGTGATTTTGATGGGTGAAACAAAAAACGAGTATCGTCTTCTTCTACCGTTATTGCCATTCTTAGCAATAGTTCCTTACTTGGCTTTTGAAGGTGATAATTCTTCAACAGATTTTGCTTGGATGATAGTCGTAGCTCCTTTCATTGCTTTTCCGATTATTCTTATCACTGGGCAAGTCTATAATAAAAATGAAACATGGAAAAATACGTTTAAGGAAGGAGGAATATTAGGTTTAGCAGCACTCCTCGTATCCTTATCTACTACAATATGGATTGTTTATGATTATTTGATAGGCAGTGCAGATATCAATAAGAATGATGTTACAAGTTGGTTAGAGTGGATTTCTTTTGATATCCTTCAATCAGATTACACAATGGCACAAAATCGAGTACTTGGTGTAGGTGTGTGGGTCGACTCTTTGACATTGATGCTTCTATTCGTAGCGACATTTCTGTGTTTCTTAATTTGCTGGTTTGCTATTGGTTATATGACTACAGATCCAATAAATGAAGACAGTAACCATCGTTTTTTCGCTGAGTTTGTTTTATTCAGCCTTGGTATGTTTGGTATGGTACTTGCAGATAATTTCCTCTGGCTATTTATTTTCTGGGAAGTTATGGGTTTGTGTTCTTATTTATTGATAGGATTCTATTATTGGAAAGAAAGTGCGGCTTATGCTGCTAAGAAGGCATTTTTGACTACGAGAGTTGGTGATGTATTCTTAATGATCGGATTGTTGATTCTATACGATATCTACGGTTCTCTGGATTTTGCAGTTGTTTTTGATGATCCTTCGACAGGTGTTGGTGGTGCTTTAGTTGATTCAGGAGAGTTATTTTGGGCTTTAATGATGTTATTTATCGGGGCTGTTGGTAAAAGTGCTCAGTTCCCATTACATGTTTGGTTGCCCGATGCTATGGAGGGGCCAACTCCAGTATCTGCATTAATTCACGCGGCTACAATGGTTAATGCTGGCTTATACTTGATTGCAAGATTAATGCCATTTGTAGATGTTCATCACCATGGAGTCTCAGGATTGGAAGACTTTGGATTGATTGTAGCATGGATTGGAGGCATTACGGCATTTATGGCTGCTTCGATTGCCTTTGTCCAGAATGACATTAAGAAAGTTTTAGCTTATTCTACAATGTCTCAATTAGCATACATATTCACCGGCTTAGGTTCAGCACTTTATTTCTTAAATATAAACGAATATTATGCGGGATATTTTGTCCTTGGCGCATCTCTATTCCATTTATTCAATCATGCAATGGCAAAAGGAATGCTATTCATGGCCAGCGGTTCAGTAATTCACGAAGTTCATCATGCGCATGATCATCTCCACCATGGTTCTGATCACGGTCATCATGATTTTGACCCTCAAGATATGCGAAATATGGGGGGACTCGCATCTAAGCTACCAGTAACTGCTACTGCAATGATGTTTGGCTCAATGTCAATAATTGGGATACCTTTGATTGGAGGCTTTTGGTCTAAAGAGGGAATAATTGCCAAAACATGGTCTGCATATTTCCATGGTGAAACTTTGATGCTAGGTCCCGCTTTACTAATTCTTGCAACCGCTGGAATGACAGGATTCTATATGTCTAGAATGTGGTTCATGACTTTCGCTGGAGAACCTAAGAGTGAAGTTGTTGATCATGTTCATGAAACAACTCCTTGGATTAAGGAACCACTAATTATTCTTACAGTTATCACTGCTATTGGCGGCTTTGCATTAGCTGTTCTAGGAGTAGTTGACTTCCTTTCAAACAAGTCAGACAATCTTTCTTTACATGGTCATGCAGATTCATTGCTTGGTCAAATTATCTATGAATTAGAACATGCATTTTTGCCAGATGATATGAAACTTCGTTTTGTAGGTTGGATTACAATTTTCCTTTCTTTCATAGTAGGTCCAATAATGGCCTCAAGAGTTCATGGAGGGCGACTCAAAGAAGGTGAGAAAGCTAATTTCCTTGTTAGCTGGTTAGTCAATCTTTCAGGTAAGTTTGGAAAACAGGATGTTTCATGGTTAGCGGAATCTCAATTATCTGAAGCTCTCGATAAAAGACTTTATTTCGATGATTTATATGAAGGTGTATTATCACGTACACTAATTCCATTTGCTGATTTTACTGCATGGTTTGATAGAAATATAATTGATGGCATCATTAAACAAATAGAATCAAAATCGGTTCTCGGTTCATTTGAGATTCGTAAATTTACTACAGGAAGTGCTGGTGATTATATCTTAATGGCGACTATAGGAGCTCTCTGTATATTCGTGTTATTAATGGGGGTGAGTTTCTGAACGATCCCTTGACAATTCTAACATTAACTCCGATTGGAGTTGGTTTGCTATTGCTAATTTTACCTCAATTATTGCCTGGAAACTTAGCCTCTTCAATACGTAAATTTTCTCGAAATGTGAGTTTTGGAGTTTCAATGGCTCTATTTGCATTTGCAACCTACCTTTCCTTCACTACTTTCGGTGGTATTGACTGGCTTGACATTAATATGGGTGAATATGAATTAATGAATGATAAACCAGTTACTCTTATCTCATCAATTGGTGTATCTTGGGTTGTCGGTGTTGATGCACTTTCATTACCAATGGTCTGGTTAACAGCTCTATTAATTCCACTATCAATGTTGGTAGAATGGGATGCTAAAGAAGGACATATTTTCCATCCGTTGATTCTTGTTATGGAAGGTGCCTTACTTGGTGTGTTTGTTGTTCTAGATTTGTTTGTATTCTACGTATTCTGGGAAATGACATTGATACCGATGTTCTTTTTGATATTAGTTTGGGGCGGCGAAGATAGAAAATATGCTTCTATGAAGTTCTTCATTTACACATTCACTGCTAGTGTAATTATGCTAGTTGGGATTTTAGTAATGTATTTCCACACCGGCGATGTATCTGGAGTATCTGGAACATTAACGGGACATCACTTTAGTCTCATTGAGATGAATAGTGAGATGATTCAATCAGAGGGTCTCAGACATTTGGTTTGGATTTTGTTATTAATTGGATTTGCAACAAAAATGCCTAGTGTACCAGTGCATACTTGGCTTCCTGATGCTCACGTTCAAGCACCAACAGCTGGATCAATGTTATTGGCTGGCGTAATGCTGAAAATGGGAGCATATGGTTTCTTGAGAGTTGCCGTCTCATTATTCCCAGAGTCTACAGTTGTTTTCACACCCATTCTAATTATTCTTGGAATGGCAAGTTTAGTTTATGGTGCATTAGTATGCATGGGTCAAACAAATCTGAAAAGAATGGTTGCCTATTCATCAGTTTCACATATGGGATTAATATTCCTAGGGATTGCAACAATGCAACCACTGGGTATCGCTGGCGCCTTATTCATGATGTTCGCTCATGGAATAATTAGTCCACTATTATTCGCAGTCGCGGGTGCTTTCAAACATCATTATCATACCTTAGAAATAGGCTCTATGAGAGGTATTGCACATCACTCACCATATTTGGCCGCTCATATGATGCTAGGTTGGATGGGTAGCTTAGGGTTACCATTACTAGCCGGTTTCGTTGCTGAGGTAGCCATTATGATTGCTTTCTGGATGAGTTTTGGATGGTTAGTCATTTTACCTGCATTGACATTAATTATTACGGCAGTCTACTATCTAACATCTATGCAGAAGACTATTTTTGAATCAAACGATAGACATCATGGAATCCTTCCAGAGTCATTACACGGTGAAGAACCTAGAGATATTACTTGGAATGAGAATACTAGTATGTTTATTTTAGGTATTCTCACAATTGCTTTCGGTATATTCCCATTCATATTCTTCGATATGATGTCTGATTGGTCTTCTGAATTTGTTAGTGAAGTATTACTTAGTTATCTAATTGATCAAGGGGTGAGTCCATGAATCTTCCAATTAATTATTCTGAGGCAGAATTGATTATTCCTGAATTAATAATGCTATTTGGTTTAATATGCATAATTTTAATTCCTAATTTGGGGAATGCACGTTTCCGTATCCCTCTAACAAGAATTCATGTTCCCGTATTTATCGGCGGTAGCCGTTTCAAGAGAACCAGTAATCCTAAATTACCAAATCAAGTTTCATTAATTATTTTCATTTCTGCTTTATTCTTTGGACTTATGCAGAACTCTTATGGTCCAATAGGAGATACATTAGAGGTCACTGAGTTCAGCCGTTTATTTTCTCTAATATTCATTGCTGCTTTACTCCTTGCGACTATTGCAACTACACACAGACTTCCTGCTAGACCTAATGTAAAACCACCAAATGATGACGATAGCGAGAATCTTTCTACTAAGAAAATTAATGCTTTAATTGATAATCGTCGTCAAGTTGATTTTCATATTATTCTGATTATGGTTGGTCTTGGGATGAGCCTTATGTCAATGGCCACCCATCTCTTTATGCTATTTGTTTGTATTGAGTTGGCATCATTATCGTCCTATATTCTTGTTGCCTTCCATAAGGAAAGTAAGGTTGGTGGAGAAGCAGGAATGAAATATTTCATCGTAGGTTCAGTAGCCTCAGCAGTTGGAATTTATGGCATGTCACTCCTTTATCTTTGGAGCGGAGATCTTTCATTGGATGCTTTGTCAATAAAGTGGGCAGAATCATCCTCAATTGATCCTCTAGCAGGAATAGCTGTTGGTTTAATGCTAGTTGCATTTGGATTTAAGGTAGGTGCAGCGCCCTTCCATCTCGCAGCGCCCGATGCCTATTCCGGGGCATCATCTCCTATTGCTGGCTTACTAGCCACAGCCTCGAAAGCCATGGGATTTGTTGCTTTAATGAGAATATTAGTATCAGTTACAATGCCTATTGAAGGTGAGGCTTTCTGGTATACTGCGATTGCTATCATTGCAGTTGTTACTATGACATGGGGTAACTTAGCAGCTCTAACTAGTAGTAATCCAAAGAGAATGCTAGCTTACTCCAGTGTGTCCCATGCAGGATATATGTTAGCGGGTCTGGCAGCTATCGGGAGTGGTCTTGGCTCCGAAGAAGCAATTGAACTTGTATTAACTGCTATAGTATTCCATCTCGCTGTTTTGGTTATCTTCAAGTTTGGAGCATTCTTGGTATTATCTCTCTTAGAAACTGAGGGTAGAGGGCATAGATTGGAAGATCTACATGGGCTTGCTCGAAGAGATCCACTAGTTGCTGGTTCCATGTTCTTGTTTATGTTGTCACTAGCGGGGGTACCGCCATTGTCTGGATTCCTGTCAAAGTTTTTGATGATTAATGGAATAGTGAATATTTCTGCTGGTACTGGTTCCTCGGATGCAACTTCAGTTCTTGACTGGTTAACCAGTGTTGAACCAGTATTTTGGTTGGCTTTTGCAATTGTAATAAATTCTGCATTGTCAATGTTTTATTATCTAAGAATTGGATTAGTCATGTTCTTTGAAGAACCGGAAGATAGTAGGGCTATGAAGGACGCCTTCAGTCTAAGATTAGCAATTGTGGTCTGTGCGATACTCACAGTCATTGTTGGAATTGGGCCACTAAGTGATTCATTATTGGAAATGGTTGCAGATGCTATAAATTCCTTTGTTTCTAACTGAGCGAGAAGGCTCAACTTCACATAGGTGACGCTAGACGGGTAGTCATGGCTCGTAGAGAGGAGAAGGTTGACGCTGAGCTTTTAGCAAGGTTAGAATCAGGTAGTGGTGACAAAATAAGAGTACCTTTACCTAATCGTAAAGTCAACGAAATGTTTGCTATTGCAGATCAGATTCTAGGAGGAAGAAGGGTAAGGGCCGTTTGTGAAGATGGCGATAGCCGTCTAGCGCGAATACCTGGTAAAATGCGTCGTAGACAATGGGTTAGAGAAGGTGACTTAATTGTTGTACAACCATGGGATTTTCAAGACGAGAAAGCAAATGTAGTAATGAGATATACAAAAACTCAATCGCTATATTTGTCTAGAAAAGGAGTATTGCCAGACATAGTAGATTTATTTGGAATGTCTGAAGATATCTCAGAAGTAACTGGAACTAATGAAGAATTAGAATTTATAGAAGAAGATTCCGTAGAAGAAGAATCAGAATTGGAAATTGAGGAATCAGTTGTAAAAGAAACATCATCATTTGACGACGACATTGATTCTTTCTTTGGGTGAAATCATGTCAGATTCAGAGGATTGGGATTTACCCGACCTCGACGCTTTAATGCGAGGCGAAAAAAAACACGAATGGTTATCCGAACCTCGATTTGAGAAAATGTTCTCAGAAATTGAAGATGGTCTTCAGGGAGTTTTAGGAAAGGGGACTTATGATTGGGTTGATCGACGAGTTTTCGACGCTGTATTTGATAAATCTACATTAATGTCATTACATAAGTTAATGCAAAAAGGCGAGATTGAGACGCTTGATTATCCAATTGCAAGAGGTAAGGAGGCCCATGTTTTTCATGCAACATCTAACCATGGTCCTGTAGCGGTGAAAATATTTCACACAACAAACGCGGTTTTCAAAGGATTAGCAAAATATATCGATGGAGATCCAAGATTTGGAGGGCTATCTCGTAGACATAGAGAGTTAGTGAATATCTGGGTACGTAAAGAATTTAGAAATCTAAAAAGAATGAGAAAATATGGATTAAGAGTTCCAAAACCTATTTCTAATTTGAAAAATGTTCTTATTATGGAATATTTAGGTGAAGGTGAAGGAGTAAGCCCAAGATTGAAAGATGTAATTATTGATGAGCCATATGAGGTATTCGAAGACCTACTCGATTTTCTTGCTATTAATTGGCAAACAGCTGAACTTGTTCATGCAGATTTTTCAGAGTACAATATCTTATGGAAAGATGGTGAACCATGGGTAATTGATGTTGGTCAAAGTGTGACAAAGCAACATCCACATTCAGAAGAATTTCTTGTTAGAGACGTAACGAGACTGGTTCAGTGGATAAATCGTCAAGGATATAACGCGGATATTGGTGAAAGTTTACTTCGTGTATTGGAAGATCCAGTTCCCAAATTACCTCCTTTATCCGATTGAAATTGAAACACAGGAAGTTAAAACATAACAGCCACTCCCCTAAACATATGGAGCATTTAGCACGGATTCCTAAAAATCGTATTGCTGTGCTTATAGGTAAACGTGGCTCTACAAGAAAAATGATTGAGAAAGCATGTGGGGCATCATTGCATATCGAGTCAAATTCAGGTGATGTTAGTGTTAACTGGCCAGATGAAGGTGTAGATCCTGTAATAAAAATGAAACTTCCTGATGTAATATTTGCTATTGGAAGAGGACTAGCCCCTAAAAGAGCAATCCAGCTTCTAGAAGATGATGTTTTCTTGAGGATGTATGATATCAGGGAGTGGGTTGGTAAGCAACCAAATCAAACTAGAAGAATGAGAAGTAGGCTAATTGGCACCAATGGTAGAATTAGGAGCTTAATTGAAGAATTAACTGGTACGGAGATGGCAATTTATGGCTCAACAGTTTTAGTAATCGGTGATCAAGAATCTTTAGCTTTAGCAACCCCTGCTATAGAAGGAATTCTCCAAGGTTCTGAACATGGTACCGTTCTTTTTGGCTTAGAACAGGACAGGAAACGTCACCGTATTCGTTCTTATAGTCTCGAAACTTATGAAGAAAAAGATGTTGAAGATACTTCGAGCTTTGAGGCTCTAGTTCCTAGTTTGGCCGACGCACGCCGTCGGAGAGAAAGAAAGTTTACCAATTCACAAGTTGACCCCTTGGATCAAGAAGCAATTTCAGAAATGATGGAGTTAGCAGAAGATGAAAAAATAGTATTTGAGGAAGAATAATTTTCTAATCTTAAATGCGTTATACCTAAGCGAGAAGCCCGTCTGCGATGGCTATGGAAAATCCACTTGAAGAGATGGAAGACTACGAACGTTGGGCTACATATTTTCTGTATTTTGTAGGTGCTCTTTTATTTGCCGGACTTACCTTAGATCAAATGGATATAGATAATCCTCTAACCAAATCAATTTATGAATATTATTTAGATCCAATTTCAGGCGAAGCAACCGGTGATTCTGGTTACAATGGAGTTAATACTGCAACATATGCGATTGTATTAGGTGCATTCGTCCTATCACTTTCTGCTTGGTTACGTAGACTTGGAATAGATGGCAGTGACAATACAATTATTGCACTATTCCCTTTTGTTTTATGGGCAGCAACTGGAGAAGTTGTTGAAGATGCTGAAATGTTTGATAGTCGCCTTTCATCACTCTTTGTCAGCCCTGGAGTTCATTTTCAGACTGCAGCATGGGTTGTAATCTCGGGCGCACTAGGTTATTCAATAACTAATAATTCTAGAATTCTGAAAGAAGATGAATCCGACATGGTCAATTCAATAGCAAGCATTCTAATTCTTTGCCAATTTATTTTGTATGCTCATTCTATTTCAATCGGCCCTCAAAGTGCTATTGGATTAGAAATGTTATTTATTTTTGGTTTAGTTGCCATATTATCACCACAATTCTTCGGTGAATCCTTAGAAAATTTTTCGACAGTACAGAGATC
Source organism: uncultured Candidatus Poseidoniales archaeon (assembly GCA_964003245.1). Lineage (GTDB taxonomy): Archaea > Thermoplasmatota > Poseidoniia > Poseidoniales > Thalassarchaeaceae > MGIIb-O2. Next base: position 27,116 of record CAXFIU010000001.1, read on the forward strand.
TGTGTATCTAACTGGATTTGGCGGATCAATGATTTTTCTTGGAGCAATATTCTCATACTCACTTAGTATAGATTCCTCAGATATTGTACTTTGGCCCCTAATATTTGTAATTGGTTTACCAATAATCATTTGTTGGCAGATGTATAATTACGGAAAAGAGTCCGCTGAAATTCTAGATAGTTATGGAATGATATCTGGAGTTTTACCAGTAGGTGTTACCGAAGATGAATATCTTGCTTCAACAAGTCCTGAGAAGGACTTGATGGAAAAACATCGTAAAGCTGCAATATTTGCTTCACCTGTTGTATTTCTAGCCGTCGCTGGTCAAATTCTTGATGGTATTGCAACGGCTATTGGTCTAGAATATCTAGGATATTCTGAGAAACATGTCCTTTCCGATAAAGTAATACAAATTTTTGGTAATGCTTTTGGTTTTACTTTTGTTAAAATCGGTTTAGCTGGATTAATACTATACTTTTTCACAATAGCAAATTTTGAACATAGACAGAGACATCTTCGTTTGTTAGTTGGTTTAGCAATGTTGGTAGTTGGAATGGCACCTGGATTGAGAGACGTTGGCCGTGCTGTAATTGGTGTTTGATAAGCCCAAATCATGAATATGAACCCATTCAATTGAAAGTTCGAATGCCCTCTGGAGAGCTGAGAGATATGGATAGGCTACCAACTCGAATCGACCGGAATAGTGAAGATTTCAATCGCCGAAGAGAATTTAATATCCAACTTGTCGAGGAATTAAAGCAAAAAATCAACGAAGTTAAGGAGGGCGGCGGTAAGAAATACGTTGATCGCCATCGTAGTCGAGGAAAATTACTTGCTAGAGAAAGGATAAAGGAAATATGCGACCCAGGAACGCCTTTTCTTGAATTTTCATCCCTAGCTGCAAATGGACTTTATGATTCTCGTGCTCATTCTGCTGGAATTATCACTGGCATAGGGGTTGTCCATGGAAAAGAGTGCTTATTTGTAGCAAATGATGCAACTGTCAAAGGTGGTTCATATTATCCTATGACAGTTAAGAAGCACATCCGAGCTCAAGAAATTGCAGATGAGAATAATCTTACTTGTATTTATTTAGTTGATAGCGGTGGTGCATTTTTACCTATGCAAGACGAAGTTTTTCCCGACAAAGGACACTTTGGAAGAATATTTAGAAATCAGGCTATTCTTTCTAGTAAAGGGATTTCTCAAGTCGCCGCTGTATTGGGGAGTTGTACTGCAGGTGGCGCCTATATCCCTGCAATGTCCGATGAATCAATAATCGTTAAAGGAAATGGTACGATATTTTTGGCAGGTCCTCCATTAGTAAAATCTGCAACTGGAGAAGAGGTTTCTGCAGAAAATCTCGGCGGCGCAGATCTACATACACGTGAATCAGGAGTAGCGGATCACTTTGCAGAAGATGAACCTGAAGCACTTAGAATGATTCGTAATGTTGTCCAAAATCTAAATATTAAGCCCAAACAAAGACTAGATGTTGAGGCCGTTGAGGAGCCTAAGCATGATGTTGAAGAATTAATGGGAATAATTCCAGATGATAATAGGACACCTTATGATGTTAGGGAAGTAATATCTAGAATTGTTGATGGTAGTCGTTTTCATGAATTTAAACAGAGATATGGTAATACCTTAGTCTGTGGTTTTGCTAGGATTCATGGTTATCCTGTTGGAATAGTCGCAAATAATGGAATTTTATTCTCAGAATCTTCTTTGAAAGGAGCTCATTTTGTAGAATTATGCGGTCAACGTGGAATACCTCTAGTATTTCTACAGAATATTACAGGATTCATGGTTGGTAGAGATGCAGAGTCCGGAGGCATAGCAAAAGATGGTGCTAAGTTGGTTACAGCAGTATCTTGCGTACCAGTCCCTAAATTCACAGTGATTATCGGAGGTTCCCATGGAGCCGGAAATTACGGTATGTGCGGTAGAGCATATGATCCAAGATTTGTCTTTATGTGGCCTAATTCTAGGATTTCTGTAATGGGGGGGCCACAGGCTGCAGATGTTATGGCAACGGTCAAACAAGATCAGATGTCCAGAGAAAATCTACCTGAAATGAGTGATTATGAACTAGAAAATCTAAGAAAGCCAATTTTAGAAAAATATGAAACTGAAGGCTCTCCTTACTATTCTACTGCGAGATTGTGGGATGATGGAATAATCGACCCAAGAGATACTCGAGATGTTCTAGGATTATGTATTTCTGCTAGTTTGAATGCTCCTCTACCAGAACAAAATTATGGCGTATTCAGGATGTAATGGTGATTAAAATGAAAATGAGTGATTCTCCTCCAGAAAATAAACTATGTGAACTTGTAATTGATGACGATATTGCTAGAATTAATCTAAACCGTAGTGACGTGTACAATGCTCTCAATACCGAATTGATTAGTGAGTTAATATCGCTAATTAAATGGACATCTGATAGAAGCGTATATGCAAACTCCTCTTTGAAAGATTCAGATGGTAATAAATTCCTCAGAGTAATAATTTTTACAGGTGAAGGTAAGCATTTCTGTGCTGGCGCAGATATCAATATGATGAGAGATGCTGGGGCACGCTCAGTTGCAGAAAATCGTTTAGATTCTGAAAGATTAGATACTTTATTCCATGGTCTTTGGGCGCATCCATGTTTTACTATAGGTTGTATACAAGGTGTGGCTTTAGGCGGAGGAGCAGGCCTAGTATCTTGTTTTGATTATGCAATTGCTGAACCAAGAACAAGAATCGCTCTTTCTGAGGCCAAATTAGGCATACTGCCAGCAGTTATTGGTCCCTACGTCTATCGTAAAATAGGCAGTTCTAATTTCCGTCGATTATCAATGATGGCTAGTAAAATAGATTCAGATGAAGCTATGAGAATAGGTTTGATTAATTATGTCGTAGAATCTTCTGAGGATTTTGCGGATAAATCGAATATGATTGCTCAAGAAGTTCTAACAACCGGACCTATGGCAGTTACAGAAGCTAAGAATTTGACATTGGTTTTCGATAGATGGAATGGTAATGATGCAGATCTTCGTGAATGGACTTTAGATAAAACTAGTCAAATGAGAGGTTCAGATGAAGGTCAAGAAGGACTTTCATCTTTCTTAGAGCGCCGTAAACCCAATTGGTCTTCTGAATAATGTGGTGTAAGAAATGTTACCTGATTGGATGATTAATGCGCCAACCCCATTCGATTCTGTTTTGGTAGCAAATCGTGGTGAGATTGCTGTTAGAATACTCAAAGCAGCCAAAGAATCAGGACTCAAAGGAATTGCTATTTACTCTGATTCAGATAAGAATTCATTACATGTAGAAATAGCCGATAAATCTGTTCATTTGCCTGGAAAAAGTCTCTCTGAGACCTATCTAAATATGGAACTTATAATTTCTGCGGCCAAAGAATCCGGAGCTCAAGCCATACATCCTGGTTATGGTTTCTTATCTGAAAGGGCTAATTTTGCTAAATTAGTAAAAGATTCTGGTTTAATATGGATAGGTCCATCTTCAGAAGCAATAGAAACCATGGGCGATAAAATATCTGCTCGTAGGAGAATGATTGAGTCCAAAGTCCCTATTATTCCTGGTGAAGAATTAGCAATTGAATCGGGTTCAAACCCTCTCGGTGTTTTAGCAACATCTGCTGCTAGAGTAGGATATCCGTTATTGGTTAAGGCTAGTGCAGGTGGCGGCGGAAAGGGAATGAGGGCGGTTTACGAACCTAAGATGCTTAGGACAGAATATGAAGCAGCAGCCCGTGAAGCTTCAGCTGCCTTCGGAGATGGTACTGTTTATGTTGAGAGATTATTGACAGGTTCAAGACATGTTGAAATTCAAGTACTTTGCGATCAATATGGGAACTCAATACATTTGAATGAAAGAGACTGTTCATTACAACGAAGACATCAGAAAGTAATCGAAGAAGCACCTTCTCCAGCTGTTACACCTGAGATTCGTGATAACATGGGGCAAGCAGCGATAAGGGCAGCCAAGGCTGTAAATTATGAAGGTGCAGGAACAGTTGAGTTTCTTCTAACTCCTAAAGGCGATTTTTTCTTTCTTGAAATGAACACTCGATTACAAGTTGAACACCCAGTTACTGAGTTAATTACTGGAATTGATTTAGTTCAGAAGCAATTCGAAGTTGCCGCAGGATTTCCATTGAATATATCTCAGGAAGAAATAGGAATTACTGGGCATTCAATTGAAGCCAGAATCTATGCTGAGGATGTAAGCAAAGGATTCCTTCCAGCAATTGGAAAACTGTCAATGTGGAGACCGCCATCAACTCCTGGTGTTAGGATGGACTCGGGATTTAGAGAGGGTGATGAAGTTACTATTGACTTCGATCCAATGTTAGCCAAATTAATTGTTCATGCTCCTACAAGAGAAGCAGCATTGAGAAGACTAGATACTGCATTGTCAGAATTTGTTGTTTTGGGAGTCACTACTAATGTTGGATTCTTACGCCAGGTATCCCAAAGTGAAGCATTCTCAAAGGGTCTTGTAACAACTGATTATCTCGATAACACATCTCTAGAAGAATTTAAGGAACCAGAAATTAGTGATTCAATTTTAATTTCGATTGCAGCAGGGGCAAGTCGTTTTGGATTAGATCGTAATTTATCATCTGTCACTTCCGAAATAATAGATGAGTATAGTGGGCATTCAGGAGACCCATTCAAAACATTGACGAGGTCTTATCCTTAGGTGATTTTATGGAATGGAGCATAGATAATTCTGGACCTAGATATACAGTAAACTTCTCTGAAAAAGAGGGGCTACTTTCACTTTCTAAATTAATTTCTAACGGCGAAGAAATTAACTTTCCTGATATCTCACTGAGTAAAGATCAGCAATCAGGGAGAATTCTTTTAGAATTAGATGGAGTTAGAAGTTTTGCTCATGTTTCTAGATGTAACGACGAATGGTGGATACATTTCCAAGGGAGAATTTATGTTACTAACATGCACGAACCCGGAAGTAAAGACTCTTCATTATCAGAAGGCAGTCTAAGTGCTCCGATGCCTGGAACAATTCTTGATGTAATGGTAAAGAAAGGCCAGAGAGTGAGAGAAGGTCAGACATTATTAGTCATGGAAGCAATGAAGATGGAGCATCGGATTCAGGCACCAAGGGCTGGTGAAGTTACAGAGGTATACTTCCAGACAGGTGAGAGAGTGGATATGGGCGCAAATTTGGTAGAAATAGGCGATTAGTACATTATTACGCTTCAATTCACCAATTATCATGCAGGGAGTGGGTTAATTACATCCAAGGTCTTGGCATAATCATGGGAATAGAAACGACAATACTTGCCGCTTTAATGGGCCTTAGCCTTGCATCCGCATCAGGATTTCGCGTTTTCTTACCTCCATTTATTTTATCATTAGCAGTTAGGACAGATACTTTTGTTAATTTTGATTTATCAGGAACAGAGTTTGCTGCTTTTGACAGTAACGCTGCAGTTCTAATTCTTGGAATAGCTTGCTTGGCAGAATTTGGAGCATATTATGTCCCTTGGTTGGATAATCTACTAGATACAATCGCGACTCCTGCAGCTGTAGTTTCAGGTGTTGGTATGACTTCCATGGCTTTAGTAGGGAGTGACCCAATAATTCAATGGTCTTTTGCAATAATTGCAGGGGGTGGGTCTGCAGGAATTATTCAAGTAACTACAGTGGCAATCCGTGGTTTGTCATCTACTTTAACTCTGGGTTTTGGTAATTCTTTTGTTGCATCTGGTGAGAATATAGCAAGTATTATTCTTACATTTGCGGCTTTAATAGCACCTATAATTGCTGCATTTTTCGCAATTGTATTAGTTGTTTTATTGGTACGCCAATCAATTAAAATTAAAGCAGACAAATCAACTCAAGGGGCTTAGGAATTTCTGCTCTCCCATATATGGCCTCAAAGCCTCTGGAATCATGATTCGACCATCCTCTGTTTGATATTGTTCAAGAATTGCCACCAATGCCCTACTTGTCGCAACTGCAGTAGAATTTAGTGTATGGACAGCAGAGTTTCCTTCCGATGTCCTGTACCTCATACGAAGTCTATTGGCCTGATAGTCTGTACAATTAGAACAAGATACCACTTCTTTGTATTCTCCAACACCCGGTAGCCATGCTTCAAGATCATATTTCTTTGAGGCGACGGTCCCCATATCTCCTGTACAAATATTTACAACTCGATAATGTAAACCCAAACTATCCCACAGCTCTGTTGCATTATTCAATAAATCTTCATGATGAGACCATGAGTCTTCCGGTTTGCAGATTATTATTTGTTCTATTTTTGTAAACTGATGTACTCTCCATATTCCTCTATCTGAGAGTCCATGGGCTCCAACTTCTCTACGGAAACATTGCGATACTCCGACAAGTCTTATTGGTAGTTCAGATGGTTCGATAATTTCATCCATTCTCATAGCAGTTAATGGGTGTTCACTTGTGGCTATGAGATAGAATTTATCTGGCTCAATTCCGTACATTACAGTTTCGAAATCTCCAAGATCTGTAACTCCTTCGTAAGCCTCTTTATTCATCATTAAAGGTGGTTGAACGAGAGTATAATTCTTATTGATGAGAAAGTTTGTAGTGTAATTTTGTAGAGCCATCTCTAATCTTGCTAAATCTCCTTGCATGAAATAGAATCTGCTTCCAGTAATTTTTGCCGCTCTTGCTAAATCAACCCAACCATTATTTTCAATAATTTCATTATGATTTTTTGCTTCGAATCTCAAATCAACTTTCTCACCATGTAAGCTGTGTAAGGTATTCTTTTGATCGTCTTCCCCTACTGGAACACTTTCATGAAGAATATTCGGAACTCTCATCCTTATTGAGTCTCTATTTTCCAAGAAATCATCTGCCATTTTTGATAATTCTTCAATCTTATTTCCTATGCTAGATACTTCACTCATTATTTTACTTACAGCATCAGCATCTCCCGATTTTTTTGCTGCCGCTATACCTCTTGCAGCCTCATTTCTTGATTTACGAAGTTGATCAACTTCATACCTTGCTTGTTTCCATTCATTATCTAGTCTAATTACTTCGTCAATGTTATCCTGAGGAATTTTTCTTTTATCATGATCTTTTCGTAAAACCTCTGATTTTTCACGAAACATACTCATGTCTAGCATAACTATCAACTCTAGGAGTGACCAATCTTCTTTCAATGAATCGGGCTTTTAGGTTCAGAAGAGGCTAATTTGTTGAATTAAATCAGATGGGCCATATACTATTAATCCAGTAATAAAATAGCCTAAAATTGCTCCACCATTAAGCAAAGGTAACCCTGCTTGTGGTTTTCCTTTCGCTACTTGGGCCATCAATCCTAAGTAACCCATTAATCCTCCTAATAAAGCACCCAAACCAACTGTCAAGGGGTCTAGATGAATCCATCCAAAGAATGGTGTTAGCGGTAAAGAACCTAAAACTGGGCCTGTTTGAGGTAAGAAAGTGATAGTGGATATAATCAACATACCTGGGAAAATAACATCTCCAAGACCCATAAATAACGCATCTCTACCGGTTTTTTCTACTTTTATGGCTCCAATTTTAGGATTATCCCAATCTTCTTGTGATGGTCTCTGAATTGTTTTTTCCATTACCCCTTCCTTCTCGTCTAAAAATGAATAACCTTTTTCTTTGGGAGCAACTAATAATATTGGTAACTTCAAATCTATCATTGTGTCTGCTAGTTCTAACATATGTTTACTTCCATTAACTGCCCAATGGTCATAAATTGCAGCGAGAATCATGAAGATGATAATTAATGTAGGGACAAAACTAATTCCAATCATTGTGATAACCCCTGCTCCAACTAGTATTCCCACAAGATTTACTATATACCATTCAGGATATCTCCATAGAGTTATCATTAGTAATAGATCTAAGATCAATGCAATAAAAAATGCATTTTCTTGCGTACTCATAATAATTTCCATTGCCAATGCAATATACGGATATACTGTATATGTTAAGGAAAAATAAAGTGAGAACATAATAAATCCTTTAATGAAAATTTCAAGATTCTTTCTAGCAAGCCATATTATGACAAAAGTAAAAATTCCGATTAGAACCAATTCCAATAATATGTAGCTTGTTTGTGTCGTGCCTTCTTCTCCAAACGCTCTAGCCTCAGAAAAATTCCAAACAGGTTGAATTGAGATTCCTAGAAATATAGTTGTTACAAACATCCCAGCCATACTTGTCATTGACTTCCACTGGTCTTTTATGGCCTCAATCGTCTCGTTCACTTTCACTCCCCAACCCCCACGAAGTTCAAAGACCATATCACTTTGACTAATACAAGTGCGTAGTTGAACTGGTGGGTGATTATCTTTTGAGCGTTAGAAAATGGCTAGAAAATACGAAAGATTCTGGTGTTAAATTAGGTCTTGAGAATTGTGAGGTCTTGTTGGAAAGGTTGGGGAACCCTCATCTTAATTTTCCTTCAATTCATGTTGCTGGGACAAACGGTAAGGGTTCACTATGTGTTCAACTTTCTGCATTTGCAAGAGAAAATAATTTGAAAGTAGGATTATTTACTTCTCCTCATTTGATAACAATTGAAGAAAGAATTAGAATAAATGGGGTTCCAATTTCTCCTCAAGATTTTGATATCTTTTTGAATAAGATACGTGAAGCCTCATTAATTGCTCCAGTTTGTAAACCAACTTTTTTTGAAGTTACATTTTTGCTTGCCATGGTAGTTTTTAGTGAGAATAAAATTGACAGAGCTATTATTGAGACTGGTTTGGGCGGTAGACTAGATTCTACCAGATTGGTTGATGCTGATCTTTGTGTGATAACCACCATCTCAAAGGATCATACTGAGTTTTTAGGAGAAACCTTGGAAAAAATTGCTTTTGAGAAAGCGGGTATTCATCGTCCAGGGGTGCCTCTACTCTTATTGAAAAATGAGAATTTATCTTCTTCTGTATTGACAGTAATTTCCGATAAAGTTGGTGAAGATCTTTGGTTATTTGAAGAAAATAAAGAATTGTCGAATTGGCAGAATTGGAACATAATGGCAAGAAAAATTGCACAATTTTTCAAATGGGACGAATCAGAAATTAATTGTAAATGGCCGGGTCGCTCCCCAGGATATGGGTCATCCTGGTTCGATTTCCCTCTGAAGATATGTGCTGCTCACAATAAAGAAGGCTTTGAGTCCGAACTTAATTCAATCAAAAAACCGAGTGTGTTTGTTATAGGAGTAACAGAAAAAGCAGATATCAATGATACATTAACTCCATTTCTACAAGAGAATCTTCATCAATCCATTTTTCATCATTTAATATTTACTGAACCTCTTTCTGGAAGAAATAATTCTGTAAGTGCAGAGCAATTAGAAAATATAATTTGTAGCCATAGAGAAACTTCTCGTGATATAATTAAGAATCCAGTTAATGCAATTGAAGAAGCATCAAAAATTTGTGAAATCGATAGTGTCGAGTTGGTCCTAATAGGTAGTGTTTATCTTGTTGGAGATATCCTAAATTATATTATTTCTAGGGATAATCTGAATTTCTGGGAAGAACTACGCGTTCACCGATAATCAAAAAGGATGACCTATGTCGATGGCTCGTAGATGACCAATAAGCCGGATGAGAAAACTGAAATTAGAGTGGTCTTGGAACCACAAGACAGTACTTCGAAATATATCCTAGTAGCTCTTATTCTTGTTCTTTCTGGCTTGCTATTTGCTATTCTAGCAGGTGGCGGGGCAGAAAAATTACTATCATCAGATGATGATACTATCGGAAACTGTGGTGATGGTTTAGATAATGACAACGGCGGAAAAGCCGATAGAGATGATCCTGACTGTTATGCCAACCCTACTTCTTTAGATGGTTATGATCCTAATCGTACAGAGGCGAATAGGGATAATGACTTATGATAGATATTCAGGAGATATTCATATGAGCGACAAATGGGATAAAAGATTTCTAGAATTAGCGAAACATATCTCTGACTGGTCAAAAGACCCATCTACCAAAGTAGGTTGTATTGTTGTAGGTGAAGATCGTGAAATTAGATCTACAGGATTCAATGGTTTTCCTAGAGGTATAGAAGATAAAACCGAGAGATTAGAAGATCGTGAACAGAAGTATCCTATGATTTGTCACGCTGAAGAGAATGCTATAATGCACGCTGCAAGAATTGGTATTTCATTGAAAGGTACTACGGCGTATGTAACTTGGCCGCCTTGTTCTAGATGTACCAGGTCTCTTATTCAAGCAGGAGTAAGAGAGGTAATTTATCCTAAAGATCTAGAGATTCCAGAAAGATGGCAAAAAGATTTTGATATTGCATCCGGCATGATGCATGAAGCTGGAATAATCGTTAGAACTGCATAATTCAGAGATTAGAAGTCTCCACCGCCGCCGCCGCCACCGCCGCTGCCACCGCTATCAAATCCGCCGCCGCCGCCGCCGCCGCCACCGCCACCGCTGCTACTTGCTCTCTCAGAACTGGTACTTCCTGAACTGGATCTGAAACTTACTCTTCTACTACTCATGACCCTGTAACTCCAATTGTAATGATCGTAATGATCCATTTGATGATTATCTCCCATAGTTGTAAAAGATTTTGAGTGCATAATTGGTATTCCTAGAATTAGGCTCATTTCCTTTTTCATATCTCCCTGTGGAAATAGTAGCAATCGAAGAAGTACAATAAAAGGGCTTAAGAATGCTAAAACAAAAATAGAACCTCCAATACCAAACAAGAAATTACCAAATGTTATTTTTGATGCTTCCATTCCCCAAGAAGATTCGTCAAATCCTATCAATAAAGTTACAATTATGGGTATAGTAAGTATCAATAAAATTACAGAAAAATAGTCTGATATGTTAGTTCTTAGTTGGTATACCTCATTTATCATTCTCAATTCATTATCATATTTCTCTAGACTGATTTCCACATCAGATTCAGACAACCTATCGTCCAATCTTCTAAAGGACTTGATTTCAGAATCACTCATCCCACTAAATTTCCCATTCCAGTTTTTCCTTATCGATGAGTCCTCTGCAAGATTACTCATTATTGCTCTGTTAATCAAGGCTATATTTTCAAATGCCATATCTTTTTTCTTTCGAAACTCAATCTTTTTCGGAATTGTCCTAGCAAACATACCAATAGATAATAAAATCAATAATGGCAATAATAAAATTATGTATAGATTAATTTCTATCCATTCCTCCATATTGAAGCCATCATCCAGAATTGCTTTTTCAGAATAATCTACAATCTCATGCAATAAAAAATCATCAACTTCTCCTCCGTTGAATTCTAATTCTTCGTAAATTTCCCATTCTTTATCGTACATGTAATTTATCCAACCACTATTATATTCTGCCCCCATTGTAGTATAAACTCCCCAGTAAGACCAGCCTCCTTCAGACTCGATTAACCATAAAATATCGCATTCATTCAAATCATAATTCTGAAAAGCTCCATATGCATACTGATATGGGCCAATAAAAGAGGCATTTTTTCCGCTTAGACCGTCTATAGTAACAATTAATATAGAGCAGTTTGTATTCTTTTCAATATCATTTATTCTCAAATTAATATCGTTTTCATCCACATCAACAATTAATCCAGCTTCATCAATAATCCAGTTAGGTGATGAATCATCAGCAATCTTATTCCATTCAGGATATGTAACATCTCCCTGGTTGACTATTTGTTCCATCCCTTCAACCGCAGCAAGTAAACCATCGAACCATCTATCCTCGCTAAGAAACGGTCTCACTCCATAATCAAAGACCTCCTGGACGTACGAATCCCAACCTTCGTTAGAATACCCACCTCCTAATTCAGTCCAAAATTGTCTGTCTTGTTCTGACATGAATATCAGTATTGCTTTATTCTGATTTTTGTCATCATTTATTCCGTATTCATCGAATGCAAATCTAGCATAATCCCATTTTTCCCAACCATCTGCATTATGTTCTTCATAACTTTCTATTGTTAGAACTACAATCGGTTTTCCTGTTTCAAGATATATCTCATTGGATTTGTTATTCAGTATATTAAACTCAGAATCTGACAAAACCTCTGCTGAATCAATAACCCAGACTCCTTCTTCTTCAGGAAGAGGAGGGACGTCTGCTGCTTGAACATTAATAGATAAAAAAATACTAATTAATAGTGCAATGACAATTAGCCTGAGTTTCTTCATATCAAAGCCTATGATATTCAACTCATAAACTATTTTCCGTCATTAAAATTACTTATTCGATTTTCTGAAAGAATTCTTCCAAGTCATCAATTAATTCCTCTTCCGTACCATCATTTAGAATTACTATATCTGCTAATTCTGCAGTTGCGTTTAGAGCCTGCCCTGCATCATCTTTAGCTACAGCCTCTGCCTTTTCTTGCTCCATAAAAGTCTCTTTGTCTAAGGGATCACCAGCTCTTGCCCGACTTTGCAGTCTCTCCCATCTTGTTTCTGTATTTGCTCTAATTTCTATTAAGATAAAATCATCTCTTTTCCTCAAAGCCTCAACTTCCCCTGGGGTCCTAATTGAATCAACAACAGCATCCTTTCCATCCAGAATCTCTAGTAACATTTCTGCTAATATTCCAGCGCCCCCTTTTCTTCTAAGTTCTCTCCCTCCTTCAATCAAAGCGTCTCTTGTGGGCTCAATATTTTGTTCTGCAAGCCATGCTCTAATTGAATCAGAACAAGAAGAAGTTTCCAATCCTTTATTTGAAAACCAGTTTACAACCGTCGACTTTCCGGACGCATTTCTCCCAGTCAAACCAATGAGCATGTCAGTACGCTGTGAAAGGATGGAAATAGTGATTGCCTTTTTTCAACTCCAATATCTACGAGTTGAAGCATATTTTAATTCAGCATTATGTATAGAACGTAGCAACCTTACCTTCTCTCCAGGAACATGACCTCTGAGAATTCTTGTGGCAGTTTCTTCCGCAATTCCTCTCCCCATCATACAAATTATTGCATCTTTACCATGAGTACGTATTAACTCTGCATTCTTAGTCATTTTATCAGAAATCTTTGGGTCTTTACTTTCGACCCAACCAGATAACATATCTTCCATTCTTTCTGGCGAACATGCTTGCATAGTCCCCGAACAATTAGAGCATGGTTCAACTCTTTCAGTAAATCTTGCGACTCTCTTTCTTGTTCTATTCTTACAATTCAGACAAATCAATACGGCTCTTTCGTTTACTAATCTAACTTCTAAATGATCTCTAAGTTCTTTATCTGACCAAGAAGGAAGTAACAAGTCTTTTTCACTCTTTTTTGATTGTCCTAGCGGCCCTGGAGGAGTTTCTAATAATCTTATATCTCCATTTTGAATTTCAGTTAATAAGTCGACAGTTGCTTCTATATCCATTCTTTCATGGAATAACTTACTTAGAGCCTCTTCTATTACTGGTGTTCCTTTCCATCTCCTCATTAGACCCTGAAGATTTACTTTGCGAGGGTCAACTCCTTTTTGCAAAATCCCCATTCTTCTTGCGACTTGTACAACTCTCCATCTTACAGCTCTTCCATTTGGTATCGTCATTCGCATTAGAGAAGGTATTGCTGCTGGAGGAGTTTCTTGTAACCATCCAATAATATCTGCAGAACTTGTACCTGGAATTTGAATAGATATTCGATAAGGGTCGATTAAGGTTCTACCCATTTTCCCTTCTTTTAATGAACCAAATGCTTGAATTAGATATGCTAATGTTTCATTAATTTTAGATCCAGCACATGTGTTTAGAATAATTGTTTTTTGCCTTTCTTCTATTGTTATGGTTCTTTCATCAGGCAATACTCCAGTAGCCTCAATATGTTCTGCAACTGTACTAATTAATACATCTCTTGCACTAGGAGATAGCGGATATTCTTCAAAAGGAATTACAGAATTGTCATCTTCAATTGCCCCAATAGTTATTCCAACAGACCTTCTTAGTTGCCCAACTTCTCTAGCTACTTCTTTGGGTACAGGAGGTAATTCTCCAGACCATACTGGTGCTTCTCCAGTTTCTTTTATTGGAGCAACTAGAAGCTCTTCTTGTTCTGGATCCGCATCAACAATTTGCCAAGTTCTTCCTGCCATAACAAATCTTCTTGCTCTTCCGAGTGAATCATCACTAGCATCATTGTTAAGAGATAAAACAAACGCCTCATCTACAGAACCAAGAATGGACCTACTTACCGCATCTCTAACTCTATAAGAAATTTCATCAGGAATCATAGAGATATGGTCTGTTCTAGATTTAGATGCTTTTCCAGATGGAGAAAACCAACCTTTTTCTAAACTCGGGGGGAGTTCTTTTACCATTGCTTTCCTCCATCTTATTTTATCCGATTCTTTTTGCTCCTCGTCCCAAGGAGGCCTTTTCTCAGGGATATTCTGATTGCTTTTCTTCGCTAACTCTTCCCAAAGTCTCGCTGGCCATTTTGTTACATCTGAATCCTCAGGGGTTTCAATAAGTCTGATTAACCAACGATCATTTAGAACTCTCAATATATTGATACTTTTTTCATAATTCCATTCTCTGAATATTGAGCAATTTTCTATTATCTCATTAGCTTTCTGAAGTGGAACTAATCCTCTCTCTATACCTAATTGAATAAACTGGTTAGCGGCCACAATTCCTGGATCTGTTTGCCACTCTACTCCTTCAAGCTCCGACGACATCGCTCTTCTTGATATTACTGCACATTCGGAAATCTCATCTAATTCCCATGCTAGAATTTCTCCTCTTCCTGTACCTCCTAGATGATGCTCTGCTCTCCCCATTCTTTGCAATAACCTATCTACCGCTCTTGGAGATTGTAATTGATGAACTTTCTTAATTGATCCAATATCAATCCCTAACTCTAAACTACTAGTACAAATAATCCCGTGTAAATCCCCACTCCTTAATTTGTCTTCCATTTCTTTCCTAGTTTCAGAAGCAAGACTTCCATGATGCACTCCAATTTTAATTTCTGGTGCTATAGATGTTAATCTTTGAGATACAGTTTCAGCAGCAGATCTTGAATTAACAAATACTAGAGATGGATAATCATCTCTTAATGAGTTAGCAAGTCTCCTAAAAGCAGCAACGGAATTGGGAGATACTGACCATTTTACTGATATAATCTCATCTTCAGGAGAAGGGATTTCTTTATGCACTAAAACATCTGTAAATCTTGGAGAAGGGCCTAGTATAGGTTGCGCATTATTAGCCATGTAATTAGCAACCTCGTTGGGATTTCCAACAGTTGCTGAAAGACCAATCCGTTGTATATCATTGGGATTAATATCTGCGATACGTTCGAGTCCAACCATTAACTGCGAACCTCTTTCACTTCCAGCCAAATCATGTATTTCATCTAGAATTATGACTTTAACACCTGAAAGATGTTTTCTTAATCTACTTCCGAGCATCATTATTTGTGTAGTTTCTGGTGTAGTAACTAATAAATTTGGAGGATTTTTTGATTGCCTTGTTCTCTCTTTTTGAGTAGTATCTCCATGCCTTAAACCAACAGTTAATCCAAGAGGTTCCAACATTGTGGACAATCTTCTATCAATATCTCTGTTTAATGCCCTTAGTGGAGTAATATATAGAATTGACAAACCTTCCCAATTTTCATTAATCGCTCTTGAAATTACTGGTAATATTGCGGCTTCGGTTTTGCCACTTCCTGTTGGTGCAACTAATAGCCTATTTTCTCCTGCACATAAATCAATAATTGCTTCTTCTTGAATAGGTGTCAGATTCCAACCCAATTTGGATATTAATCCTCTAACTTTCGGGTGCAGAATTTCTATTGCTGCCCCTTCCATACCCATATCGACAACGTTCTATCTAGAAAACCCAACGAATTAGGAATCAACTTTAATTATACAATTTATGGATGTGGAGGTATTTCATCATTCCAATTTTCCATCTTGTTTAATGTGATTGTTACATTTGTTATTTCCCCATCTTCCCAATAATCAACGGCTACAAATGTAGGTCTTCTATCCATAATTTCCCAACATTCTATAGTACGATTTAGTAAAAAATCATACTCATTTATCTCATGAGCCTTGTAAGGATCTGCAGTGCCAAATATACTACTCAACCAATGGCTTAGATGCCAAACAGGTTGATTTGAATCTCCTCTCCCCAATTCGCATGTCATTTCCTCTTTATCTTGTTGACCATATGGAGTATCCCAACTGTGCTTCCATGCGGGATGGAAATACGGATAACTCTCATTGTAATCATTCTGAACATATATCACCACATCCTTTTTTTGTAGAATCATGTCTCCTATTGAAGGCCAAGGTTCTCCTAATTGATGAATAAATACTCTTTCTAAAATTCCAGTTTGATTAAATAAAAACTCTAGATGATCCGCAGGAACATAGTTTTCAACTAGTATTGATACAACCTCTCCACATACAAATGAACAATTCTCATCAGTTAAATTCATTTGTGAATTTAGAAGAGATAACCACTCAAATGCATCTACTTCAGAATACGCACATGGGTGCGGAAACTGACCAGGAGAACCATGACAGAATCTTACATCTTCTGCCTCAGTTTCATCATTACTTAGATGATGTGCATCCACCATAAATGCTCTAATTCCTCCATCCCATTGAGCTTGAAGTCCAGTATAGTGATTAGTCCCAAGAATTACACCATCTTCTGATGTAGCAAAAGCATTGTGTGTCTCAGGAAATGTAAAATTATCATAGTTTCTTAAACAGTATTTTGACAATCCATGGCAAATAATCGTATCATTCTGATCTAGTGGGTCAAGACCTCTTTCTGATTCCCAGTCATTCGGCAAGTCATCTCCATCTATATCTTCATCCAAAGTGTCGCAGATTGTATCGCCATCTAGGTCATTAGGCATTTCTTCAGAATTATCGGGATTACTATTACAATCAATTTCAATTAGATTTTCCCATCCGTCTCCATCTCTATCTAAATCTTCACTATCTTCTATACCGTCATTATCCATGTCTAGAAACTCATCTCCTATGCAACCTGAAAGGACCAAGCCAACAACAATCAGAATCACTATCCAACGCTTTCCCATAGTATTCCATTGATAGCATAGCACATCAATTAATTGGTATGATTGTGCTTTTGATGTGAACTTGTTAGCGTAAGACACTAAGCCACGAAGCCTTACCCACGATTGATATAATGGCTCGTCGAGATGAAAGAAACTTGAGTTTTTTTGGCCGATTATGGGAAAGTCAGAGGGGCCGACATTTCCAAATTGTCAGAAATGTTTCAATTTTGTCCGTGGCTCTATTGGTTTGGGGTATAATTTTCCTTTTCGGACTTTCTGGGCCAACTGATCCATCCAAAGAAAATATCGTAGCTTTAAGTTGGATAGGTATGTTAATTGGAGCCATTGGTACATTCTATGTCGGCCCTGAGTTCTTCTACTATCTTGAGAAGAAACAGGTTCTCGATGATATTCTATTGTTGGATTCACGTGCTGAAGTATTAAGACGTCGGAAAGAAGGTGAAGAAGCAGCAATTATGCTTGGAGAGAAGTACATGGGTATGATGCGAGGATTACTTGAATTACATGAAATACCTGTAGGAAAGAATCTGACTAATTCTCCAATAATTAACTCTCATAGCGATGCCAATGTTGAAGGAAATTGGTGGAATAATTCAGACTCAACTCTCTCACATAAACTTCCGGGATTAGATCTAATTAGAGAGTTATTTTTCCATAGAATATTAATTTTAATAACATCATTTAGTTTAATTATGTTATTTTGGAATACTATTTTTGGTATTGCTTCTATGGGTGGTTCTAGAGAGTATACAATCGACCTCACAGAGAGGATTAGCGGCATCTCCTCTTTCCATCATCTTGCTCCTCACATAGATCCGGTTAGTATTATTTTAATTCTCTTCTTATCTTTCATATTATATCTAACTAGGCCGTATAACTACAAGGAGATTTAGTATGGGAAATGATTTCAACCTCTATCTTAGAGAGGCATTTCTTGCCATAGGGCTGGTTTTCTTATTGCTTGGGTCAATGTGGTTAGCTACCGGCATGTTCCCTCCAATGGTTGTTGTTGAATCCGGTTCAATGAAACATAGTGAGGATGGATCTTTAGGAGCAATTGATCCTGGTGATTTGGTATTAATTATGAATCCTGATAGAGTCGACATAGTCACATATGTAGAAGCTTCTAATGAAGGAAATGAGAATTTTGGATATGAAATGCATGGCATGTATGGAGACGTAATTATTTATGAAAAAAATGGAGGTTCTGATACTCCAGTAATTCATAGAGCATTACTCAAAGCAGAAGCAAATTTAACTGAAGACCCAATTGATGACTCATGTTCAGAGGGCGTATTTGATCATTTAGAAGAAATATGTATTTTAACATGGGATGTCCCAGGAACTCATTTAGTCAATGTAAATAATATTTCTTTAACATTAGATTATTCTTGCGCACCTCATGGAAATCTAACAATCGATAAGTGGGTTCCTGGACATGAAGGATATCTGACAACAGGAGATAATAGAATAACTAATGGATGTACAATTGATCAATTAAGAGCAACAAGTTCTACAGCCGATGAATCCTACATCCAGAGCCGTGGGTTAAAGGATGAATATGGTAATCCTGTAACTGCTGTAAGAGATGTTTGGGTAGTTGGTGTTGCATCATCTGAGATTCCATGGGTTGGAGCGATCAAACTCTTCTTTTCAGGAACTTATGATTTTGTATCTCCACAAACTTGGAATTATCTGTTTACGTTGATTGCAGCAGTGGTCATAATTCCTATGGTTTATGATATGTTAATATTTAGAGAAAGTGAAGAAGAAGAATAGTATATTCTAGTTCAACATATTAGCCAATAGTATTGGGAATAATACAATTAAAAGTATAATTATGCTACTGAAACCACTTACCCGATTAGCTATATTTTCAACTCTTAGAGGATTCATATTTCTCCCAAAGAATTTTATTACTGAGTGGGTTGAATCTCTAGTAATTTGTCCTCCATCAAAGGGCACCATGGGTATTAAGTTAGCAAAACCAAGTATGAAATTTATCCATGCAAACCAGAATAAGAAATCAAAAATAGCTAACATTCCACTCGTTCCTATTAATGAAGCAATAAATCCATCTCCGGCTTCAATTAAATCTCTCTCTTCTAATGGCATAGAATGCCCCTCTAATCTTATCGGTTCACCCAATAGTTCTAATGGCTTGAATATGAAAATTACAGTTCTGAAAATAGGATTTAGATCTTCAGTAGATGATAACTCATATCCATCAACTGCACTGGTTCCAGAGGATATCCCACTCACTCCAAGAAAAGCATTTCCTTGCTCTATACCATTATCATTTAAGAAATCAATATAATCTTCCATACATTGTTCTTGACTATCACAATCATCCTCAAACCAAGTAGGAATTCCTTGTGAAACATAGTAATCAAGTTGATCGGTTAGTGTTACAGTAATTTCTCTTGTTTCTCTATCCCCCAAATCATTTTTTCTAGACATCACGGATAAATTCATTTCATCTCCTGCTGATTTAGAATTCATAATTTCTGTGAATGAATCATAATCTGGCACATGTACTCCATCAAGATGAGTAATTATTTCATACGGTTCTAATCCTGCTTCCTCTGCGCCACTATCTACGATAATTCCCTTCGCATGTAGTCCTGGCTCGGAAGCTACAAATCCCGAGGCTGTACATGATAGTAAGAGTATCACAATGTATGTTGAAACAATATTTATCGACGGTGCAGCGGCATATATTCGTAACCTTTCTCTCCTAGGGGCCCTTGTCATTTCTTGAATCTCTGGTTCGAAAAATGCCCCCATTGGCAAAGGACCTAGTAGCAATAATCCAAAACTCTTTGCCCTCATTCCATGAACTCTTGCTTGTATTGCATGACCATATTCGTGAATAATTACAGCCATAATTAGTGCAATTACAGGCCACCAAAATGGAACAAAACTTGTCACACCAGGTATTAGCAACAGATCTTTTGCAGGAATCGCCTCCTCTGGGGGAGAAAAGGCACTTGCTACAGCTGATAAGATTAGGAGAAGAATAACTCCAAACATTACGATAAAACATAACCATATGGAAAACTCTCCAAAACCTCTCCAAAATTTCCTATATTTTGAAATTCTTTCGAGTAAAATCTTTCCTTTTTTTGTTCTAATCATTAAAATGAAACCTAAGACTCTTGTTGCATCCCAATTATCTAGAGTCCCATCATTTTCTAGAATAATCAATATCGAGTACCAAATTACCATAATTATAGCGCCCCATATTGGCAGCCCTAGAAGATAAAAAAAGTAGATTGAAATCATTGGTAAAAGATGATTCATGGCCGACCCCTCCTCATCTTGCATAACACATGGCCATCGCTCCTATTCTTCAACTTGTGTTCTTTATTACAAAAATGACTTCAAAGATAAGCCTCTCCGGATTGCATGGTTCAACATGATTCAGAGGATATTAAGAGCAAAAAACGTCAGCTCGATATCATCAGAAGAGAAAGAGATAGCATCCAACGTTTGTTAAATCAGGCTAAATTAGGAAATCTAACTCGAGAAGTGAAAAATCTGACTCAAGAATTCGATAGACTTGATGCTGTTCTTTCAGAAGAAGATTCATATTGAACCATTATCGATTCTTTCATTGGGAAACTAATATTTTCTTCTGAAGTAGTTATTTGAATATTATTGGCATTTTCAGACTTAGAGATCAATGAAAGGAATTTGTGCAAAGGAAGTCCTTTGTCCCAATCCAAGTAAGGAGTTCCGTTCCTAGTCAAAGGCAACTCAGGCACTGTTCTAGAAAGTAATCTTAGTTTTCCTGTAAGTCCCTCAGTTCTCACCCTAAATATTCTCCAACTATCTCCTCTGACTCCTTTTAATCTGTAAGCATAGAATGGTTGTATTGAACATCTAATTCCAATTTCTTCTAGTGCCTTATATTGTAAAACAGTTCTACCAGAAAGGTATAACTTTGGCTTCTTTGAAGATTTTACTTCTATTGGAAAACACATATCGCCTCTTAATGCTAGAAGATCACCAGTACCTTCTGATCCACTTCCGGGTGCTCTTACAACTAGAAATGGACGTTGACAAATTTGCATAGCTTGAGCTCGTTCTATTTCATTACAAGATCTCGTAATCGCTCGAACTCCTTTTTCTTCACCTGCAAGTACTGAGCGCAACTCACGCTCGTATGCTCCTCCTATTCCCATGCTACTATCGTAATCTCAAGGTTATTGAGGACATCGCATGATTAATGCTATTTCCCTCAATTTTTTAGGTTTTTATTGATTGACATTCAGCAAATTATTGGAATTTTCCTTTCCTATATTCTCTTGTCCTATCAACACCCGGGAATTGATCTTCACTTTCACGATATACGGTTTTCATATTTTTTAGAAAACTCTGTTCATTTGTAACAATTAATACCATATCTACACCAGGATCTTCTCCTTCATCCATCCAAGCTAATACAATCTCCATTGTCATTCTCGCTCCTTCTCTATGTGGATACGAGAAAACATCCATACCCAAAGGCGGTAGAACTAAAGTTTCGCGAGGTTTTAGATTTTCTACCTCTGCAAATAATGAATCATATGATTTTTTTAATAGCTCTCTTCTATATTGGTCTTGTGTAGGTCTCCTACAGTCTGGACCTACAACATGTACAAGATGTTCAGCTGGTAGATTGTAGGCAGATGTGGTGACGGCCTCTCCAACTCCACAAGGTTGCGAATTCGTCTTACGTTTTTCTTTTGCTATTTCAGTACAAGCGGCTCTTAATTCAGGTCCAGCTGCTAGTTGCATTACTTCATCTAATCCTTCTCTACCTGCTAGTCTATTATTGGCCGGTAATACCATTATGTCTCCTTCCACTCTAGTGACATTGCCAAAGCATACTCTCACCTGTCCATATTTACATTCTCGGACTATGATGACCTCTGCCATATTAATGATGAGGATAGGGCATCCAATATGTATGCTTCTTCTCATCATTCTGAATATCCAAGCGAACATTTGATGCGTGACGACGTCTCCCAATGGAATATGTCAGTGGGTTACGTACTAGTAAATGTTGAACCAGGTTCAGAAGTAGATGTGTTTAATGCAGCATCATCATTATCTTTCGTTACTGATGCAAATCTTCTTTTTGGTGATCATGATTTAATAGTCAAATTAGAGGCAGAAAATATGGGAGATATAGCTAGGTTAGTTGTAGAGTCAATACGCGCAATTCCAGGAGTTTTGAACACAAAAACACTTGCTTGCGCTGAAATGTAGATGATTTTTTTACTAGTTGGTTTTTTCAGTTTTACCTCAATTGTGGCGCAGTATGGCGTTTTTTATACAATACCTTCATATCCTATTTTGACAGGCGAGGTGATGGAGGATTGCTTTATGTCAGACAAAAAATACTTCGTACTGATGGAGAATGGAAAGGACACCACTCAGGTGTTCGTAAGCAAGCAGCCACGTGGAGCAGCCTTGAAGGCAGCTACTCGTGGTCATACCGATATCCAACTGCGTGAGCGCGGAACAAACCGTGTTCACAATTTTGAAGGTTGGACTGAGGTTGTTGCAAAGCCAGCTAATGGACCTGCTTGGCTACCAGACAAAATCAAGAAGGCCAATGTAAAGAAAAATGGAATTACTCGATTATGAGTAATCTATTTTTTTCGGAATTACAAAACCCCTCTCCGGGTTTACTCGGAGAGGGTTAAAATCATCTTAACCCTAACTTACGTCCAATAATTGCAATTGGATCGTAGTATTCTGTAACTACTCTCTCTTTGAGAGGTATTATTGCATTATCAGTGATATTAATACCTGCAGGGCATACTTCAGTACAACAGCGAGTAATATTACAGTAACCTATACCAAAATCATCTTTAATTTGAGGAATCCTATTTTCAACATCTAACGGATGCATTTCCAATCCTGCTAAACGTACAAAGAATCTTGGCCCAGCGAACTCATCGAACTTTTGATGTTCTCGGAGTACATGACATGTGTTTACACATAACATACATTCAATACAACCTCTAAACTCTTGGATTCGATTAGCTTCGTTTTGATTAAATTCCCAATCTAATTCATCAGGACCATTTACAGGGACCATTTTCTTATTCATTTCATATGCCCATGATGTATCAGTAACCAAGTCTTTTGTTAATGGAAATGATTGCATTGGTTTCACAAGAACTGGTTCGCCATCTGGAGTTTCTTCCATCACTTCTTCCATTCTTGTCATACACATAAGACGTGGTTTACCATTAACTTCTGCAGAACATGAACCACATTTACCTGCTTTACAATTCCATCTGCAAGATAGATCTGGAGCATGCTCAGCTTGTATTCTATGAATTACATCAAGAACTACCATGCCTTCATCCATCTCAACAGTATAATCTACCATTTCTCCAAAGGGATCACCATCTTCATCAGGTTCTCCTCTGAAAATCTTGAATGTCACATCTTCAGCCATTTTACTCCTCCTCATGTAAGTCTTCAACATCTAGTAATTTCTTTAGTTCCTCGTCTATCGGTGGGTATCTTCGATGCTCAATTGTCATTTTATCTTTCTTAGTTATAACACTATTTATTTTGCCCCAATATTTGTAATCAGGCGTTGGAAAATCATCTCTAGTATGCCCTCCTCTCGATTCTTCCCTATGCAATGCGGCTAGTGTACACATTCTACTTACATCAATCATAGCATCAATTTCTAGTGCTTGATGCCAACCTGGATTATAAATTCGACTATTTCCTGTAGATGTGTTTTTACCACGTTTTTCTAAATCATCTAAATCTTTTAATGCCTCTTTTAATAATTTTTCAGTTCTAATTATCCCTACTTTATACTGCATCATTTCTCTTAGATCTTCTACTACTTTCGCTGGATTCTCTCCATCCTTTCTATTTAATGGTGCTAATGTTTCTTCAATTGCATTTTTAATTTCAGAAGAATCTATAGGAAGAAAATCCTCAATATCTTTGGCTACCAATGCAGCGTTTTCTCCAGCAATTTTTCCAAATACAATAAGGTCTGAGAGTGAATTTCCTCCAAGTCTATTTGCGCCATGTAGTCCTGTAGCAGCTTCTCCGGCCGCAAACATCCTAGGGACCGTAGTTTCTTGTGTCTCCGGATGTACTTTTATTCCCCCCATCACATAGTGCGCTGTAGGTCCTACTTCCATTTTTTCAGTAGTAATATCAACTGCTGCTAATTCCTTGAACTGATGATACATTCCTGGAAGTTTCTTTCGTACTTGATCAGGTTCTCTCCAAGAAATATCCAGATATGCGCCTCCATGAGCGCTTGCTCTGCCTGCATCTCTTTCGGAATTAATCGCTTTAGCAACAACATCTCTTGTCAATAATTCAGGCGGTCTACGAACAGTTGCTAACTTCCCTTCTACGATCTCAGAAACCCATTCTAAGGCTTCTTTTTCAGTATCGGCAAATTCATCCTTGTACATCTCGGGAACATAGTCGAACATGAATCTCTTTCCTTCAGAATTAGTCAGCATACCACCCTCTCCTCGAACACCCTCAGTAACTAAAATTCCTTTTACTGACGGTGGCCAAATCATCCCTGTAGGGTGGAACTGAATGAACTCCATATCTCCCATTTCAGCACCAGCCCAATAGGCTAGCGCATAACCTTCTCCAGTGTACTCCCATGAACCGGAGCAAACAGCCCAACACCTTGTGGCACCTCCAGTTGCCATTACAATGGTTTTTGCTTTGAAAACATGTAATGACCCATCATTTCTATCATAGGCAAAACAACCAGATATTTTTCCATCTGTTTTGAACAGTTTACGGACAGTAAATTCCATAAATATCTCCATACCCATATGAACTCCTTTCTCTTGCAGAGTTCTGATTAATTCCAAACCGGTTGCGTCTCCGATGTGTGCTAGCCTAGGATAGGTATGTCCACCAAAGTTTCTCTGATTTGTAAGTCCCTTCGGCGTTCTATCAAAAACCGCACCCCAAGTTTCCAATTCTCTAATTCTGTCCGGTGCTTGTTGAGCATGAATTTTTGCCATTCGCCAGTCATTTAGATATTTTCCACCTTTCATTGTATCTCGAAAATGAGTTTGCCAATTATCGCGAGGATCTTTGTTGCCTAATGCGGCTGCAGCGCCTCCTTCAGCCATTACTGTATGCGCCTTTCCTAGCATTGACTTACATATCATTGCGACACTAACGCCTGAATTACTAGCCTCTATTGCGGCTCTCAAGCCTGCACCACCAGCTCCAATTATTACGACATCATGTTCATGAATAATGTAATCCTCACTCATTATATCACCTCACATTATAATCCAATAATGGTCCTCAATTCTACCTTCAGAGACAGCCCAAACAAATAAATCTCCAAGGAAAACCATAACCAAACTAGTCCAAAACCAGAATGCATGCTCAATATTCAAATTACTAATTTTAATGTATAATTTGCCCATTATCCCTGAGATTCCGCCTCTCCATCGATTCATTCCTCCTCCAAAGAGATGTCTGAATGCATGACAAGAGGCAACATACATGAATAGGAGAAATGATTCAGTCGCCAAAACTAAGGTTCCCACGGATATTCCAAATTCAGTTCCATGGTTAAACCACATTGTATGATATACATCGTAAACTTTCATTGAAAGAATAATTATTGCTAGATACAACATATATCTATGGATATTATTTAGTACAAATAGTCCAGTCTCTCCTTTGTATCCCAGTCGATAATTAACTTCAGGCTTTGCAACAACACACGCTGTAGGATTCTGAAAAAATACTCTATGGTAGACTTTACGCATGTAGTAACAAGTTCCTCTAAATCCAAATGGTATCCACAGAATTAGTAAGGCAGAATTCATCCAATTAGGCGTCTGTAAATGAAACAAATGTATCACATCTGGTGAAAAAATCGGTGAAGTTACTCTGTGATCATCATAGTGAATTGCTCCATCCCAAATTAAAACCCTTAATGATGTGTAAATCAAAGCCAGAGTTAATCCAAAACCCATCCAAAATGGCTTAGTCCACCATTTATCAATTCTATCTGTTTTTCCAAACCCCTTTTTTAGGGGCAGTTTAATCGAATCAGACAAAGAACTCACCAACTGGTGCAAGCACCAGTACTACTCGCGAACCAAAGAAGGGCAATAAGTGATTGCTTTTTCCCATGACTCAATCATTCCTCTCTAGCGGAATATTAATGTGGACTTGGTTTTTCCAATGTTTTATTAAAATGGACGATTTCAGCGACATCACTACATCAATTTGTCCTAATTGTGGTTATATGCCTGGAGCTTGGCTACCCACACTTCGTTGTCCTGAATGCGGAGAAATAATGTTCCCCTGAAAAATTATGCCAAAGAAGAATAATCAACTTCTTCTTCAATCAACTCAATTTCATCTACATCCATTTGAGCAAGTTGTAACTTACCTGATAACTCGTCATTTACTGCATGCCAATATGAATATGATTCAATAACCCATATTCCTGATTCGCGAGTGCCATTCCCGCTACCTTTTACTCCACCAAAAGGAAGATGAGCTTCAGCACCAGTTGTTGAATTATTTATTCCGGTCATTCCTGCTTTAATTCCTGATTTGTACCTATATGCCTCTAGTCTATCATTGGTATAAATTGCGCTTGATAATCCATATGGCGATGCATTTGCAAGATGTAATGCGTGTTCGAAATCTTTAGCTTTTACAATTGTGATTACTGGGCCAAATATCTCTTCATGGAAACAATCCATATCTTCAGTCACATCTGCATAAACATGTGGCCACATGTAAACTCCTTGTTCGGGATTACCGAGGAAATTTTCTGGTCTATTATCGGAGGTTATTCTTCCATTACCCCATAATTTCCTTGCTCCACTTTTTTCACATAATTGTAAATCTCTCATGAAATCATTTGCATATTTTTCAGATAACATAGGGCCGTACAATACATTGTCGTGAACCATTGAGTCTCCAATTGTTGTTGATCTCACTTTTTCCATCAATTTTTCAATGAAATCATCATAAATATCTTCATGAATTATCAAATTACCGAGACTGGTACATCGTTGACCCGCTGTTCCAAATCCTGCCCAATATGCTCCTTCAACAGCATTCTCCATATTTGCACTTGGCATAATTACTAATGGGTTTTTGCCACCTAATTCCAGACTCGCTGATACTAAGTTTCTACCACAAACTTCTCCAATCATTTTTCCTACTGATGTAGAACCAGTGAAACTGATCTTATTGACTAACCCCTGATCGACAGCATCAACAAGATGTTGTCCTGCACCACTTCCTTTCCCATGAACCAAGTTTATGACACCATTGGGTAATCCTGCTTCATGCATAATTCTAGTTAGCATGAAGGACAATAATGGAGAGTCTTGAGGGCTTTTCCAGACACATGTATTTCCACACATTATTGCTGGAATCATTTTCCAAAAAGGAACTGCTGAGGGGAAATTACATGCATTTATTATCCCACAGACACCTAAAGGCCGTCTATAAGTAAAAAGTTCCTTATCTGGTAATTCCGAATTAACTGTTTGACCATATAATCTACGCCCCTCAGATTGGAAAAATAGACAGGTGTCAATTGCTTCCTGAACTTCTCCCCCACTTTCTTTCAATGTTTTCCCAATCTCTCTTGTCTCAACTCTTACAATATCATCTTTGTATTGCATTAGCAATCTTCCCATATTGCCTATAATTTGCCCTCTAGTAGGTGCTGGTGTTGCAGCCCATGAAGGGAATGCGTTTCTTGCAGCTTTTAGTGCTTCATGTACGTCTTCTTTATTTGAAAGTGGGAACTCTCCAAGACAGTCAGAGAGTAGTGCTGGATTTAGACTATCAAAAGTTTCTCCACCACTTGATAATTTCAATTCACCATTGATTATATTGTATCCCTTAATCTTCGGACTGCCATTGGGATTATTGGCTTCCATAAATTCAAATCCTGTTTCGAGTACATTGGTCATGTGCCTGCGAAATATAACTCTATGAAGAAACCTTCTCAAGAAGGATTATGGTGATTTTATCCATTATTCATTTGACATCTTCAAGTTCACAGGTTTAACTACCCCCGATTACTACAAGGGATTGTTCAGAGGTATGTGGAATGTCAAATGAGGAAGTAGATGACTTACAACTTAGAGTAGCCAAGGCAATACCAAGCGATGTAGGGCATGGTCGTGCACGAGTACCTTTTGATAACGATTTAAATCTGAAACCAGGAGATATTGTTGAGATTACTGGAGAGCAAAAAACCGCCGCTATCGTTTGGCGTTGTCGTCCAGAAGATGCCAATCTTGGTATTATCAGAGTAGATGGAATTATTAGGAAAAATGCAGGTGTTTCTCTGGGAGATAAAGTTTCAATTCGTAAAGTGGAGACACAGCCTTGTCAGAAATTAATCCTTAGTCCTGTAATGGCTAAGCAACAGAAAGTACGTTTTGGGCCCGGAATTGAGGGATTTGCTCGCAGAGGCCTGAATAAGAGACCAGTAGTTTCAGGAGATAGGATATTCATACCTGGAATGACTCTTTTTGCAGAGGCTTTACCGTTCCAGATAGTCAAAACAACTCCTAAAGGGATAGTCCAAGTACTTCCCGACACTGAAATAATAATCAAAGAAGAACCTGTTGATGAAGAAGATGAATCTGGCCAACCAATTTCAACAATTTCATATGAGGATATAGGAGGAATAGGTGAGCAACTTCAGAAAGTTAGAGAAATGATCGAACTTCCATTGAAGCATCCTATTCTATTCCGAAGATTGGGAATCGATCCCCCGAGAGGAGTTCTTTTACATGGTCCTCCAGGGACTGGAAAAACATTGATTGCGAAGGCTGTTGCATCAGAAACTAAAGCCAATTTCACTTCAATAAACGGGCCTGAAATAATTTCGAAATATTACGGAGAGAGTGAAAAACAATTACGTGAAATATTTGATGAAGCAGCTGCTAATTCTCCGGCTATAATTTTCATTGATGAATTAGATTCTATTGCTCCTAAGAGAGAAGATGTTAGTGGAGAAGTAGAGAGAAGAGTCGTTGCTCAATTATTGACTTTACTTGATGGTATGCAAGGTAGGGATAATGTCATAGTAATTGGTGCAACTAATCGTCCTGATGCAATCGATCCGGCTCTTCGTCGTGGAGGGCGATTCGACCGAGAATTAGAGATAGGAGTTCCAGATAAGAATGGCCGTTCAGAAATCATTGGAATCCATACCCGTGGAATGCCAATTAGTGATGATTTTGAAATTGAATGGTTATTGGATAATACTCATGGATTTGTAGGGGCAGATATTTCAGCTCTTGTTAGAGAAGCTGCAATGAAAGCTCTTAGAAGATATTTGCCAGAGATTGATTTAGACGAAGAACAGATTCCAGCTGAAGTACTTGAAAAGATGGAAGTCAGAATGGCAGATTTCAAATTAGCAATTAAGGAAATTGAACCAAGCGCTCTAAGAGAAATATATCTTGAAGTCCCCGAAGTAAGTTGGGATCAAGTAGGAGGATTAACAGAAGTCAAAGAAAGACTGAAGGAAAGTATTGAATGGCCCCTCACAAGACCTGAGATGTTTGACCATTTTGGTATAAATCCTCCACGGGGAATAGTTCTGTTTGGAGCACCTGGGACTGGTAAGACACTTATTGCTAAGGCGATTGCAAATGAAGCCAAAGCGAATTTCATTACAATAAAAGGACCGGAATTAATTTCTAAATGGGTGGGTGACTCAGAGAAAGCTGTTAGAGAGTTATTCAAGAAAGCTAAGCAATCTAGTCCTTCTATAATTTTCTTAGATGAATTTGAGAGTATTGCTGGAGTCAGGAGAAGTAATACCGGCGAAGGTTCGGATGTGATGAATAGAGTAGTTAATCAATTACTAAGTTCAATGGATGGTGTTGAATCAATGGAAGGAGTAATCGTCGTTGCAGCTACTAATCGCCCAGAAATGATAGATCCCGCATTACTAAGAAGTGGAAGATTCGAAAGAGTCCTCCACATCCCCCCTCCAGATGTTGATTCAATTAAGGCAATTTTGAAAATTCATTCCGAGCCGATGCCTCTTGGAAAATTCAAGATCGAAGACTTAGCTCCACAGTTAGTTAATTACACCGGTGCAGATATTGAAGCTATATGTAGGGAAGCTGCTTTAATTTCAATGAGAGCCGAGAAAAAAAGTGTATCTAAAAAGCATTTTGAAGAGGCAATAAATAGAGTTCGTCCTACGATTACCGATGAAATGATGGATTATTACAATAGAATGGAAGCAAGATTAACTAGTGGTCTTGAATCAGTTCGACGTAGTTCAGAGGTCCATTCAGGAATTGAATCCGCTTGAGGGAAATAAAATGCCAGTAACATTCGGAAGAGAAATCATTAATCGTGAAGTTCATGATAGTGCAGATGATAGACTGGGTAGCGTTACAGATTTTACTATAGATATTGAAAATGGACAGATCACTAATATTCTAGTTATGATTGAACCAGATATAAATCCTCAACTTCTTCCATGGCCTACTGTAAATGGTCTTTTATCTGTTCCAGTTGAAGAGATTGATAGTGTTGGCAAGGTAATTAAACTATCAGAATAGCATGATGCATAACCGTTCATTCGTTCACAACCATCTTAAGTCGAAGTTCAGGCTCGATTTTTGTCGTATAGACTAGGTGGGGTATAGGATGGCCAATTTTCGCGATTATACTCGTAGATTAACTACCTTGAAAGCACGTCGTAATATGTTGATTGGAGCTTTTTGGATTTTACTAATTCTCTTAATTTCTACAATAGCAGCAACTTACGTCACAGATGGTCAAACTCAGCAATCAGCATATGGCGATGACTGGAACGATCTTGGTTTGTTTAGAGCTGAGATAAATAGCATGGGAGTAGATACAACTGCATTGGTATCAAGCCCTCTATTATTGAGTGAGATCGATCATCCTGAAGAAGCTATTTTCATTATATCGGGTGTAGAGAAAGATACTATCTCACTGCCTAGATTTACAGGTGATGAGAATGTGATTGAATTATCTGAGGGTTCGGGCTACACAACTTCTGAGATACTTGCAATCGATGAATTTGTTGAAGCAGGTGGTACTGTACTTTTGATGGATGATAAAGGCTATTCTTCAACTTTAGCAGAACAGTTTGGATTAGAATTCTCAGGCCATACCTTGTATGATGGAGAAGCATATGCTACAGAATTAGATTACAATTTCATTTGGGTAAATACTACATCTGCCTTTAATTTCACAACTAATTCTGGTTCTTTATCAAGCATTCATCCATGTCTTAGAGATACAGATACTGATGGTTTCATTGATTTACTAGACACTGACCCTTATGATATTACAACATTTCCAGCAGGAATTACTCGTGAAGATGCAGGATTGTGCTCCCACCGATGGATATCAGAAACACAATGGGATTTCTCTGAGAATTATAATTTGTTAACTAACCAACCATCTGCTTTCAATGCAGGTTCTTATAATCCCGTAGAAAATAGATATGATATAGGAAAATCTACTCTTGATTCATATTTAGATACTAATGATGACGGTAATCTCACGATTGGTTCTTCTGCATTTGGAATTGATGGAGATGAAGTAGGCCCATTTGCTGTTTATGTCCGTTACTGTGCAGATCGTTTGTGTGTAGGGGCTGACTCTGGAAGAGTACATTTTGTTGCAGATGGTTCAGTATTAACTAATTCATTGTATGACGATGCATTTTACTCAGGAGTAGACGATGTTGTTCCTTCAAATGATAATAGGAAATGGGCGCTCGACATTATTGCAGAATCTTTATTGATTGGCAATTCGAGTGCAAAAAGTTCTTCAAATGCGATTGTAATTTTTGATGAATCAAGACATCAACAACCTACATTATTCGGAGATACATATAACTTAATGTATTACTTATTGATCTATTTTACCAATGATTGGATGGCAATGTTACTATTATTCCTTGGTTTATTTATTACTTTAGAGGCGGTTTTAATTCGTAAAGAAGATCCTGAAAACTGGCGACATGTATTCAGAATAATTTACTACGGTTTTGGAGACGCTAGGAGATATGAATATTATCAAAAACCTGAAAAAATAAGGCAGGTATTACTTACGAGAATACGAAATCTGAATACGCTTTCAAGAGAAGAATTTGATGCACTCCCCGCTGCTGAATTACAAAGAATGATTGATGACCAAGTATTAACTAAATTCATTTTCGAAGATAGAAGATATAAGCCCGATGAATTGGTTGGGATTGTGAAAAGAATCAAGGAATGGGGTTCAACTAATTCTGAAGAGGAGGTAGAATATGTGGACTCGTAAAGCAGCTATCCTCCTTACAAGCGGAATAAGCTTGATTCTCATAGGTATGATGATTTCTAATTTCCAATTAATGATTGTAGGCCTGACTTTCGTTTCATTCTTAGCAATTAATGGGTGGGTTGAGGGACATTCAGATTTAGAAATAAAAAGAGAAGTTTCTGCTGTCAATGTTTACAAAGGAGATGACATAAATGTTGTACTAACTATAACAAATAAGTCATATCGGCGTACACAACAGTTAGAGGTTTTTGATAATGTACCTCATGAGATGAAAATGAGAAAAGGTATCAATCTAATGCGAATGAACCTAGGCCCTGGACAAACTGCCACGATTCGTTATACAGTTCGTTGTCCATTACGGGGGCACTATACCATAGGTCCGACATCTATTAGGTATCGTAATACATTCAATTTATTTGTTTCCGAAACTAGTATCGGAGATCGATCAGATATCACAGTATTCCCTCAAGTTAGAGATGTGGAAGAGGCCTTGATTCGTTCTGATGTTCCAAAGATGTATACTGGAGCTACCACTCTAAAAACGCCAGGGCAAGGAATGGAATTTTACGCTTTGAGAGAATATTTCCCAGGGGATTCATTCCGCTCAATTAATTGGAAAGCTTTTGCTAGAACTGGGGAATTAATGGTTAATGAGAAGACTAGAGATGCGGTAACTGACGTTTTTATTATTCTCGATACTCGTGACGTAGCAAGAATTGGAACTGTGCTAAAGAATCCATTAGAAATGGGTACAGTAGCCGCTGCTTCAATCGCTAATTATTTCATCAAGAGAAGAGATTCGGTTTCTTTGGTTACCTATGGTGAAAGAATGGATTTCCTCCCTCCTGAAACTGGAGATAAGCAACATTACAAGGTTCTAAGCCAATTGGCTGCAGTTGAATCGAAAGGGAGTATGCCCTTACAAGCAGTAACTAATGCCCTTTCACCAAGAATTTCTAGAGGTTCTCCTGTATTTATTATCAGTAGTTTAGAAGGGGATGGTACGACTTTATCAGCAATTAGAAATCTCTCTGGCAAGGGTCATGAAGTAATTGTTTTGTCTCCAAGTAGCATTGATCTTGAGAGGCTTGTAAGTAGGATTCCAAGAATGGCCTATGAAGTATTAAAATTGGAAAGACAAAATCGATTAACAGCTATTTCAGGATATGGAGCCAAAGTAATAGACTGGACACCCAGTGTTGAATTATCTCAAGCTTTATTGCAAATTAGGACAGTATAAGGAGGTTAGAAAATATGGCAATTGATGTAGTACCAGAATCAAAAACTCTCCATATCAAAAAATTACGTTTTAGATGGCAAGTACTTCTGTTACAAACTTTATCTACAGTTTCTCTATTATTTTTAATGCGTAAGATGAGTGAATTATATGGTGAATGTTCTGATAAGTTTGTCGCAAACTCAGGTTCAGATGGTTGGTGTCCAGCATACGAACACACTAGAGGTTTGAGATGGATGGAATCTAATGGAAATACTATTTTACCTAATTTTATCACTGGAATTAATGAATCTGGTTTTGATGCGTTTACTATGCCTTTGATACTATGTGTTGTTTTGACTGCATTATGGGTATTCGTGCAAACACGCGGAGAAAGAACTCAATTAATTATTAAAAGAACATTAAGTATAATCTTGGCTTCTTGGTTCCTTCTTCCATTCCTAATTTCTTGGTTAATAGGCATGGTTTCATATGGCCCTTATCTTCCAATAGGAAATGCTGATGAGCAATATAATCATATCGAATTAGTTTTAGTTCCATTCGAGTTTTTCTTTGAATTAATCTTTTTTGGTATTGTATTTGCTCCAATTCTTATAGGTTTAATGGGAATTTGGGGTCTTTCTAAGAGGATGATTACATGGGCTACAGGTTACTTTTTGATGGTGATTGGAATCCATGCAATGTTGACATTTGAAGGGGTAACCACCGCAGTAGATGTTGGATTGAGACCTCTATCTGCCCAAATTGGTGAAGCGACCTTATTTGGAGGATTAATTTCTCCATTAGCGTTTGATTTACTTACAGTAGCTATACTATTGTTGGTATTCTTAGAATCTGGATTAGCAGTAATAACAAATCTTGAGTATACTTCTGTGCTTCCCGAAGCATCGAAGAATGATCCAGAATATGTCAATCAATTTAATAATATTATTAATGGACATCTAATACACTTATTCGGAATAATGATTGTTGTAAGTTTAACAACAGCCCTTGCTCTTGAATTTGATGATTTCTTAATTTCATTCGTTGGGTTCTTAGAAGGTTCTCAATGGTCTGGTCAAGTAAAGGAGTCTTTAGAATTACAACTAACTTATGGTAAAGTAATTTCAGCATCATTATTCATGATTGTTGTTGCCGGCGGACGATTCGTAATTCCTTGGCAAAGACTTACCGGAGTTATTGAGACAGGCCTTTCAAAAATTAGAAATTAGCTCAATCTTAAAATTTTATGAAGAGCTCCCCAAATAAAAATAATTAATACAAATTCAATAACTATGATTATAATATTATTTTCAATACCCAAAGATTGCGGAAGTTCCACAATCTGTTCTTGAAATAAGATTGTTATTAAAATAGTAATGAAAACTAAAAAACGATGTAACCAAGGACCAAATCTACTTACTTCATTTTCATTGGTTAAGGAGGTGTGGTCATTCATACCTCTATCAGGGGTATCGGGGTCATCAATCCATCGCTTAATCACTATCTTTGACTCGTTGGGTTCAAGCGGAGAATACTTGACGGCACATTATGGATGGAGGGCTCTCGATACAATCCTGCAGTCAATGTAGGGAACCATCCATTCTATTTCAGGAATATAGTGGTCAACATTTGTGTGGTAAACATTTAGCTTCATCAATCCGGAAAAGAGTAGCTAAGGAAGTTCGTTTACAGATTAATCTACCTAAAGATGCTAGACATTCTGATGGTACTCCATTCAGAATATTTGTAGCTATTTCTGGGGGTAAAGACTCAGCAGTGTTATTGAGTATGCTTGTCGATATTATTGGCCAAAGAAGAGATGTAGAAATTATTTCTGGCTGTATAGACGAGGGTATTGATGGCTATCGTTCTCCTTCACTTGAACTTGCAAGAGAACTTTCCGAATCTCTAGATGTAAGATTTGAAACTTTATCATATGAGGAAATGGGGTATGATAGGATGGATAATGTAGTAAATAAAATGGATGTTATTGGAGAAAACAATCCTGATGCTAAGGGAATGATGCCATGTTCTTATTGTGGAGTTTTTAGAAGACAGGGAATCAATGCTTTAGCAGAGAAAGTTGGAGCCGACATTATGGCTTTGGGACATAATCTCGACGATATGGCTCAATCAATAATAATGAATTTTCAGAAAGGAAATATCGAGAGATCGGTCCGATTGGCCCCTCATACTGATGATCCAATAGAGGGTCTTGCACCTAGAGTTGTTCCTCTACGTTGGATTCCTGAGCAAGAGATTCATGCTCATGCAATTTCCTCAAATTTACCTATTCATGATGGGGATTGCCCCCATGCCCCTGGTGCAATGAGACAATTAAGTCGCAGAATAATTGCTGATATGGAAACAATTACTCCAGGTTCTAGGCATGGTTTATTGCATTCTTTAGATCAAATACGTAAGTTATACAAAGAAGTCAATCCTATTAAATCAGAAATTAAGAATTGTGAGGAGTGTGGTGAAATAACTAGTAGAAGGATTTGTCAAGCCTGTACTATGAAACGTTGGTTAGAAGAAAATTAAATTATAAAATCAACAATTTCATTGATATCTTGATTCTTACCACAATATGAACATCGTATTTCCATAGGTTCTGCAGAAATAATCTTTAATTTATGAGGCAAAGGCTCACGAGGATTCTGAGTTATACAATTTGAAAATGAACATCTTACTATGTTTATTAATTCTGAACCAAGTTCGATAGTTCTTTTCTCTGCGACATGATAATTTCGAATAATTGCAACAGATGCTTTTGGAGCGATAAGAGCTAAACGATCCAATTCTTCCTGATTTAATTCCCTATCTTCAATTTTCAAAACATCTTTTCTGCCCATTTTTCCGCTAGGGACATTCATTACCATAGAAATTGGATTAGATCTTCCAACATCTAATCTTAACATTTTCAGCACTTGTAATGCATGACCTGATGGTATATGGTCGATTGCAGTGCCATTACAAATTGCAGTCACACGTCTCATTTCACTCATTTATTCACCTTCTTTGGAATCTTTACTCCTAAACTTTTGCATAGTAAAGCCATTCTAGTCGGAACTCCATTGAATGCTTGCTGAAAATATCTAGCATGTCTTGTTGAATCAACACTGGCATGTAATTCATTCACTCTTGGTAGAGGGTGCATGACTATCATTTCTGCTTTAGCTCCTGATAGATCATCTTTTGTTAATTTATAAATTCCTGCTACTTTGATGTATTCATCTTCATCTGGGAATCTTTCTTTCTGTATTCTTGTCATGTATATCACATCAGCAGAATCAATTGATGATGACATTTCTTCTGTTTCATTTATATCTCCGCCATGATTTTTCAAATCTGAAACTATTTCATCAGGCATTCTAAGTGATTCGGGTGAAACTAGAGTTATTTTAGCTCCAAATCTAACTAATGCATGAGATAAGCTATGTGTTGTTCTTCCATATCTAAGATCTCCTACCATCATTACATTCAAACCTTCAAGGCTACCATGAGCTTCCCGAATTGTGAATAAATCTAGCATAGTTTGCGTTGGATGGTTACCTGCTCCATCTCCACCATTTAACACTGGTATTTCCACAGCATCTGCACTATATTGGGCAGCCCCCTGATTTGGGTGTCTAATGACGGCGATATCTGCGTATCCATCTACCATCTGCATAGTATCATACAGAGTTTCACCTTTGGCTACTGAAGAGCCAATGGAACTTAGGTTCAAAACTTCACCACCTAATCTTTTCATAGCAGTTTCAAATGACATTCGAGTACGTGTGGAATTCTCAAAGAATAGATTCCCTAAAACCTTCCCTTGAAGTAAAGGCAAGTATACTTCACCTTTGGCAACCGGCAATAAGCTTCTTGCATTATCAAGTACTTGCAATATCTCTTCATTTGTTAAATCATCCATCGTGATAAGGTCGCCCATACTCGTTCCCCTAGTTAATCGCGTCAGAAGTCGGTCATATGTATTGCCCTCTAAGTATAACCTTTGATGACCGTATTCCGCTGTCTTGATGAATAATGAATTATCCCATAAGCCTGATGATAATCAGTCGGACCCCAGTTCGAGTTTCATTTTGTGGAGGTGGAACCGACGTAGATTGGTTCTCTACGTCATCTGAAAAAGGCGGAATGGTTACATCTCTGGCCATTGATAGATATATCCATGTAATTGTCAATAGGCGTTTTGATGAAAGAATTAGACTATCTTATTCAAAGTTAGAAGTTGTAGATAATTTTGAAGATCTTGAACATGAATTAGTTCGTGAATCAATGAGAATAACTGGCGTCACTTCTGGAGTCGAAATAACTACAATAGCCGATATTCCATCTAGAGGTACTGGTTTAGGGTCTTCTTCTGCCGTTACTGTAGGTTTGCTAAATGCTTTACATTGCTTCGCAGGGCGAAATGTTTCGGCGTCTCAATTGGCATCTGAAGCATGTGAAATTGAAATTAAGATATTAGGACAGCCTATTGGTAGACAAGATCAATATGCTGCAGCCTTCGGTGGAATAAACTCCATCAAATTCTGTTCTGATGGCAATGTAATCGTCGATCCAATTAATATTTCCGAAAAAATACAGTCAAATATTTCAGATGAATTCACTCTTATCTTCACTGGTCAGAATCGTTCCGCCTCTGCTGTACTATTAAATTCAGAAGAAGAGGGAAAATCTGCTATTGATAATTTAATTAGAATAAGGGAACAGGCAGATGAAGCGAGAGATTTTCTTTCTTCAGGAGATCTATCAAAACTAGGTCTCCTTCTCAATGAAGCATGGTCTATGAAAAGAGGTATTTCTTCAAATGTAAGTAACGATTTCCTTGATGAGATGTATAGCCAAATAATGTCTACTGGCGCTAATGGCGCTAAATTATTAGGTGCTGGAGGGGGGGGATTCTTCCTTGTCCATGGAGACCAACAACTTCGTGAAAAATTACAGTCCAATTTCTCTTCTGAGCATAGAATGTTGCCTCTGAACATTGACTTTAATGGTTCATCAATCATTTTTAATGATTCAAGAGTGTGAAAAGATGAACAAAAAAATATTCTCATTTGTATTGATGTTGCTAGTTATTTTTAGCCTGAATAACACTTCTGTAAGTGCTACAAATGATCAAAATATTGGCGATGAAGATATTATCTCTTCAATTACAGGATATTCAAAGTTTATCATAGAAGAAGAAATAAAAGTTAATTCACAGTTTAATGCATCTTGGGAGTCATCTATAATTCTCTCTGATCAGATTGGAACTGATCTTCTTCAGAACTCGGAATTAGGACTTAGGGCCCAAATTGATATTCATTTAGGAAATTCTGATGGCTTTGTAGATTCAAATGAATCAGATTTATTCGATCAATTATTTCGTATAGAAAGGAACTGGACCAATTCTGAAAATGGTGGTTGCTGTATTTTTGATTATAATCCTCTTTATTCACCCCAAGGAGTTAATTTACTTACATCTAAAGTAGTATCAGGTCCAATAGAATTAGAAAACTCCACATGGGGGTGGAATGAGTCAACTGATTTGATAGGGCAGACAGATAGTCGAGCTACTAGAATTATCGACTTTCCAAGAGTCGGTTCATTAGTTGAAGAAGTTCCGTTAATGATTTTCCTTCCAGCAGATTGGGAATACACATATAGTGCAATGGGAGAAATATTTTCCGGAGAACCAGGTGAATTTATTGTAAATCGGTCCGAAGCAAATGTTGCAAGTAATATTCGAGTAACAATTTCTAATAATCAAATGCCCAATGCTCTGGGTTACAGAACTTCAACTGGAACAATGATTACTTTAACCTCTAATACATTATATTATGGAGAATGTGAAGATAGTACTTTAGATCATAATCAACAATGGTGGACATTGTCAAACAATGGCGCTCTTGTTTTGACACACTATGGATCTAGTCTAAGTTTCATTTCTCAAGATTATGGTTTCCAAGAAGGAGATGTTGCTAGTATAGTTATGCATTGTAAAGATTGGTTTAATGTCACAGATACATGGCATGAAGATATAGTTATTGACTCTATTTTCCCAACTTGGGAATCAGTAATCTCTTACATAAATGATGATAATGAGAGAATTATACTTGATATTAATCAATCTATCGAAGTTAAATCAGATACAAGTATTTCATTTAATATTTCAGCAGATGATCCTAATTCTGAGTCACCTGTGGATATTAAGATCATATCAAATAAGACTCCTAATTATATTCATAGAGATGTAAATAATTTAGCTTTCTCAGATGTATTTTATCAAAATAATGATGTAAACGGACTCCATCTAAATCTTTCTGAACGTCATAAAGCTAAGTATCCTACATCATGGTCAGTTAATCTGACAATTTCTGATGGTGCAGGGAATACGATTTATGAAGAATGGGAAATAATTGTTTTAGATGGTATAGGGCCAACAATAGTTCCTGACTTAATAATCAATAATCAATCGATTTCATCTAATAACCTCGCTAGAGAGGGTGATCTAATTACAATCTCTCTACAACAGTCTTTTGATGATTTAGATTCAATTAATGATACAAAATGGTCTCTATCAATTGATAATAAAGTAATTTCTGATAATGTTACAATGAATCAAATAGATAAAATGACTCTCGGACCGTTCACTTCTGGAACTCATATCTTTAGTATAGACGCATATGATTCTTCTTTGAATCATCAGAATCTTGCATTTGGATTAGCAGTTTCTCCAAGTCTGGGAGTAGATATTGAATTAATTTCTACCGAAGTTGATGGTCAATTGATTGAGGGAAATACGGTTTTATTTTCAGCATCTATGAAAAACAATAGAGCATCTTCTGGATCTGGACAATTTTGTGTAAATAGTCAATGTGGGCCATTTGTTGGAGTACCCGCTGCAAATTCTAACTCTCCAGGATATTTCGATGTAGAATTGAGTTTTGAGTTGAGCAGTTCGACTCCGATTACTACATATTTTAAGTGGCAAAGTGAGAGTGCCGGAGATAATGGTCAAATAAATATTGAATCTGACATTCCAGTTGAACCATCTTGGCAAAAACCCATACAAACAGTTTTGTTAGTCTTTGTATCTTTATCATTATTTGTTATTATTGTTAATCGCCTCTGGGGAGTAGATTCTCAAAGGCCATAATCTGAAACAAATATCCGCAGCACTCATGAGTCATAACATATTGTGATTAATTGTGATTCTACTACCCGACTACCCTGATCGAGTGATTCGAGATCATAGAGTTCGAGTTGAAAGAATAGCATTATCTGTAACTTTCTTACTTATTTTTTCCGCATCATGGTGGTTATTTTCTGGTTTATTTGGTTCACCAGAGATATTACCTCGTTTAGGTCCAATATCTATGATATTTATTTCTTCATTAGTTGTAATTGACTTGATTGATTATGGACTGATTCAGAGATCTAGGTTAGGTGTAATTGCCAATATCTCTTATCCTAGTCTTTTAGCACTATCTGTCTCTAATATCGGATATAATGATGCCTTAATATCGGGATTAATATATTTCCTATTAGCAATATTTCTCTGGTCTGTTGCTAGGAAAAACCTCTCCATAACTCATTCATCTAGGAGATGGAGAGGATTAACTAGTTTTCTCGGACTCGCATTTTCAGCCTCAATTATGTATTCCATTTCGTCGGAAATGTACGTTTATTTATTTGTCTTAATTTGTGTACTAGTAACTATGGCGCCTGATTTACTATCCAAGGATGAAAATTACAAATCAAGGAAAAAATTCACCAAGAAACTTGATGCCGTTGAGGGGCAGGTGTTACTATTACGGAGCAAAGGAATCTCTCTAGAACAAGCCTCCTCAATTTTGAAGAAAGCAAGAGAGGAATGTTGGAATGATCCTGAGAGAGGTATGGGGATGATCTCACTTGCTGAAGAAGAAATTGAACGAGTTCAAGCGTTGGCTAAAGACTTAGATGACATAAGACAAGAAACTCATCTTTTTTTGAAGAAAGCAGAATCTATAGCTCCTGGAATAAATGGTCCAAGGAATGCATTTGAATCTGGAGAAAAAGAATCTGATTTCGGGTCATTGAGGGAGGCAGAGATATTCTTCCGGCTTTCCAAAAAGAAGTCCGAGGAGGTAATTCAGTATTGGCAAAATGCAATTGATGAAATTGCAAGCGCTGAAGAACTAATTTCTAATATCAAACAGATTCAATTAGACTCAATAAAAAACATAATTGATTCTGCCAAGGAAGCACTTGAATCGGAAAATCCAATTGAAGCAATTAAAATAGCTTCTTCAGTTTCCGGACATCTTGACAGTTTAGAAGCTACCACAATAGAGGCCAAAGAAGCAATAATAGAAGCAGAAAAGGCGATTGAAGAGGTTGATGATAGTTTCTCAATTAGTACCAAAGAGAGATTATTAGAGTCAAAGAATGCTTTAGAATCAGGAAACTCTTCCCTTGCTAAAGGATTGGCTACAAGTATTCTCAGAGATATAAATAAGGTTTCTGAATCTATGCAGAAAGTACAACGAGGACTTAGGCAGAAGAAAAAATTGATTGCAAGATTCCCTACTGGTCAATCTGGTGATCAATGGAGAAATGAATTGAAGAATATTGAAGATAAAGTAGATTTAGAACAGTGGGTTGAAGCATCTAGACTCTTAGAATCACTTACCAAAGATCTTCAAATATATGAAAAATCAAAATCAGAGGCTTTAGAATTATACACTTTTGTAGAAAGTGAGTGGATGGACTTAAGGAAAAAACTAGATTCTTCTAATATTAAAGTCAATGACTCAATGAGAATGAATGCTGAGAATAAAATTTCTGAATGTAAGAGATTATTAGATGAGGGAGATATAGATTCTACACTTTCATTATTGGGAGAAACTGATGAAATCATCGAGAACCTTAGACGAAGAATCTAGGGGTCATTTTTATTTTTATCTACACAATATGGGCAGTAAGAATCAAATTTATAATCATTAGATCTTCTTTCTTTATTCGTTAGAGGTTCTCTACAAGCGAAGCACATTGAGTATTCTGTTTCATTTAACTCGGTATCTACTGCCACTCTTTGATCAAAGACGAAACAGTCTCCATTCCAATAAGAACCATCAGTTTCTTCAAAATATCCAAGAATGCCGCCTTCTAATTGTTTAACATTTTCAAATCCCGCATTCATCATTACTACTGATGCCTTTTCACATCTGATTCCACCTGTACAATACATCACTATTTGTTTTGTTTTATATTCTTCAGGGAGGTCCGAGATGGCTTCTGGAAAATCTCTAAATGTTGACAAATTTAGATCAATTGCATTCTCAAATAGGCCCACTCTAGTCTCATAATCATTTCTTGTATCTAGAATTAATATATCTTCATTATTATCTAACATATTCTTAAATTCTTGAGGTTTGATATTAGGGGCAGTGAATTCTGCGGGTCTAACTTCATCTAAACCCAATGAAATAATTTCTTTCTTAAGTCTAACAAGCATTCTTCTAAATGGTTGGTAATCGGTATAACTTATTTTTAATGGTATATTGACGAATCTTTTATCAGATTCTAGGAATTCTATGTAAGAATCTATAGATTTTTTATTTCCAGCAAGAAAGAAATTGATTCCGTTCTTACTCAATAAAATAGTTCCTTTTAGATTTAGTTTCTCACAAATAAATCGGAACGGTTGTCTTAGCTCGTCTCTATCATTTAGATCTACAAAGCGATAACCAGCAATATTTACTATTTTCTCCTCTTCCATATAGACGCCTCAATATTTATTTCACCAATGATAGGTCTTTACTTCTAGAAGTAATTTCTTCAGATATTTTTTCTAAGAATTCATTTAGGGGGACTCCATTACATTGTTCTCCACTTCTTGGTTCGCCTTTCCGATCAATTCTAATAGACACGGTTTTTTCTTTTTCTTCATCTTCTCCTAGAATTAACATATATGCGGGTCGCATTTTTCTATGCATACGTATTTTCTTCCCAATGGTTGCATCTGAGTCATCTACAGAAACTCTAACTCCAATATCTGCTAAAGATTTTTCAACCTCTCTTGCATATTCTTTTTGCTTCTCAGAAATAGTAATTATTTGAATTTGTTTAGGTGATAGCCAAGTAGGAAAGTTTCCTGCCCAATGTTCTGTTAGGAATGCAACAAATCTTTCATGAGTTGATAGTGGCGCTCTATGAATAACAAATACTTCTCCATTTTCTTCCCCTTTTTCATCTTTGTAACTTAGTTCAAAACGTTCCTTAGCTGCAAAATCAAGTTGTATTGTAGACATCGATTCTTCTCTTCCCAATGCAGTTGTAAACTGAATATCGATTTTAGGGCCATAAAATGCTGCTTCACCAATTGCTTCCACATAAGGAACCTTTAGTTCATCCAATATCCTTCTTAGGTGATCTTGAGTAGAATTCCAATTTTCAGGCTGTTTGATGTATTTATCAGTATTTTCAGGATCCCAAAGCGATAATCTGAAGTGATAGTTTTCAAATCCAAATGATGAATAATAATCTTGAACCATTTTTATATTACTCGCAACCTCTTGTCCAACTTGTTCAAGGGTACAGTAGATATGTGCATCATTCATAGATAACATTCTGACCCTTAATAGACCTGCTAAAGTTCCCGACATTTCATTTCTATACACGGTTCCATACTCTGCAATTCTTAGTGGAAGTTCTCTATATGACCTTTTTTTATTACTAAAAACTAAGTGATGCATTGGACAGTTCATAGCTTTTAGATAATAAGTTCCATCATCCATTTCCATTGGAGGATACATTCCTTCAGCATAATGTGGGAGATGACCACTACATTCGAACAATTCTTTTTTCGCTAAAACTGGAGTTGTAACTCTATCATATCCATATTCTTCTTCAGTTTCCAATGCATATCTTTCTATTTCTGATTTTAGGATTTCTCCGTTAGGTAGCCAAACCGGCAGGCCTTTCCCAATCATTTCATCGATCATATAAAGTTCCATTTCCTTTCCAATTTTCTTATGATCTCTTTTACTAGCTTCTTCAATTTGCCTTTGCCTTTCTTTCAACCCTTCTTTAGTGGCATAACACATACCATAAATGCGAGTCAGAGGCTCTCTATTCCTATCAGCTCGCCAATACGCCTGACTTGTACTTGTTAATTTGAACCATCTAAGGTGAGAAGTTGATGGTACATGCGGGCCTCTACATAAATCAACAAAATCGCCTTGCCTATAGGCGGTTGAACCAACTTCATTCCCTATTTTATCATCCATGATTTCAATTTTGAATTTATTTCCTTGGAACATTTCTCTTA
The DNA here is from genome assembly GCA_964003245.1 of uncultured Candidatus Poseidoniales archaeon. Classification (GTDB taxonomy): domain Archaea; phylum Thermoplasmatota; class Poseidoniia; order Poseidoniales; family Thalassarchaeaceae; genus MGIIb-O2. The sequence goes on from CAXFIU010000001.1 coordinate 72,070, forward strand.
ATTCACTATTTTCATACTCTTCTCTATGAATTTTAATATTTTCTCGAACAAGTTGTTGCATTCTCTTTTCTATTTTTTTGAGATCATTATCGCCTATTGGATTCATATGAAAGTCATAGTAGAAACCATGTTCAATCGGCGGCCCTATTGTAGGCTTAGCATCGGGAAATATTTCCACAACAGCTTGTGCAAGTAGATGTGCGCAAGAGTGCCTAAGAATGTACAATCCCTGTTCTGATTCGCCCAAGATTGGTTCAATTTTACAATTTTCATTGATTGTAAATGACATATCCCTTTCTATACCATCAACATTTGCAGCTACTGCCCCACTTCTTTTTCCATAGACATTCTGCAAGATATCTCCTGCAGTAATTCCGGATGCGTATTCATGTGTTTCTTCGTCATTGATTTTTACTTGTATCATCGACATTCACTCCGCCTCCGTAATCTATCCCGACGCGACAATGATATGAATACCTTGCTTATTTAATCACAAATCTAAAAGTTATTCAAGTAAAAATTGTGTTCCCGCTAAACCATCTACCATTTTTTGAATATCATTCAGCGACCCAATCGCTGCTCTTTGTCCTGAGCGTTCAACAAAGGTACAGGCAGCCTCAACTTTGGGACCCATTGAGCCATTATCAAATTCATATTCTCTGATTTCTTCCGGTGTTGTTTTTGAAATAATTCTTTCCAAATCTCCCCCCCAATCAAGGTAAACACCTTCTGTATCAGTTGCCATAATGAGTAAATCAGCATCTAACTCGAAAGCCAGTAAAGAACTGGCTCTATCTTTATCAATTACAACCTCAACTCCCTCTAATTTACCCTTTTCAGCGTAAGATGTAGGAATCCCCCCACCTCCTGCACATATGACCACTGTTCCCTTTTCCAATAACCAATGAATAGGTCTTAACTGGAAAATTCGATGAGGTTCAGGTGAAGGAACAACTCTTCTCCAATAAACTCCATCATTTTTAATATCCCAACCTTTAATTTTTGCGAGATTTTTAGCCTCTTCCTCAGTATATACCGGGCCGATTGGCTTTGTTGGATTTGAAAATGCAGGGTCTTCAGGATCTATCTCCACCATTGTTAGGATAGAAGCAATAGGCTTTTCAATTGGTAGAAGATTACCTAATTCTTGTTCAATCATATAACCAATCATTCCTTGAGTTTGCGCACCTAAAATATCAAGAGGATATTCTTCAACTTCTTTGTAAGCAGCAGACTGTAATGAGAGAAGACCAACTTGAGGGCCATTTCCATGACTAATTACTACTTCATGTTCTTCAATAATTGGTGCTAAAGCTTTCACTGCTATTCTGATATTTTCTCTTTGATTATCAGCAGTCATTTCATCACCTCTCCGAAGAAGAGCGTTCCCACCAAGTGCAATTACGATACGCATTATGGTAAACCCGTAGGCTGTATTGATATTAACACACGCCCTTTGCGAGTGATATGGTGCGCATTGGCTTGTTGGTTAATCCTGATGCCGGTTTAGGTGGTAGATTAGGCCTCAAGGGCTCAGATGGCCAAGCTAAATTTGCTCGTTCAATGGGTGCAGAAGATAGGGCAGGTCCAAGAGTAAGTGATGCGTTGTTATATTTCAGTAAAATTTATGATAATGACAAAGACATCCAATGGTATACAAGCAAGGGAAGGATGGGTAGCCAGTGGATACCCGATAATATCTCTATAGGCAATTTCAACTTAATTCATGAATCGTCAGGATCTACAAGCCAGTCTGATACCTCAACATTAGTATCTCTCCTAATTGATTCAAATATAGATTTAATACTATATGCTGGTGGTGATGGAACTACAAGGGATATAGTATCAACTCTAGATTCTCAGAATAAATCTAGCATACCTGTAATTGGTATTCCATGCGGCGTGAAAATGCATTCTGGATGTTTTGCCTCATCTCCTAAAGCTGGTGCAGAAGTACTTTCCTCATGGTTGAATGGAGATTTGTTACTATCCAGTACCGAGGTTCTTGATTTAGATGAAGACAAATATCGAAATGGCGAATGGGTAGTTAGGTTGTATGCTGAAGTTAAGACACCTGCATCGCCTAGATGGATGCAAGGCGCTAAAATGCGGGTTGAGGCAACAGGTGAAGAAGAGATAATAGAAGGACTCGCAGATCATATTCGAGAGTTGTTAATTCATGATGATAGATTAGTTATCTGGGGTTCTGGTGGGACATTGAGGACAATTTCTAATATGGTCGGTTTTGAGGGAACCGTTCTAGGAATTGATGCTACATTGGGTAATGAACAGGTAGGGACTGATCTTAATGAAGAACAGCTAATTGATATTTTATCTTCACACAAAGGTGAAGTTACTTTGCTCTTATCTCCCATGGGTGGCCAAGGTTTCCTTATAGGGAGGGGAAATTTACAACTTTCTCCGAGCGTTTTAAGAAAAATACCAATTGATGATATATTAGGTGTAGTTACTCCTGCTAAATTAATTTCTGTTCGTCGTTTACGAATTGAAACTGGGGATGAAATATTAGATAATAGATTCTCTGAGAAAAAATATATGAAAGTATTACAAGGATATAGAACTACTAGGGTACTTCCAATAATTGTTGATTAATTTCAAATCTTTTCCCCTATTGATGCCATTAGAAGTCCCAAAAATGGAGGGCTAGGTCTCCCTGGTCTCGATTTAAATTCTGGATGATATTGTGTACCTACGTAATATGGGTGGTCTTTCAACTCCATAATTTCACATCTCTGACCAGTTTCATCTTTGCCAACATACATTAATCCTGCACTTTCAATTTTTGAAATTAGTTCTGGATTTACCTCGTATCTATGCCTATGTCTCTCATCAACATGTGATTGATTTCCATAAAGTCTCTTTATTTTACAGTCTTCTACAAGGAATGGTGTTGGTTTTGTTCCTAATCTCATTGTTCCTCCCATATGCGTCTTTGATATCTCTGGCATGAATACTACTGCTGGTTGAGATGTATCTTCATCAAATTCGGTAGAGTTTGCATCCTTCATTCCCAATACATTTCTACAGAACTCTATTGTCGCAATTTGTAAACCAAGACAAACTCCAAGATATGGTATTTTATTCACTCTAGCATATTCTGCAGCCTTTATCTTGCCCTCTATACCTCTGATTCCAAAACCACCTGGGACGAGTATTCCATCTGAATCCTTTAGTGATTTCCAAGCTTCAGTATATTTTTCATAATTTTCTTGTTTGATCTTTTCGTCCAGATTCTCTGCCTCTATCCAATTAATTTGGAGTTTACGATTTACCTCAAATGATGAATGCTGTAATGCTTTAATCACACTGAGATATGAATCTGAAAGTCCAGTATATTTACCAACCATAGCAATTTTTACGACTTCTTCAAGGTTATCTACGGTTTCAGCCATTCTTATCCAATCATCTAGGAGAGGTCTTGATTTTGGCAACTCAAAACCAATTTCTTTTGAAAGTACATGACTAACACCTTGTTCTTCTAATAGAATTGGAATCCGATATATATTCGACACATCATGAGCTGAAACCACGGCATCTGGCGAAACATGACAAAAAGCTGCTAACTTCACTCTTGTTTCTTCGTCCAATGGATTCTCTGATCTACAAACAAGAATGTCTGGAATAATGCCCAGTCCTCTCAGTTCCTTTACAGTATGTTGAGTCGGCTTTGTTTTTTGTTCTCCAACTGGTCCCATTACAGGAACTAAACTTACATGGACAAAGCAAATATTTTCTTCTCCAACTCTAAACTGGAACTGCCTTAAGGCTTCTATAAACGGTGCACTCTCAATATCTCCTACCGTCCCTCCTAATTCAATTACACAAGCATCTGGAGTATTATTTGTCCCGTCACTCGAGGTATTGGCAACTCTTTCTATCCACTCTTGAATTTCATTTGTAATATGTGGGATTACCTGTACGGTTTTACCGAGATAGTCTCCTTTTCTTTCTCTTTCAATCACAGACTGGTAAACTTTACCTGTAGTTATGTTATTATCCTTGGTTAATGATATATCTAGAAATCTTTCATAGTTTCCTAAATCTAAGTCCACTTCTCCACCATCATCCAAAACATATACCTCGCCATGTTCGAACGGCGACATCGTCCCAGCATCACAATTCAGATAAGGATCAATCTTTACAGAAGTGACGCTCAGTCCTGCGGATTTCAGCAATACTCCTATGCTACTCGCTGTAATCCCTTTACCTAGTCCTGACAAGACGCCTCCCGTGACTACAACATACTTCATTCAATCAACGGGGTTTGAAGCCAACATACCTTGCCTATCAACATTCCTTAGACTTAGTCCAAAAAACAATCTTTGCTAAGTCTAAGTATCTCCATCTCTCCGGTCGACTATGATTGGACGCGAGGGTGGCCGAATATTGGTCACAGGAGCACTTGGTCAGATTGGTACTGATTTAGTACAGTCATTAAGAGAGATTTATGGTTCTGATATGGTAATAGCTAGTGATATCAGGGAGAAACCAAATCATTCATGCATTCTAACTGGCCCATATGTTAATCTAGATGTACTTGATAAAAATCGAATTTTTCAGATTATTAATGATCAGAACATCAAAATTATTTATCATTTAGCTGCAATTCTTTCCGCAAGAGGTGAAGAAAATCCAGAATTATGCGAATTGATTAATGTAGAAGGTACTAGAAATATTTTTGATGCTGGCAGAGAATTTGGTTTACGCATTTTCACTCCTTCATCTATCGCTGTTTTTGGCCCAGATACACCCAAGAAAGCTCCTCAAGTAACTCCGCTTAATCCTACTACTAAATATGGAATGACTAAGGTAGAATGTGAAATCTTAGGTATGATATATTATCAAAAATATGGAGTAGATATTAGAGGTATTAGGTATCCTGGTCTTATTTCTTGGAAGTCACCTGTTAGCGGTGGAACTACTGACTATGCAGTAGATATATTCCATGCAGCACTTTCTGATGATTCAAAGTATGATTGTTTCCTTAATGGTGACACTCGTCTCCCCATGATGTACATGGACGATGCGATTAGAGCCACAATATCATTAATGGATGCTCCAATTGATTCATTGAGTTCAGCACGTTGCGGTTACAATATTTCTGGTCTTTCTTTCACGCCCAAAGAATTAGTATCTGAGATTAAGAAGAGATTGCCACATTTCGTTTGTAAATATAAACCAGACATACGTCAAAATTATGCCGATTCATGGCCTGATTCTATTGATGATGAGGTTTCAAGAAATGACTGGAATTGGCAATCAAGATTTGATCTAGAAACTATGGTTGATGAGATGATTAGTAACTTAAAGTGATATTAGTTATCTTCAATCTGGTTAGTCCAATCTGGAGTCTCAGGGCCTTTCTTTGCCCATAATACATCATCAATCCTCAGGATGCTTATTGCAGCCTCCGTTGCTCCTGTAATTGCATGTTCGGCTACAAATTTTGGATCAAAGATTTCTTCTTTAAGCATATTCGAGATTTCGCCTGAATTTCCATTAAGGCCAATCCAAGCACCTTCTTCTTTATTTTTTGATTGTGCTGCTGAGAGTGATAAAACAATATCTATTGGGTCATAGCCAGCATTTTCAGCTAATGTACGAGGGACTATTTCTAGAGCCGCTGCATATCCTTCAATAGCCATTTGCTCTCTACCCGATTGTGTAGTTGCATATTCTCTTAGTTTTCTTGCTAGGTGTATCTGTGTTGCTCCCCCCCCTGGAAGAATTTCTTCTTCCTTGGTTAATCTATGGCTTACTCCCAAGGCATCATCAAATGCCCTTCCTACTTCATCTCTAATCTCGGGAGTAGAACCTCTGATGATAACTGTCATTGCACCACCAAACTCTCCCTCTATCTTTGTATAATTAATTCCCCCAATATTTTCTTCTGAACGTGATGAATATTCTCCAATATCTTCCTTAGTAATTTTCTTGATATCTCTAATCATATTTGCGTTTGTCAACTTTGATAATCTTTCAAGATCGTTTCTTTCGAATCTTCTATAGGCGGTAATTCCTGCTTCAGATAAGATGGAAATAGCTTCATCTGCTATCCCATCTCTAACTATAAGTAAATCAACTCCTAATTTTTCTAGATGCCCTACAATTTCTGTGAGATATTTTTCATTACGAGCTTGAAAATCTTTTAGCACACCTAATTCATTAATCTCGATTTGCGCATCCAAACTCAATTTCCTTTCTTCAATAGCTCCATCAATTATTGCAACCCTACCTCCTTCCGAAAAAGTAGAAGTTGTCCCAATAAGTTTAGTTTTCGCTAGCACTAATGCAGGTAACAATTCACTATCTAATGCTCTACCTCCAGAAATCTGTATTCTTTTTATTCTTAGTCTTTCTAAGTCTTTACCACCATCTTCATCAGACAATGATTCTGCGGCATTTAATGCTAATTCAGTAAGATGTTTAGACAATAAAGAATCTATTTTTCCTTGTAAAGAAGTTTTAACAACTGCTTCTTTCAGACCTCTATCGTTAGCATAGCGTGAGATATTATCAAGTTCTTCTAATGCTTTATCGTTTGCAATTCTGTAGCCATTAATAATTATTGAGGGATGAATTCCAGCCCTAACTAATTCCAAAGCATTTTGCAGCATCTCGGCCATCAAAATTACCGTAGTAGTAGTTCCATCTCTTGCTGCACGGTCTTGTGAACTTGAAGACGCAATTAGTAAATTCGCAGTTGGGTGCTCAACTTTAGCCATTTCTAAAACCGTCACTCCATCATTAGTGACACTCGCAGCCCCTTCCCCATCAACGAGCATTTTATCCATCCCTCTGGGACCTAATGTGGATCTAACGGCATTCGACAAAGAAACAGCAGCAGCGACATTACGCACTAAAGCAGTTCGGCCATGAATACGGTCAGTATCCTCCAAAGCAACTTCATGTTCGGCATCTGACATACATGCTCGCGAGTAACCTAACAGATTTGAAACCGCTCCCGTGACAATAACATTTCCAATCAATACTTATTTGCAAAAGAATTCAAAACGAGAGGTTCATAAAGGATAGTACCTTCCCACTATACAACCTCAAGTTAAGTAGTGGCAAATATGGATGGAAATAGTAGGGATGAATGGGAAGAGCAGATGCTCAAGGAAATGGCGCGAATGTTTTCTGACATGGGTATGCCAATAGATATTAACATTCTTAGAAATATGCTTTCCCAAGTCCGCGAACAATTCGAAAAAATGGGTATTGATCCAGAGAAACTATCTAATCAGGATATGAAAATTGACATAAATGGAAACTCTGATGACTTTAGAAAAACTATGGAATCAATGTTGAATGGTCCTGATGGTTTTTCAGAATTATTCAGGAATATGGGGGTTAACATAGAAGTTAATAATCCAACTCCCGTAGTTGATGCCGAACTAAATCATGAAGAAGATGTCGAAGAGCAGTTAGATTCGGTTGACATCCATATTCATGAAGATAGGATTTATGCAACTGTAGACATTTCTCGTGAATTAGATATTGTAGAATCGGAATTAGAGATTAATTTGATAGATTCTGGGGGGGCATTTCAGTTGATGAAAACAACTCAATTAAGGCCCTTTAAGAGATTTGATTTAACCGAACCTGCAAGTCAGATTGTTGAATGGAGCCTAAATAATGGCATACTTGATGTTATATTCGATATTAGGAATAATAATTGAAATAGGAAGTGAATAAAATGAGTGGACCTGTAATAGGAATAGATCTTGGAACGACAAACAGCTGTGTAGCAACTCTTGAAGGAGGCCAGGCAGTGGTAATAGCCAATTCAGAAGGATCTCGTACGACCCCTTCTGTCGTTGCGTTTAGCAAAGACGGCGAAAGACTAGTAGGTGTTACTGCTAAAAGACAAGCCGTGACAAACTCAGAAAGAACTATTCTTTCAGTTAAAAGAGAAATGGGTACTGATTGGGTTCAGAATATTGATGATAATGAATACACTCCTCAAGAGGTATCTGCCTTCATTTTACAGAAATTAAAGGCGGATGCAGAATCATATTTGGGCCGAGAGGTTACTCAGGCAGTGATAACTTGTCCTGCGTATTTTACCGATGCCCAAAGAAAGGCAACACAAGATGCGGGTAGAATTGCTGGTTTAGAAGTACTTAGGATAATCAACGAACCTACAGCAGCAGCTCTAGCTTATGGAGTAGATAAGGACGAAGATCAGACAATTCTAGTTTATGATTTGGGTGGAGGTACATTCGATGTTTCAGTACTAGAGATTTACCAAGTTGATGGCCAGCCACAGATTGAAGTCAAGGCAACAAGTGGAGATAATAGGCTTGGTGGAGATGATTTCGATCAAGTGATTGTTGAATGGATAACTAGCGAATATATGAAATCTTCTGGAATTGATTTAACAAAAGATATGCAAGCAATGAGTCGTCTACGTGAGGCTGCAGAAAAGGCTAAAATTGAGTTGTCTGGTACTTCCATGTCTCAAATAAACCTACCATTCATTACAATGAAAGATGGTCAGCCTGAACACTTAGATCTTTCACTTTCTAAAGCTAAGTTTGAAGACTTAATTTCAGACTTAGTTGAGAGAACAATGTCTCCAACACGGAGAGCAATGAAGGATGCAGGGATAGGTAAGGGCGATGTCGATAAGGTAATTCTTGTAGGTGGTTCAACTAGAGTCCCTGCTGTCCAGGAGGCTATCGAATCAGAAGTAGGAAAGTCTCCTTTTAAGGGCATTAATCCCGATGAAGCAGTTGCTTTAGGGGCAGCACTACAAGCAGGAATTATTGTAGGTGATGAAGGAGTTACTGATGTTCTTCTTCTCGATGTAACTCCTTTGACTTTAGGAATAGAAACATTGGGTGGAATTATGACTACAATGATTGAAAGAAATACAACAATTCCTTCTAGGCGCTCGGAAACGTTCTCAACTGCGGCAGACAATCAACCAGCAGTTGAAGTGCATGTGCTCCAAGGCGAGAGGGAGTTTGCAAACGATAACATAACTCTTGGCCGATTCCATCTTATGGGCATTCCACCTGCTCCGCGAGGGCTACCTCAAATTGAGGTTACATTTGATATCGATGCTAATGGTATCGTGAATGTTTCTGCAAAGGATCTTGGTACTGGTACCGAACAGTCAATTAAAATTGAGAGCCAAACTTCATTATCTGAAGAAGAAATTAAACAAAAAATAAGTGATGCTGAAGAATTTGCTGAAGAAGATAAACGCAAGAAAGCTAGGGTTGAATTAAGAAATACGGCAGATAGTATAGTATACCAAACTCGAAGAACAATCGATGAGACGAAAGAGAAATTATCAGAGGACGTAGTTAGTCCAGTTTTAGAAAAACTGAAAGAATTGGAATCTTTAATCGTCTCAGATGAAAAACCAGTTTCTGATGAAGACTTAGATGAATCAAGTATCCAATCAAGAATACAAGAGTTAGAAGAATTAATGCATCGTTTATCCTCTAAATTGTATGAAGCAGCATCCGCAGAGGTTTCAGATGAAGATAATGATTCAGAAGAAGGTGATGTTGTAGAGGCAGATTTTGAAGTTTTGGACTCAGATGATGACGACACTGATGAGTGATTAGATGGATGAAGAGTTTGCACTTAAGAAAATTAAAATTGGTGCTAAACCATTCGTCAGACCAATTGATGACAGGATAATTCTGGGAGTCTGCTCAGGACTTGCTAGGAAATTAGGAATAACTTCTCTAACTTCGAGAGTCCTATTCTCTTTACTGACAATATTTACTGGTGGCAGTTTAGCAATTGCTTATCTCATTATTTTTTTAATATCTCCTCAGGAGTAATTTACTTACTCGTTATTAATCGATGTAGAGTTCGAACTTGTATTCCCGTGGCTCCATGGCTAACAGTTGCATTTGACTCTCCACCCCAAATTCCTGCAGTTCCTGCAATATCTAGATGTGCCCATGGAATTTGAGATTTTTCTCCGTTTTCATCTTCGCGTTCTTGGACAAATTGTTTCAAGAATCCTGCAGCTTGGATTGCCCCTCCCCATCGACCTTTTCCTTGATTTCTTACATCTGCGATTTTAGAGGATGTCATTTGTTTTTCAAATGCAGGTAACAATGGCATAGGCCAACAAATTTCATCAACCTCATCTCCTGCCTTCTTTATTCTTCCCGATAATGAATCATTGTTCGAAAATAATCCTGTTGCTTCATGACCAAGAGCCACTACAATTGATCCGGTTAATGTTGCTAAATCAATGATGTAAGATGGATTCAATTCACTGGCCTTCCAAAGCCCATCTGCTAGTACGTTACGTCCTTCAGCATCTGTATTTAGGACCTCTATAGTTTTTCCAGAATATGTGTCTATGACGTCCCCTGGCCTATATGCTTCAGCACTTGGCATATTCTCTGCCATACATGTTATTCCATTAACTCGACCTTCGTAACCGGTTGCATGAAGAGCCTGAAAGAGTCCAAAAACAGTAGCGGAACCATGCATATCTAATTTCATTTCATCCATTCCTGCACTGCCTTTGATTGAAATTCCTCCAGAATCAAAGGTAATACCTTTGCCTACAATACAAGGAACTTGTTTATTGGTGTCTGTAGTAGGATTAAGACGGAAGAATACCATACATGGCTTATGTACACTTCCTTTTCCAACCTCAACAAGTCCATTCATTCCTTCTTCTTTGAGACGAGAGAAGTTCCAGACTTCCACTTCAACATTTTCTTTTCCTTTGGACCATTCTAATGCTCTTCTTCCAAACTCTTCAGGATAAAGTCGATTTGCAGGCTCATTTCCTAAGTCTCTAGCGAGGTGCACACCAGTAGCTATGGAAGAAAGTCTATTTATCTCTAAATCGAGATCTTTAGTATATCTTTTTGTTGTTTGACAAATTATTGACCATTCACTATCATTTTTCTCATCATCCTTTTTTTGATACTTATCGAATGAATAATCTCTCAGTATCATTCCTTCTGCAAATGATGCCATATTCTCATTATTCCATCCTGAGGTAAATCTGATAACAATATTTCTTCCTTGATTATTTGGAAGATTGCTAAAGCATTTCGCACCAAAATCTCTAGATTTCTTAAGAGTCAATTTATTTCTATCGCCAACTCCTAAAAGTATTATTTGACATTCTTTCGTCCATATTGAAATCTGACATTTTTCCTTTCCATCAAAACCGTCGCTAGAAATCGCAGATTTTACGGCGATACTTGCACTCCTACTCAAACCCCTTGTTGAATTATTTGGTGCCTTTTCCGTATCCTGAAAAAGAGGAATAATCATAATGTCTCCGGTTTCTAAAAATTCACTAACTGTTACATGCATGTATTTGCGATAATATTCAATTATACAAAGAATTGTATTTCAAAGTTTCAATTTCAGAGCATATTTGATTAAATATATAATCAATTATTCGAATTAATAAAGTATTTACTATTATTGTTCTTTCGTACTCATTATATGACAAGCCATAATCTTTGTAGCAATTAAAGCTGCAGAGAATTCTGTCAGGTTAGTATCTGGTGAAGTTGAGATTTCGTTAACATCTGCACCTATTACTTGTGATTTTTTAGCATTAAATAATTCTTGTATTATTTTATTTGCTCCCCAGAATGATAATCCTCCGGGGACTGGGGTTCCCGTTGCTGGAACTAGAATCCCATCTAATCCATCAATATCGAAACTAAGCCATATAGGCCCTGATAGATTCTTGATTTGATTAATCATTTCATTCCAATTTGAGGATTCTGAATCTATACTAATAAGATCTCTGGCAAACCATGTATTCACTCTTCCATCACTCTCAATTATTTCTTTTTCTTCCGAACAATATGCTCTGACGCCTATCTGGATTATTTTACCCACACCTTCATCTAAAGATCTTCTAATCACGGTGCCATGAGAAAATCTTTCTCCATTTAATTGATCTCTTAAATCCGCATGTGCATCAATTTGTACAATAGTTAGTTTTTCTAGTTCTCCCTCAATTTTTGGATGTTTTTTTAGAGATCTAATTATTGGTAGTAATATGCCATGTTCACCACCTAAAAATATTGGAAATTGTTCACCATTAACCCACTTTGAAGAAAATCTTTCAATACTTTCCAAAGCTTCTTTGAGACTTGACACCTCATTATTCCAATTATCAGAGGTGAATAATTTGAAACCACAAGGAAGATCATCATCTAATAATTCATCAAATAATTCGACCTGTGAACTTGCACTAATGCAAGCCTCTGGTCCAAATTCAGTTCCTTCCTTGTAACTTGTTGTCATTTCATAAGGTATGGGTAAAATTACAATGTCATAAGGGCCATTTTCATTTTCTTCTAGGCCCAAGAAAGTCTTCTTGCCAGCCTCTTCCATGATGATTACGACTCGCGTCTCTCGATTAATGGCTTCGGGATTCAAATCAAATCTGTAATCGTAATAAAGTATGGTTGATAAGTCACACCCATCCATGGAATATATATCGGAGTCGGTGATATGGGTTTGACACTTGCACAATTAACTCAGGCCATTCGCCGTAAAGTTGACGAAGATATGGAAACTGTCGTGGCTGAAGGCATTGCTGAGCATGCATTGGGTTTTTTTGGTTTCTCAAATCGAATAATTGATAACGCACTAGAACCTAATGATCGTAATCTTTTCTATCAGTTACAAGATTACGATTTGCTGACTACAGAATCTGAAGAGACAACATTATGGGATGGAAGAGAATGGAGAATCCATTATTGGAAGTTTAAATCTACAGCTGAGGCATTCGCTCTCGCTGCAATGGATATGAGAGGAAAAAAGGTTGATGATGAAGATCCTTATGCTGGTATATATGATGACATGCCTGCGAATCTTTGGAAAGAGAGATCCGGAGAAGAAGATGATTGGGAAGAACCATTATTCTAGAGATATTATAAAAATCATTGACCCCTAAGTTTCAAAAGCATATTCTTCTAGAGTTTATCATGAAAAGCATCCAACAAGCTTTTTTCATTATTTTTATTTTATTGTTTAGTAGTTTTTCATCATTGGTTTCTGCTGAAGAAAATGATTTTATAGAGTGTGAAATACTTGCTGATTGGGGAGTAGATTACTTCCCAGTAATGGATATTGATGGTAATTTCTCGGTATATGATCCACTAATTATACACCGTTATGTAGTGTCTTTCTCCCCTTCTTTTGTTAATGGCACCACACCTCATTTAGTAGACACTTCAATAAGTCATTTACGTGCTAACCAGACAATAGGAAGTAACTTTAATTCGAATGTTATTTTAGCTGGCGGAGAAATTGATATTATTCTGCCTGAAGAACCTATGTTCATGGATGAAATTGAAATTTCGATTGAAACTTTGGAAGCATCTTGTAGCCGTTCTATTAGAGTCACAAATTGGAATCAACCAATAGCAGATCATGAAGTGACCAGCAATAGAACATGGCAAAATAATATTTTAGGAACTTCTGAGTCCAGTTCCAATCTTATTTTTGAAGGTAGAGGTTGGCAGCAAAGGATAGGCCCTAGTCTCACATCAAATGAATTAGGTTCTGGAAGTTTTGAACTATATAATTTTGATAATATGGATATTGAACTCGATTTAGATAAGGTCTGGTTAAACCAGACTTATTATGACGAAGAATTAGTTGGGCAGGAGTTTGAGATGCGTGGACAAGGAAATTTATTGACTATTCAGGATGGATTGAATATTTCGGTAAATGTGACTGAAGCATTTTATAATCGTACATTGTTACAAGATAGTTACACTGAGCATTTGTTAGTTGATGGCCATGGAATGTTATATTTTCTAGATAATTCAGACAATGAGTCTCTATTTATCTCAGGCGATATTTCTTCATTTTACTTCGAGTCTTTAGATTCAGATGGTTTACGCGAATACCAGAATATAAATTTAGAAGCAGATGCTACAAGCTTTATTGACTTTGCAGATGGAAATATTGATCTTGAATTAGAAGAATTTAGATACAAAGATCTATGGATAAATGGAGTTCAAGAAGAACATCTTTTGAAGTATATCGGTAATGCAGAATTTAATGCACTTATTTCAGAAGAAGCTCCATATATTTACACTAACGGAACTGTTGATAGTTTACATTTCGAAGATAGAAATGGATTTATTCTTCATGACACTTTAAGAGTTGATGGAACATATGATGGAGATGTTTCAGGTTCATTTGGGATAATCAGATTAATCGAAGATAAGACCACTCAAAAGAATTTGTCAGGTACTAATTTTGAGGTAAATAAAATTAGAAATGAGAATTGGCTAAATGTATCTTCAGTCTTCATGATTGTAGACGAAGAAATAAATGCTGAACATAATCTTACATATGAATATACGGTACCTCAATCTTATTGGGAAAATCCAATAGTTAGATATCAGTATATTGAAGATAATGGTTCAAGTTCAGATTATTTTCCCGAAGAATCTCCAATCCAGGTTGATGTTGAAAGGCCTTCTTCCAGTTCCTTTGAAGCATCTCCTATAACTAAAGAAACTGGTTTAATTCCTGAGATATTAAGTCCAGGTGATGAAATTATTTTATCTAGAAATTCAGATCTTATTTTATCAATCATAGTTCAAGATAGTAGAGAAGTGAATATAGATGGCCATAATGTCGATGTAATCGACTGGATAGGAGATTATGGTAACAATACAGAAGCAGCTGGAAGTGTGATTAATGAAGGCTTATTAGCAGGACTATTCCATCATGTAAATCGTTCAATTACTTTACCTCTATTAGAAGGAGAGGTTAATTTTCACGAGACTCAAAATCTAGATAAGATTCGCTCACCTTCAATAATTACTGCCGAAGAAAACACTCCTCCATTATTAGAAAATATTAAATTCAGAGAGGGTTTTTTGTATACTGAGGGAGGGCAAGCTCATCTCGAAGTTTCAGTAGATGATGTTGATAATGATATTATTTCCATATCTGTAGATATGTCCCAATTTGGATTGGGGATTATTGAATTATCAGATAGAGGATTATTTGGAGATACCGTTATCCATGACGATGTTTGGACATCGCTAATAATAGCAGATGGGCTAGATTTTGGAAATAAGACAGTTGAAATAGAAATTAATGATTTTTGGGAAACTGTAGTGTTTTCCTCAAATATTGTAATTCTTAATCCTGCTCCGGTGATGTCATCCATCAGTTTCACACCGAATGTTGTGAAAAGAGGAGATTTTGTTGATGTATCTATTTCGGCAAATGATGGCCATGGTGTAAGCTCTGTTTCTTTAGAATTAACAAGTGCTGGTGGAGAATCAATTCCTCTCTCATTAATTGACTCCAAATGGGTGGGACAATTTCAAGTTCCATATATTATTGCACCTGGTGAAAGATTAGTTCCAATTAGATTGATAGATGGGAATGATTCTTCTAGATTAATTACTAAATCTTTTATTAATGGAGTAGAAATTAGCTCAATATTAATTATTGAGAATGAGGCTCCAACTTTTGTGAATTATTCAATTATTAGAGGTAATGAAATATCAGATACAGTTACCGTACCTAAATCCGGTGACCCGATACCTCAAGTATTGGAAATATCAATAGTTGATCCCGATGGTTTATCTTCAGTTCAGGTTAAAATGGGTAGATTAGCCCCTATTGGTGAATCTAATAACTGGATATTAATGAAAGATGATGGTGTTGGAGTCGACAGAATCGCTAATGATGGAATATATTCATTGGAGATTTTTCCTCGCTCAAGTTTACCCAATGGAGAGATAGAAATTTTTGTTAGAGGTACCGACATTTATCTTTCTACAACAGATGTATCCGATCAAAGTTTAGTAATTAAATTAGATAAAACTGATGAATCTATTACTGGAAACTGGTTTTCAGATAATAAATCGATATTGATTGTGCTTGGTTTATTTATTGTATTGTCACTATCATTTGCTGGAATTTTAATAATTTTACGTAATTCAGACATAGATTAGTTTGGTACGAGTGCCGGGATTTGAACCCGGGTTCAGGCGTTGGCAACGCCCGGTGATAACCACTACACTACACTCGTTTGACTAGAGGGAAACCTGAGTCACTTTTCTAAGCGTCGGTCTGAGTTTGAGGCAATTTTTCTAATAAAGATTGTATTTTATCTCTAGTATTCCTGTAAAAAATAATATCGTGGCCTACTGGATCATCTAATCCCCAATCCGATGAAATTGGAAGATTTGGGCATTCAACTCCGCATCCCATACTAATTATTTTGTCGTATCCTTTTGTATCTATCATCTCTATAGATTTAGGAAATTGGTCATCCATTTCAATTCCTAATTCTTTTATCACAGCAACAGCATTTATGGCAATTTTTTCTCCTGGATGTGTTCCTGCAGATTGTGCTTTGAATCCCATATCTTTAGCCAGAGACTCAGCCATTTGGCTTCTGCAAGTATTTCCTACACATACAAACAATAGTTTCACATTATTCCGAAGAGGTCAAGTTTAATGAAATAAACTCATATAGGTTATTTTACTCTAATGTTTAATTCATTATCACTAGGGTTGAAGTATTGTTTACTACGCGCAATAATCATGCCAGAACCTCCGATTCGCCATCATCATGGTAAATCAGAACAGAAAGAAGAGAAGTCTGAGGCATCAACTGAACAAAAAGCTCAGATGGAACAAGCTTATCAACAAATGCAAAGAAAGTTACGTATCAATAAAATAGACCAGGATATTAAGCATAAGATAATGGTTTTATCTGGTAAAGGAGGAGTTGGTAAGTCTACAGTTGCTACTGGATTAGCTCTTTCTTTAGCTCGTAGGGGTAAGAAAGTCGGAATAATGGATATTGATATTACTGGCCCAAATGTTCCAAAGATGCTAGGTTTGGAAGGTTCAGATTTACATGTCGAAAATGGCAGAATCCATCCAGCTATAGGTTCACATGGAATTAAGGTTATTTCCATGGCATTTTTAATTGAAGATCCTGATAAGCCTGTAATTTGGCGTGGCCCAATAAAATTGGGCGCAATAAATCAATTTATTGGAGATGTTGAATGGGGTGAACTTGATGCATTAATAATTGATTTCCCTCCTGGGACCAGCGATGAACCCCTTACTGTTTCTCAAAGTCTACCAACAATTGATGGAGTTGTTATTGTAACTACTCCTCAAGAAGTAGCATTACTAGATAGTAGAAAATCGATCAATTTTGCTAAAACTATCTCGATTCCTATAATTGGGGTGGTAGAAAACATGAGTGGTTATACTATTGATGGAGTTACTGACCCTGAAACCAAAGTTTCAATCAAAGGCCCCACTGGAAATATGATAGAGACAGTTTCTGATTCTGAAGGTAAATGGACCATTACATTAGATGTTTTCAAAAGTGGTGGGGGTTCAGATGCTGCAGAAAATCTTTCAGTACCGTTTTTGGGGGCTCTTCCTTTTGATCCCGGGATTGTTCGAGGAGGAGATGATGGTGTTCATCGAATATTAGCAGAGCCTGATGGAGCAACCGCGGAGGCCTTTGATAAAATTGTTGAAAAAGTAGTTGAATCATTAGAACTTCCTAGCAATCCAACAGTTCGAATATCATAAATCGTTATTTCATAGAAGGGTCAGTTTCATGACGTGTAGTCTTCCCGAGTCATATTGATAATATGGCTGTGGCGAGTGGAATTTATCTTACTTGGATTACCGGGGCTATCATAATTAGTCTTTCTCTAATGCCATTTTTTAAGCCCGATTATGCTAAAATTCGAATTTCCGGTTTCATTGATATGTTTAGAAGATACTGGGCTCACATGATAGTAGTTTTTTCTGTTTATTTATGGAAAGATTTGCTAGACCAGTTAGATAGAATTATAATGGCTAATACTCAATTGGATATGACTCCCTATATTTATGCGATTGAAGGTGACATTGTTTGGTGGGTACAAGATTCATTGAATAATTCTTTATTGTCTTTTAGTTTAACACATTTTTATGTTATGGGATTTATGGCTGTAACTTTTTCTTCTTTCATATATCCAATATTTTTTGATGATAGATATATGGCCGATAGAGTATCTCTGTCAATGTTTTGGGTCTATATTCTAGCTATACCATTCTATTTATTTTTTAATGTCAGAGTTACAGGGAATTATATCCCTGAGATGGAAACAATAGCTTATGATTTAACTCCAGAGATTCATAATTGGTTCATACAGATTGACCCTTTCACTAACGGTATGCCTAGCTTACATATTGGACTCCCTTTTGCAATTTGGTTAACTATGGAAAGATGGGATTCAGATGAACGATGGTTAAGATATAGGAGGCTATTGCTACTTTTTATTGTAATAACTGCTTTTACAATAATTTATCTCGGTATCCATTGGGTATCGGATATTATCGGCGGAATTATTGTTGCTATGATCGCTGTTGAAATTACAGCCAAGACACATACTCCAATATGGCAATTCGCTGATGAAAGATTGTTTTCACGAAGATTAGCTCGAGCAATTGATGATCCAAAGAAATGGTTATCTGAGTCTTGGACTATTACTAAAAAATTCTTTCACCCTATACAGCAACCTAGTTCCAGTCAGACAAAAGCATTTATTGCCACAGTATTAGTTTTAACAGGAGGAGTATTATTGTGGGATGCAACTCATCAGGATTTTCCAATCGAGGGAGTCAATCCAACAAATGCTGCTGGCTCAGAGGGATGGGTAGTTGGAGTTGAGGATATTGATGATGAAATAACAATCAAGTTATGGAATGTAAGTAATCAGAAAGAGGCAATTATCGAAGGAAATAATTGGTCTAACCCTCCTCAAATTGAGTTATCAAATAATAATCTCATACTTTTTGATGAATCAAACTTAGATTTTTTCCAATTAAACAATTCATCTATTGAAGTTTTTGACCCTATATTTAGTATCACAAATAACGATGAATTAGACAGAGTTTCTATTATTGAGAACAATCAAGGTCAACCATGTTTAGTTATAGTAAAGAATAATACAATTGAAATAATCAATGTCTTACATGATGAATTATTTTCTTATGAAAATATCCAAGATTTAACTGCAATTGAGGGCTCAGGACAATTATTTGCTTCCGCATACAATACGATCAATGGCCCAATTATCAATGTCACAACACCATTTAATCCAGGGATTGAAATTAATATTTTAATTGAAAATTTTTCGAATGATCTTAATGATGAATATCTTGAGAATTTATATGGTATTCCTGTGGATTACAATAACTCTACAATTATTGACATTGAAATGGATGGAAGTTTGATACTTGTTTTAGTCGATGTAGGGCCTCTCAATCGTTTAATCTTAGTAGATGCTTTAACAGGAAATCAAGAAATGATTTCTAATCCCCTATGGCCATCAGAATCGCCTAGTATTGAAGGGAATTATATTGCATTTTTACAGAGACCAATTACTTCCCCTACTATAAATTTAGATCCTGAAAATTTTAACAGGGAAGTATTCTTATGGAATATTGAAGACAATAATGGCCGTATTCAGATTACTCTTGATGATTTAGATCAAGAAAATCCTCATGTACTCGATAATGGTGTAACATGGATTGAGATTGATGAAAATGGAGACTCGGAGTTAGTGATATATTCTCTTGAAAAGACCTTTGAAGAATATTCATCAGTTGTATTACAATCAGCAATATTGATGTTGATTCCATTATTGCTACTATTATCTCATCAAGCTGCTATTGAGAAAAGGATAAGTAACTAGGCTTCAGCATATCTGAACATCTCATCAAGAGAGAATTTTGCTCTTTCAATAACTTCTTCTTCTAATTGAATTATTTGATCATCTCTGGGGTCTCTTAATGATTGTAGTATGTCTTCTAGAAGAGTTGTTTTCATATGTTTACACATTACACACGTTCCAATAATATTCAATTCATCTTTAGTTTCTGCCAATACTCTGTCCGCAGTTCCACATTCGGTAATCAGCATGATGTTATTTTTCCCTTCTTTACCCAATCTAATTGATTCTTTGATTAAGACTTCACTACTGCCTATGAAATCACTTTCTTCTAATACATCAGCAGAACATTCAGGATGACTTAGAACTTGAAGATCAATTCCTGCTCTATCTGCTCTATCTCTCCAGGAAAGGATTTTCTCTCCGGTAAATAATGCATGAACTTCACATTCTCCATCATAAATAATAACTTCTTTCTTTCCTGCTAGTGATTTTTGTAAGTGCTCACCCATAAATCGATCTGGTACAAATATTAATTTATCTCCTGGCAGATTTTCACATATCTTGAGATAGTTACTACTGGTTACACATACATCTACTTCGGCTTTAACTTCTGCTGTAGTATTAATGTAACAGGCCACTGGTACTCCTGGATATCTTCTTCTCAATTTTTTGACATCTTCTGCAGTAATACTTTCTGATAATGAGCAACCAGCTTCAGGAGATGGATGTATTACCAATTTATCAGGACTGAGTATTTTTGCAGTTTCTGCCATAAATCTTACACTAGAGAAAAGAATTATCTGTTGTTTAGCATCTCTAGCAGATTTAGAGAGAGAATAACTATCTGAAACTTCATCTGCTACTCCGTAGATAATATCAGGTGTCTGATAAGAATGAGCAATTAGATAAACATCTTTTTGTTTTTTTAACTCATTAATCTCTAATGTATATGCAGCTATTGACTTGCAGTGTTCGAGAGTCCATCTTCCTGGTTGTTTTATTGCATCTAAAAGCCTCTTTGCTTCTTCTTCAATCCTCTCTTCTGAATATAGCCTAGGAATTACCTTTTCTTGGTTTCTGGGTATATCTGGTAGGCCCATAGACATGTGATTTCACTCATTGGTCAGGTTTAACCTCTTTCAAGGTATGTCACCTCCGGTACACATGGATGATGAGTCTGTGCCATTATGGAAAACTTCCAAAATGATTCATCAGGGTGCTGAAGCTAAGGTATTTTCTGGATATTGGATGGGCGATAAAGCGATTTTAAAAAAACGCAATCTTCGTTCATATCGTCATCCAGATTTAGATAGAAGATTGACACGTCAAAGACTATCTGTAGAAGTTAGAGTATTAACAAAACTACATTCGACTGAGATCTCTTCTCCTTCTTTATTTGATGTTGATATAGATGATGGTTGGATTATTTTATCAGAAGTAGAAGGCGTAACTTTGTATGAATCTTTATTGAATGGTAAATCTGATAACAAACAAATAAAGAAATTCGGTGGTTTAATTCGTCAATTACACGAATTAGGAATATCTCATGGTGATTTGACTACACATAATGTGATTATTAGCGATGACGGGGACTTAACAATGATTGATTTTGGACTTTCTAAAATTTCACCTGAGATTGAACATTTAGGACTTGATTTACAAGTTTTGCACGAGTGCCTTAATGCAAGTCACTATGAAGAGAATAATGCAATTGAATCAATGATTGAGGGATATCTCTCTAATTCCTCTGATAATTTTAATCCTTCAGGATCAGATGTCATTGAAAGATTCAACTCTATTAGAGGAAGAGTAAGGTATCATGCTTAGTAGTTAGTGATTTTTATGAAGATACTTTTCCTTACTGGTAATAGAAATAAGGTCATTGAGGCTAATGATATATTATCTAATTTAGGATATGAAGTTGAACAGTTTCTTGTAAATGGCTTACCTCCAGAATTTATAGAGCCCCAATCTTCTTCGATATCTGATGTATCCAGATTTAAAATTCAACAAGCTTTAGAATTAATTTCTGAAACTGAATTCAAAAATCATGCTTTTCTAGTTGAAGACTCAGGCTTATTTATTGAATCTTTGAATAATTTCCCTGGAGTTTATTCCTCTTATATCTCAAAAACTATAGGGAATCAGGGGATTCTTAATCTTCTTGTCGAGAAGTCTAATCGTAATGCTGAATTCCGCACCTATTCGATTTTATATAAAAACGGGGAATATTTTCATGCATTAGGAGTTTGTCCTGGCAGTATTTCAAACCAGATTAAAGGTACAAACGGTTTTGGTTTTGATCCAATTTTTATCCCCGAATCTGGAGATGGACGTACTTTTGGTGAAATGTCTGAAAATGAAAAAGCATCTAAATCACACAGAGGAGAGTCTCTAAGGATTCTTTATGAAGAACTCAAACATCCGTCAAAGTGAAGATAGGACACCCACTCGCAGAGATGATACTATGCCGTCTTTAATTAGAATAACTGGTTGGTTTTCCTTATTCTTCGGTTTTATTTTGTTTTTCATTTTTCAAGGAAGATTGGACTTAGTTTCTTCTATAGCAGGAGGAGTTGTTCTATTGTCTATATTGGCGATATTGATGTTTACTGGTAACCAAAAACTGGTTTCTCCTCCTCCTAAAATCATTGATAATGAGCCTATAATTGAAAAGACAGAAATTCCTAATATTCCAATCAACCCTGTAGAAAAATTAGAAGTTGTTAATTTAGAGAATGAAGATAAACTTGAGCGAAGTCGCAAAAAAAGAAATTTCAGTCCACCACCATTGCCACCTATGCCAGTGACATCATCCGCAGATTCTTTTATTGCAGCGAATAACGAAGATTTACCTCCCCCAATCCCCCCTGTTCCTCTCGGAAATGTAGAAGCGGCAGATGGTACTAAACTTGCTAAAAAATTAGTTATTACTTCTGACGCTCAATCTGAAATGGAGTCTGAAATAGAAGATTTTGTTGATCAGAGAAGGTCTAGACAAGCAGAAATCCGTTCGAGTTTAGAGAGAAAGAGGAGAATGGCCTTAGCTGAAAGAAGAGCTGCAAAAGCTCGTTTATGGACTGAAGTTGAAGATGGAGAAGATCTTGCTAGTTTATTGGATGACCCAAATCATGGACTTACAATAATTGAAGAATCCGAAGAATATGATGATTCAAAACCTCTTGGCGTATCTTATGTAAGGATAGATAATACAAGAATATTGAAATTAACTATCCCTCTAGTTGTAGAGAGTAGAAGTCAAACAGATGAGCAAATAGATTCAGATACTTTACTAATAAATAGTGAAATTACACCTCCTCCGGGGCTCCCTCCTATGCCTCCTCCTCCTGGGTTGCCGCCCATGCCTCCTCCTCCTGGGTTACCGCCCATGCCTCCTCCTCAGTTAGAAAAAGAATGAAATCGGGTTAACCGTATGTTCAAACATTCGTTCTTCTTCGGTAAAGTATGAATGATGATATCCTACTAATAGAAAACATCCCGATTGAAGGTACTTTTCCAGAGGGAGGGCTCGTATCTGTTTGGACCTTAAATCGACCTGATAAATTAAATTCGTTAAATTCTGATTCTCATAAAGCATTGAAAGAAGCCTGTGATTTAGCTGAATATAATGATCTGATTAGAGTTATTATTATCACAGGTGCTCCACCAAATCCGCCTCTAGAAGGTAAGAAGAAGAAACCATATTCCTTCGCTGCTGGCGCAGACATTTCCGAATTTATTGGTAAAAATTCAGATGATGTCCGACCCTTCTTTGAAGATAATGCTTGGGAAAAAGTATGGAATCTTTCCAAACCAACTATAGCTATGATTGATGGATTTGCTTTGGGAGGAGGCACTGAATTAGCACTTTCTTGCGATATCAGAATTGCTTCTAATAGGTCGAAATTTGGTACGCCTGAGATAAATTTAGGATTAATTCCGGGTGGAGGTGGTACTCAGAGATTATGTAGATTAATTGGATATGGCAAGGCATTAGAAATGGTCCTCACAGGAGATATGATTGACTCTGAAAAAGCACTTTCTTATGGTTTAATTAATTCAGTAACCACTCCCGAAGATCTCAAAGAAACTACTATGAAGTTGGCAGAAAATATTGCAAAAAAATCTCCATATACTACAAAAGTTGCAAAACGTGCAGTAAGGGCGTCTCTTGATTTACCTTTTAGTGAAGGTGTACGTATGGAGAGGTCTGAATTTGTGGCTTTATTCGATACTGAAGATAAGGAAATCGGTGTGAATGCTTTCCTAAATCGTGAGTCCCCTAAATGGCTCGGTAAATAATAGATAACAATTTTTCTAAAGCTGAATTGATTTAATTTCTAGAAATTCATTAAGGCCATGAGTCCCAAGTTCTCTCCCATTACCTGAAAGTTTGTATCCACCAAAAGGTGCACTAACATTGAAAGCCCCTCCATTCACACTCACCTGCCCCGTTCTCATTTTTTTAGCGAATCTTATTGCTCGTTCTTCATCCTTAGACCAGACTCCTCCAGATAGGCCATATATTGAGTCATTTGCTAACATCAGGGCCTCTTTTTCATCTTTATAAGTTGTAATTACCAAAACAGGGCCAAAAATCTCTTCTTTCCAGATTTTCATTTCAGTAGTTACATTTGCGAATATAGTTGGCTTTACGTAGTATCCTTTGGAAATACCGTCTGGCATTCCAAGACCTCCTGAAATCAAAGTAGCACCTTCATTAATTCCTGATTCAATATATTCACTAACACTTTTTTGTTGCCTTAAACTTACCATAGGCCCACATCTTGTATTTTCTTCTAAAGGATCGCCAGGATGGTAAGAATTATTTTTTTCTGCTATGATTTTGTAAACTTCATCACTCATGGACTCAGGGATAATAAGTCTCGTTAATGCTGAGCATGTTTGTCCGCTATTTTGATGACAAGCCCCTATGGCCTTTTTTGCTACTAAAATCGGGTCTGCATCATCTAGTGCCACATTTGCACTTTTACCACCTAACTCTAATGTAACTCTCTTAATTGTAGGCGCTGCTGCTTCACTTACAGAAACGCCAGCTCCTGTTGAACCAGTGAATGATACCATATCCACTTCTGGATGACTCGACATATAATTCCCAATTTCAGATCCGTGCCCTGAAACTAAATTAAAAACTCCTGGCGGTAATCCTATTTCATGTAAAATATCTGCTAAAATAAATGCACTTAATGGGGCTTCCTTTGATGGTTTTAATATCATTGTACATCCAGCAGCAATTGCAGGAGCAACTTTACCAATTATCTGATGTAGAGGGAAATTCCAAGGTGTAATAAATGCGCAAACTCCAATCGGTTCTTTACAAATAATTGAGTTTCTCACTTTTTCCTCCCAATCAAAATTTTCTAGAATTTTTGCATAACTCCTAGAAACAACTCTCGGTGTACCTACCATTGCAACTCTAGAATAACCAATAGGAGTACCTACCTCAGCAGTAATAGTCTGAGCAATCTCTTCACCTCTTTCCTTCAGTGCATTTGAGAGGCCATTCAGAATATCTATTCTCGATTCTATACTACTTTTTGACCAAGACTCGAAAGCAATCCTTGCAGAAGAAGCGGCTTTGTCAATATCTTCTACTGAACCAACTGGAATTTTTCCAATTATTTCTTCCGTTGCAGGGTTAATTACATCAATACTCTCATTTCCCATTGGTAGAACCCATTTCCCATCGATATACAGTTGGTCTCGTGTATGCATGGACAGTGCGAGGAGTACTTACTTTAGATATTCACGCATTCTAATAGTGGATACCTACTCCGATATTCATGGCTATTACAGTCGAACATCTACCTAACAATGTGGCTTTGGTCACTTTATCTGCAGAAACATCAAGAAATGGATTAAATATTGAATCTACAAAATCCATGTCGGATATTATAGATAACTTACTTGAAGACTCCTCAATAAAATCAATAGTAATAACAGGAACTGGAAAATTCTTCTGTTCTGGAGCTGATATAGACTCATTTGCTTCCGCAATAGATGACGGTAGTATTTCTGATTTAGTTGGTGGCCTGACATCAATCCTACACCCTATGGAATTGAAAATTCGTGCCTCTGAGAAAATCTTTGTTGCAGCAATAAATGGTTCTGCTGCGGGCGGTGGTTTGGGTTTAGCTTTGTGTGCTGATTATAGAGTATGTGTTCCTGAAGCAAAGTTAGCCGCAGCATTCTTTTCTCTAGGTTTGTCTCCTGATGGCGGCACTACGTGGTTACTTCCTAGACTTGTTGGAACACAACGAACCAAAAAATTCTTTTTTGAAAATGAAGTATGGAGTGGAGAAAAGGCATTAGAATACGGTGCCGTTGACGAATTATCCGAATCTGGAGAACTTCTAGAATGCGCAATTAGAGTAGCAGAAAAATGGGGTAATTGGGCAGAAGCAAGTCGCAGATCTACTAAACAATTAATCGATGCTTCAACATCTACTTTCATGGAAACTCAACTTGAGTTCGAAAGACTACTAATTACTAATTCATCTTTAACCCCTGATTTCGCAGAAGGAGTATCTGCATTTCTAGAGAAGAGAAGTCCGATTTTTGGTGAAGAATAACTTTTATCACTCAACTCTTCTTAAGTTAATAACGCCGTACATTAAAGTCAAGATACATGCTAAAGCTGCAAGATTTGAGATAATTATAGAAATCGAGCCAATAATTAAACCATAAATTAGCCATAACAATAATGCAGTACAAATTAAGTATAGTGTCGGTAATGAGATTCCTTCATGTTTTCTCTGTTTCCAAACTTTCTCTAATTGAGGAATCCAAGCAACTACTCCAAGTGTGCCAGCAATAATGCCTATCAATTCAACAATAAGACTAGCCATTTGAACACCTATCTTGGCAAGTCATCCCTTTCTTTCTTACCGTTTTCATCCCAAATATAAATTCCTTTATTTGTTTTCTTGCCTAAACTACCTTCTAAAACTAAATTATTTAACAATGAATGAGGTCTATATGATTCATCATTGAAAGATTCTGCCAAACTATTCAAGATATCTCTTCTCACATCCAGTCCTACTAAATCTGAAAGCTCCAAAGGCCCCATCGGATGTTTATATCCAAGCTTCATTGCAGTATCGATGTCACTGGCAGAAGCTACTCCTTGAGACAACATTTTAATCGCTTCGTTTCCAATAATTACTCCTAATCGGCTAGTTGCAAATCCTGGCACATCGTTAACTAGGATTGTTTCTTTACCTATTTTCATGCCTATTGACTGAGCCAATTTGATAGTTTCTTTAGAGCATTTGTCATGTTTCACTAACTCGAGAAGTTTCATTATAGGTACGGGATTAAAAAAATGCATACCAATTACTCTTTCAGGACAGTTAGTGACATTTGCAATCTTTGAAATTGGTAAACTGGAAGTATTGGTAGCAAGTATTGCATGCTTTGGAGCTAATTTTTCAATTTTCAAAAAAATCTCTTTTTTCAATTCCATAATTTCTGGAACAGCCTCTATAACCAAGTCAACATTTTCCAGCACCTCTGATATTTCATAACAAGCTTTTAAATTCAGACTCCATTCTTCTTTCTCATTTTCTCGAGTCTTGCCTTTTTCTATGCCTTTATTCCAAAATGCAAAAATTCTTTCCATACCTTTATCCAGACTTTCAGGAAAAGCATCAAAAATCTTGGTTTGCAATCCACTTTGGGCACAAACTTGAGCTATACCTGAACCCATTGTCCCCGCTCCTATGACCGCCACAGTGCGCACTTGCATACGCATACGTAATGGGCATAGTCAATAGGTATTGCTCAATCTTCTCTTCCATATGCTGCTAGAGCTGACTGAAACAGCCTTTGTCTTGGGACATCATGTTCTAGGAAACATGTAAATGGTGCAACATCTTTCAATAACTCTATCGCACTTACATATGCTCCATAGATGAACGGGTCAGCTACTTCTGTTTCAGGAATATTAATTCCAATTTTTTCTAATCCTTTTCTAGTATCTTCATCCCATATTGCATACGTATGATGGGTAAAATGTAAGTATGCAGAGAGCCTTTTAAGATCTGATCTAGGATTTTCTGTAAAACTATCTAATAGAAGTGTGTCTGGATATCTAATTGCATATAGTGCTAATTTTACTTCTCTAGTAGTTTCTTCTCGCCATTCTCTTTTATCTAGACCCATCCATTCATCAATCATATCTAACATGTTATTATCATATGGTTTTTTCACCATATACAATAATTTTTCATATTCTTCGGCATTCTGTTTTGCAGAATGATGATGTTCATAGAATAATTCGGTTAATCTATCAAAGAATGGTTTACACTTTTGTTTATCAAAGGCTAATAAGGCTACATGTTGCATATAATCACCAACCAACAATCATTTACCTTTCCATTCTCGATATTGGATCCATTCTTGTTTCATGTAATCATTCATCAGTTTATGTTCATCTTCTTCTGTAGGTAATACGCTGACTAGATATTCTTGATATTCTTCATCAGATCCTTCGAACTTTTCACCCTTAATTGTATAATTCTTTCCAGCATAGTTGCCAATTCCTCGATTAAATCTGTCCGAGGGTATGAAAAGTTCAGGCTCACCTTCTTTCCTAGCGGCACTAATCCTCCGCATCTCTTCACGAAGCTCCTGGAAATATAAATCTCGACTAGCTTCATTTAAGTGATCTCTATCTGCTTCAATATCGCTTTCTCTTTCATCATATCTTCCCTTAACGCCATAAACATAAGCCCATTGTGCACTGGTAGAGTCGTCAGTACCAAACAAATCTAGGCCAGTACTAATCCACTTATTCAAATATTTTTGTAATAATTCACAAGGTATTACTCCTTGTTTAACGATTCTTCTCAGACCATTTGCTCCGGTTCCAAGATGGAATGATTCTTCTTTAAGCATGGGTCCCATTGATGCTGCAAGTGGTTTAAATGAAGACGTGCTGAGCATTTTAAGTTGATATTTCCCGTCTCTATCAATAAAATGCGTAAAACAGAAGAAATCCAGCCAGTGATCGATAGGAGCATTGAATGAACCTAGAATTCTTGTTCCATCTTGAGCATTCCTCTCCAATAGCTTTGCTGCTTCTCTAACTCCTTGTTCGCCAAAATAAGTGCATAGTAAGTAGGCCATTTGCCAACCATGTCTCTGTTCCTCACACATAATTCTTAATGCAGATTTTTTATCATATTCTGTTGGTGCAGTAGCTAAAAGATGATTTTGTTGTTCTACACTTGCAAATTCTGTATCTCCTTGTACACTAACCATGCTAATTATTGCATCTCTAATATTCTGTTGTGGTATCTGCATCCTTCTTTCCCACTTTGGCATACCTTTGAAATCTCCAAACTCAATAGAATCTCCAGCAGTGTCCCAATCAAATTTTATATCGAATCTGTAATCCCCTAACCAAGATGGGTCAAAACCAATTCTTGTTTGCCATTCATTGAAGTCTCTAATCCATGCCTCAAAGTTGGGAGTATATCCTTCTACTATTTCGCTACCTGACATATATTTGCCGGAGCGATGTTAGTATATGAATAAATGTACATTTAGCACAGAATATTATTTCCCTTTGAACCTAGGTGTTCTACGCTCAACATAGGATGCTATTCCTTCCTTCGCATCTTCAGATTGGAACAGATCCGACTGTAATTCTCTTTCTAAAGCCAAATGGTATTCAAGAGGTATTTCAATACCGCTTTGTACACTACGTTTGATATTTCCAATAGCTTTAGCAGCGGCTAGAGGTAAGGTAAATTGTCCAGCATAATCCAATACATCCATTCTAAACTCATCTAAGCTGATACTATCATATATGTCATGAACTAAACTCATATCTCTCGCTTCTTCGAATGAAAACTTTCTTCCTGTAACCATTATTTCCATTGCCTTTGCTTTTCCAACTAGTCGTGATAATCTTGCAGTACCGCCAGTTCCCGCTAGGACCCCAAGCGAAACTTCTGGTAGACCAATTTGGAAATTACCTTTGTGAGCAATTCTAATATCTGCAGCCATAGCAATCTCAAGGCCACCTCCAACTGTATGTCCATTAAGTGCAGCAATAACTAATTTTGGAGTTTGTTCAAGACGAGATAGTGTTTCATTAGCATGTAGGCAAAAGAAATATTTGTATCTCGGAGATAATGTATTAAGATAGTTTATACTTGCTCCTGCTGAGAAAAATTTCCCGCCATGCCCTGTTAATAATATCACAGAGACATCTCCGTCGAATCTTGCATTAAGAATTGCCTGATCTATGTCTTCCCACATTTCTCGAGTATAAGTATTAACAGATGTTCTTCCTTCTTCAAGAGGTTTTCCATCAGTGTCTGATATCAGTTCAATAATGGCTATGCCGTTTTCAGTAACGCCATAATTCACTAGTTTGTTGGGCATAGGCTCAAGGTCTGGCCATGAAGTCATGTCTGTCGCACAGACAATTCGTTAATGAAAGAAACGGAATCAGAGTAATGCTAATTTTAAGCATCAGATTCACTGAATGAGAGGTTCGCACCACCTTTTCTAACTTCATTCCATTGTTCAGCTATGTGGTTAGCTTTATGGCTGGGTTCCCATAAATCCCTCTTCAAAGATTCTCTAAATGGCATCCTATGGACTACCCGTCCATCTTTCAATTTCTTTTTCCTCAACATAGACAATTTAACAAGAGGCCAAAGTGATTTTCTGAAAATACCTGGTTGATATACCCACTTCATAAAACTCAATCCATCTCCCTTCTTTTCTTGATCTCTCATCCAATATTTTGCTATAAATTTAAATCCTCTATCTCCAACTCTATTCATTAAGAATCTATTTATTGCACTTATTTTGATTAAAGGAACAAGTCTTTTCCTTACTTCAATCTCATAGTTACATTGATTCAGAATCGATTGTGCTGCTAGAACTCCACTAGTAATTGCATACCTCATACCAAAACCCCACATGAAATCCTGCAAACCTCCTGCTTCTCCAACATATATCTTATCTTCATGAATATATTTTTTTGGTAAACTGAAGTCACCCTTCCCTCCAACTCTTTTGATAGGTACCCTATTCAATTCGTAGTTTGACTCATACCAAGCTATGGTTTCGTTAAGATACCTGCCGGACTTCTTTTGTTTTCTCCATAAACATGTACAGATCAGCCCTACTCCATCAATTATTATCAGGTATGAATAGGCGCCTGGTGCCAATTTATCATTCAATTGGAAGGCTACATGGTTCGGATGATCTGTATGGAAGATTTCTCCAAAAGCAAGTGCACTAGAGTCTTTTGGACCAGCTGCTATGATATCGCAGTCATCAGGACTAACTTTAACTCCATAGTGTATTTTAGCACCAGCTGAAATTGCCATCCGTTTGAACCCTTGATCTATACAATGTTCGTCTGTTCCCCTCTCTACAACTCTAAAAGCCGTACCGTTAGTTATTGGTTTTGTGATGACATCGTCGGGATGAATCAAATCAATAATGTCAAATGCATTTGATTTGAATTCTTCAGGTTCTAGACCCCAAGATCTCATTTCATCAAAAAAGTCTATTTCACTTGTCCAATTCTCAATTCCTTGAAAATCACCATCAAATCTTGCACCGCTATTTTTACGTATCTCGTGAACATGAACTTCTTTACCTGCCTTGGCAAGTATTGTCGCTGCAGCAAGGCCAGATAGCCCCGCCCCTAATATGTCGACCCTGTCCTTCACGCATTTGCGTATGAGGTATGTTGTTTGAAAGGTTTGGTCATTTACAATCAAAGAGTTCATCCGATAATTTGTACTCGAACCGTTCAGAAGTGGGTTACTCAGATGTCAAAAGAGGAAGTAATCATTAGAATAGAAGAGAGCGAACTCGATCCAAATTTTCTTCGTTCCTTATTGAATATCGAAGGATGTGGAAGTGTAGTTTCATTTGTAGGATTGACAAGAGGAGATGATAATGGAATTAAAGTCAAGAGACTTGAATTTGATGCTTGGGAAAATAAATTAAATCATATTCTATCAGATATTGCCAAAACTTCGATAGATAAATTTAGTGTAAAATCAGTTTTAGTTGCTCATAGAATTGGTATAGTTGAACCATCCGAGCCTATAGTATGTATTCATGTCGGTTCGAAACATAGAGCGGCCGGCTTCGAAGCTTGTTCTTGGTTAATTAATCAACTTAAATTGCAAGCACCATTGTGGAAAAAAGAAGTAAGATCCGATGGTGAAATTTGGAAACAAGGTCTTGGATGATTTTTTATCCCAGATTTTACTTCCGTTTATCTGAATAATGAGTACTAACTCCGAAGATTCCATGAGCGTTGATGAATTAAAAGATTCATGGTCTGCTATCGTTGATGTTGGTAGTAAAGAAGTAGTTTTTCGTGAGGCGATCGCGACAGGAGTTTTGGAATTATCATCTTCGGGTATTGATGCGGTTAAAGGGCGTTCAAAAAAAGGTGATGTCAGAGAAATTTCAACTATTGCCTCAATTCAGGCGGTTAAAGAAACTCCACGAATTTTGCCTCATTGTCACACTATTCCAATTGAAGGTTGTTCTGTAGAATGGAACATTGAAGGTCATAATCTTAGATGTACGGTTACAGTCCGAACTCATTGGATGACTGGAGTTGAAATGGAAGCATTATGCGGAGTTAATGCAGGACTACTATGCGCATGGGATATGTTGAAATCTATTGAGAAAGATTCAGAAGGTCAATATCCCGAATCTAGAATTAATAATGTTCAAGTTATAAAAAAGAGCAAAGGAGACCAACATAATTGAATGCTGATTACTACTCCGAAGTGATATGACAACAGCCGAATTAGAGAAATACTTTCTTCAAGCCACCGAATCGGCTGCAATTGCTGCATCAAAATGGATAGGTAAGGGAGATGGTAAAGCGGCCGATGGTGCCGCGGTAGAAGCTATGAGGGCAGTATTTGATACTGTGCCGTTTGATGGCCGTGTTGCAATTGGAGAAGGAGAGAGGGACGACGCTCCAATGTTGTGGATTGGTGAACCCTTGGGTTCATTACAAGGAGATACTAATGCACCTACAATCGATATTGCAGTAGATCCTCTAGAATGTACTAATCATGTGGCTTACAATTTACCTAATGCCATGGCTGTACTGGCAGCAGCCCCAAGGGGGACTCTATTACATGCACCTGATTGCTATATGAATAAGATCTCAGGTTCAGCAGATTTAATGGGCGAGATTTCTTTAGATGCCTCAACTTCTTATAATATTGAGGCCACTTCAAATGCTTTAGATAAACCTATTAATTCTCTTAATGTTGTTGTAATGGATCGCCCACGTCATAAAAAATTAATTAAGGAATTAAATGATTTATCTGTTAATGTTGTTTTAATTGGTGATGGCGATATCGCTGCTGCTCTGAATGCAGCAGACCCTGAATCTGAAATTGATCTGTTGATGGGTATTGGAGCCGCACCCGAGGGAGTAATTACTGCCACGGCCTTAAGAGGTATGAATGCACCTTTCCAAGGACGTTTGGTTTTCAAAAATGAAGGTCATAGATCTAGGGCTGAGGGAATGATTGATGGAGATATTGAGAGATTGTGGGAGAGAGATGACTTATGTGCCTCTGATGATGCATTGTTCATAGGGACCGGAGTTTGTTCAGGACGTACAAAAGGGGTATCTTTAGAAAATGGAAAATATTATGTTGAATCAGAAGTTATCGATGTATCTAATGGAATTCATAAATTTGTCCAAGGTTCTCACGATAGTTGATTGTTTCTGGAATGCTAAAGCGATGCCTTCATTTCCTATAACCCTCACGTTGGCATGAGGTTAGTATATGGATACTCAACTACTTGAAAAAACAGCACGTGAACTAGTTGCGGCAGGTAAAGGAATTCTTGCTGCGGATGAAAGTAATGGGACTATGTCAAACAGACTCGAAGCAGTAGGCGTTTCTGCTTCACCCGATACAAGAAATGCCTACAGAGCAAATCTTTTTTCAACAAATGGCTATGAAAAATATATTAGTGGAGTTATATTGTTTGATGAA
The DNA here is from genome assembly GCA_964003245.1 of uncultured Candidatus Poseidoniales archaeon. Classification (GTDB taxonomy): domain Archaea; phylum Thermoplasmatota; class Poseidoniia; order Poseidoniales; family Thalassarchaeaceae; genus MGIIb-O2. Next base: position 105,836 of record CAXFIU010000001.1, read on the forward strand.
ACTATAAGACAAAAAATGCCTGATGGCAGAAATATCCCTGATGCTTTGACTTCTTTAGGCGTACATCCAGGTATTAAGGTAGATACTGGAGCTAAAGATTTAGCAAATCATGAAGGTGAAAAAATCACTGAAGGGCTTGATGGATTAAGGGACAGGTGTCAAGAGTATTTCTCAATGGGTGCAAGATTTGCTAAATGGCGCGCAGTGATCGAAATTGGAGATGGAAAACCCTCAGAAGCGTGTGTCTCAACAAATGCTCATGCATTAGCCAGATATGCTTCAATATGTCAAGAGCAAGGTTTAGTCCCAATTATTGAGCCAGAAGTTATTATGGCTGGAGATCATGATGCTCAGACCTGTTATGATATAACTTCATTGATTTTGTCTGCTACTTTTGAAGAGTGCCGAATCCAAGGAGTTCATCTCCCTGGTGCTTTACTTAAGCCTAATATGATAATTGCAGGAAATTCTTGTTCCAAACAAATAACCCGTGAAGAAGTGGCTCAAATGACTGTTGATTGCTTGACAAAAAATGTCCCTCATAACCTTCCAGGCATTGTGTTTCTTTCTGGGGGGCAGTCCGATGAAGATGCAACTGCCCACTTAAATTTGATGAATGAAATGGATATTATTCATCCTTGGCAGCTGTCATATTCATTCGGTAGGGCATTATTAGCTAATGCTTTGAAAACATGGGCTACTGGAGATTATGAAGGCAGCCAATCAGTATTTCTACATCGTTCAAAGATGAACAGTCTAGCGAGAACCGGAGATTGGGATTCAGAACTAGAAAATAAATAAATTATTTTATTTATTCTTGCCTTTCCTGAGTTCCTGGTCGTAATTGCCATACGCATATTTCATAACGTCCGGAAAGTGCACCGCCACGCTTTGTAGTTGCAATCTTCATAATGTCTTTATCTTTTGATAATACATTTCCTAATTGTTGTGGGGTTGTTCCATGCCTCATAGTTGAGTTGACATGTTCTAATATTTCAGTAGTATTTGCTTCACCTTTAGTGTCAAGGAATTTTTTAATTTTTTGTCTTAATCTAGTTGTTCTCATATTTTAATCTCCATTATTTTTCGGCTGTTTTCTTTCATGATGTAATACCCATTCATCGGTAGCCCATTCCGATAAAGGGGATTCTTTCCCAATAACTCCACTTTTCATAATTCTCCCAATTCTAATGATTTTTGGATCTGACTCTAAGATAGCTGCAAGGTCATAATTGTCTTCTAGATGAATATTTTCCGATAACCAGTTTTTGATTTCAATCGTATTTCGGGGTTTTTCCGAAAGATGTTTTTTAACCAAATCACGAATTATTTTTGTATCCATGACTCTCACTTCTCATTCTACCGGCTTCGACTGCCGGTTCGATATAGGTAGGGCGACGGGGGGTAATATAACGCTTCTGCAACTTATTGTTCAATTTAGTTACATATAGTTGCACTAATATCGGTAATTTTCATGTTATTTTTTAGTGTTAAAATGGAACTAGTTATTTTTCCACTAGAAATGTGTAACAAAATGTAACTAAAATAGATAATTTAATACATAGTTTTGAAGTGGTTGATTACGGAGATGGTCATTGGTGTCAGAAGGTTCCGAATTTGGCCATATCCCCAGTTTCATTTCCACACCTACCAAAATTCGTAGTAGATACCGCCGCAGGTTGCTAAATAGATTATCAGAAGGTGGAGCAACTGTTTCAGTTTTAGCTAGAGATATTGGCCTACAGGTCCCTCATGCTTCTGCCGAGTTAAGAAAATTGAGAAATGAGGGGCTGGTCTCAAGTGATCTAGTCGCAGGTAGTAGAGGAGCATACCTACATCTAACTGAATTGGGTTGGAATAGAATCAGATCGGATGAGAAATCGAGAGCTCTAGATGCACTCCCTCTCCCCTCTATGCCAGGTAAATTTTGTATTTTAGATAAAGATGGTAGTAATCTTCTAATGGGAATTTCTTCAATTCCAAAGTCTCCAATGATTCTTATTCCCGACAGGCCTCCAGATCATGAAAATAATTCTGATGACTCCATAGGAAATGAAGGGGTTCGTTGGAATTGGGCATTATTCAAAGAAAAAGATCCCAGATGGTTTGATTTGCAGAGTATGAAAGTAATCCAGACCCCACCTATCTCGGTAGATCCAGGTAAAATTGATACATATTCAACTCAATCTTCTGTAATTGGAATTATTAGAGCCACTTTGATAAATGAAATGAGTCAATTGGCAATGACTCTAGGTACTTGGTATGATATGCCCAAATCAAGACAAAAACCACCTCTGAACGAGAACACTTTTCATCGTGGAGATTGGGTTTTAGGAGGATGTCACAAATTAAGTCAAGAAATAAGACCTAAAGTTCCAATAGTTGCTATACTCCCTGACAGTCTTTCTAGGACTATGCTAATTAGGACTACTAGTATAAATTCTTTAGTTATTGCAAATTTAGGAGGCCTCGACTTAATGGGGGACCCTTACCCATTATCTTCTCTAGACATATGGATCCAAAAGGCACACCCCAGACTTCCTGAGGCCGAATTAAAAAGAAGAGTACAGTCTCTTAAAGACAGAATAATGTCTACTCGGAAAGTTAGAACAGATGATTCTACATGGAGAAAATTTAGAAGAGACTGGGGAAACCAATCTTTCACTATTGAAGAATCTAACATTAGAAATTTAGATACCAGAGGTCTAGGAAATTTTGCTCTCGAATCGTTAATGAGTTGGGTTATTTTAGATGATAATCGCCCGCCACTTATATTAGAAATCAACGATAATTTCCCAGAATCTAAAATTTCTTCTATCCTAATTCATCCAAAATTAAGAATTTTAATTAAAGATAAGATATGCCCTATAACACAATCTTCAAATCTTCTCTATAATGATAGTCTTAGGCCACTTCCTTGGTTGAGGCTGAAAACCTCTAATGAAGAAATAATCTCTCTTAAATTAATTGATAGTTTACCGACTATTACAGAAAATAATGATGATTCGCTCTCTTTAGAAATCAATCCTTGGAAATTAGTTGGTTTGGAAAAGTCTTACGACTCTGAATCTGAAGAACTAGAATCTGGATATATTTCAATGATAAAATCTGCAATTTCTCAATTCCCAAGTGGTAATGAGCAATGGGCTAATCAGATGGAAGCAAGATATCCTTTAGCTGCTTGGATTGCTTCCCCCAAGGCAACTAGATGGCCAAGATGGCAGCGATTAAGAGAGCGATTACCAATTGAATGGTTAATATTATTTGATATCGATCATATACCTCTAGATAGAATTGCAGAACTTGCCGATCAGGCAAATGAAGAGATTCTTGGTTATTTTGCTGAAAGATTAGGACAAAAAATAAGAGAAGATAATCAAACTACAATTAGAACACGTCCTGCAGTCGATTTCATAGAGGCATCTCCTGGTACGTCTTGGGTTGCTGCACAATTTCTGACTAATGCTGCCTGGATTCCTGAAGATCTTCACGATGATTTAATTCAATGGTCATTAGAAGCGTGGATTTCTTCACCACCAAAGAAATCCTTGTCCGCTCTTCAAGGCGTATCTTGGTTATTTAGTTCAGGGCGTAATCCAAATACTGACTTCAACAAGGTCCTTGAAAAAATAATATTCAAAGCTCAAAGTCTCCCTAAAGATCACGATTTGAAGATTTGGGCATCATTAGTTAATTATTCAATAGATGGTCGAGAACTTTCAAAACAAGAATTAAATTTTATAATAGAAAGACTTCCTTATGATTGGTGGGCCCCCATATCATCAGATATACTATTGAAAATGCTTAGCAATGAAGAATCTAATGAGTGGTTATTTTCTCATCCACATCCTTGGCCCGCCTTAGTGTTGAGACCTATTGGAGAATTATCAAATGCCCCCGGATTAGAAAATCTTTCTCATCCTGGAATCAATCTAGAAATCTATCCCCTACTCGTTCGCCGGCTTAGAGGCCGTAGAGGAAGAGATGAATTACCAAATTCAGCAGATTCATTATTGGATTTATTAGATGCAATTGAGTCCTCAATAGATAGTACCCCTCCATTAACTGGAAGAACGCATTCACTTTCTGGTTGGTTAGCCCAGCCTATAGAAAAGTGGCCAGATTTTTCTTCTCAAATTATATTTGATGGTGATCCAATTATAGGTGAAAGATTACTTTCAAGAAAAACCGGTTTCCATGAGAATATCGGTTCAATTAATCTATAATATTACTTTTTAATTACGACTAACCATTTTTTCCCAATCGATGAGTTATTGAATGAATATCTCTTAGAATATCTGCCCAACTGGCAACACCGAGTTGACAAAACCCCCAGCCGGAGGTGATAGGATGAAACTCGGTACCACAGATTTGGGTCTCCGTCTGTCGAAGACCAGAGTGACGATTTGTGAATAATTGAAGAGATTATTCCTCTAAGGATGACCTCTGGCGCAATACAGACGGTATGGATTATGTAAGGTCCCCTGTTGACCGAAAGGGATGATTCTAGGGACTACCCCATAATCCAACATACGTCCTAGGGTGGGGTCAGGAACCAGAGTATGAAAGTACGGTGAAAGGTTCCGTTACACCCTGGGGCACACTTTTTCTCCGCAGTTATCAAGTCATATGTATATCTCTGCCCGATTAATGAGTAGTATCGGACTTGTTGGTGGAACTTTCGAATTTTTCCATATTGGTCATCAGAAATTGATTAATTCTTGTTTATCAAATTGCGATATTCTTGAGATATGGGTTTTGTCAGATACAATTGCTCGACAAAAAGACCCAAGAATTTCTACATGGGAAGAAAGATGTGAATTGATAAAAGAAAGTCTTTCTGATGATCAATCCTCTAGGATCACTTTTCATGAATTATTCGACGATTTTGGTATTGCCATTTGTCATGAAAAAGCTAGTAAGATTTTTTGTACTAGTGAAACACTTTCAACTTGTCAAATAATTAATGAAAAACGTATTGAGAGCGGATTGATACCATTATCGATAATCCTAGTCCCGCATGCTTTATCTAAAGACGGAGGCATTATCTCTAGTTCAAGAATTAGAGAAGGTGTGATAGATAGAGATGGTGAGTTTTGGATAAGAGATACAGATATTAGTTCAAACCTCTACTTGACAAAAGAGGTAGAATCCATGTTAAAAGATCCTTTTGGTAAATTATTTCCAGGTCCCGAAGATGATCATTCCATAGCTATTACCAATGCATTGGATTTTCTTGAAGACTTTCATTCACCAATTATCGGTGTAGGTGATGTGACCGTTAGAGCATTACAAAATGTAGGATTTCAATCATCTATAGGTATAATTGATGAGAAAACAAAGAGAATGAAATGGGATGGTTATAGAGAAATCAATCAGTCTCTGTATGATAATATTATTCGATGTACAAATCCACCTGGTGTTCTAACAAAGTCTTTATTTGAATCCTGTAAAGAAGCAATCAATAATTGGATAGAAAAGAATCAAACTACACTTATTCTTGTGAATGGTGAAGAAGATTTGACTCCATTATTTTTACATATCCTTGCTCCGATAAAATCAGCTATAATATATGGTCAACCAAGTAAGGGAGTCGTATTAAGAATTACAGGATTAGATTCTAAAACGAGATGTCAAAAGATATTATCACTTTGTGAAAAGAAAGATAATTAATTTTCTACTTTTGAATTTATGTTCAAGGCAATACCAAATGCTACCATTGAAATCATAACGGAGTATACGCCTGGATCTACCCATGTGTTGTTTTGAATGCTCCAAATGATGTAGAAAGAGATACCAATTACTACAAGCCAACTTGAAACAATCTCTTTCCCATTCTTTCCACTAATTAGATTATTTAGTATATCCATGCCCTTATTGTTTTTTATCCAACTCAAAACATCGTTATTCCTTATTCCTGTAAAAAATAAAATTAATCCGGCAATAGCAAAAATTGCATCATCAAGAATAAATCCATCATCATAAGGGACAAAAGCATCCCCTCCCATTCCGATGAATCCTATCCAAGCAACCTTGTTTCCTTCTTGGCCTGCTCCGCCTCCAAAAATATTGATTAGAGATAATAGAATAATCCATGATCCTAGCATTAATGCTGCAGTTGAAATCATATTGCTTGGCTTTGTTAGAGCCTCATTCCAGTCTGTCTGAGCCATGTTTATCACACCGGCGACTTACCCTTTTGGTTTAACGCTTTCATTTATCGACTGAAGTCACAGTCTGCCTTGTAACATGTACTTTCCTTGTGCTGCTTCTTCTATTAGAGGCTCATTTTTACTCAAAGTCTTAATTGAATCAATGCCTTTCGGTATTGCAGAATTTACTTGTTTACTTCTTCCACCTCTGCCTTTACTTACGTTTCTTGCCATAATCAAACCTAGTGTATCTAATTCATTTAGTAAAGTAGAAATTCTTCTTGGCGTTAGTGCTTCAATATTGATTTTCATACATGCTTCCGAATAAGTCCTAACTATTTCTCCAGTTGATATATTTCTTAACCCATTTTCTTCATTAATTATTATACAAAACAATACTAATTTTTGGTGTAAAGGCAAAGTTCGTAGGACTGGAGTGACTTGGTCATGTTCAAGTTGTGATTGAGCTAGACGAACGTGTTTAGGATCGACTTTATTTTGAGATCTTTGTTCTGCTTTTTGTACAGATATCCTCAATAAATCCAAGGCTCTTCTTGCATCTCCGTGTTCTTGTGCAGCTAGGGCAGAACACAGAGGTATTACTCCTCCCTCTAGTGAATTATTTTTCAAACCCATCTTTACTCTCTCTTGAAGAATATCTTGAATTTCTTGAGCGCCGTAAGGATGGAATACAACATCTTCTTGACTTAATCTTGAACTAACTCTAGGGTCAAGTTCTTGAGTAAAATTTAGGTCATTGCTAATTCCTATAATACAACATCTAGCATTTCTCAGTAGTGTATTCATATTTGTTAGGCTGTAAAGTAAACCTGAACCTGCCTTAGCAACCAAGTTATCAATCTCATCCAAAACTAAAATATGTACTCCGCCCGCCCTATCCATTCTTTCAATTAGTGTTTCAAGTACTCTATCTGTAGGCCATCCAGTAAATGGTATGGGATAGTCACCTCTCTGTTTCAATTGACTAGCTAATGTTTGCACTACTCTATATTTTGTATCTACATTTCTACAATTTATCTCATATGTTTGAACAGGGTGTCCCATTTCTTTTCCTTTCTCAAGTAATTGACTAAGTACAAATCTTGTAACCACAGTTTTTCCTGAACCGGGAACTCCGTAAAGTAACATATTTGATGGTATATGGCCGTTTAATGCATCAACTAGATTTCTTACTAGAGCATCTACTTCTTGTTCTCTGTGTGGTAAATTACTTGGCTCGAATGCATGTTCAAACGCTTTCCGATCTATAAATAATGAATCTTGTCCGAGTATTTTCTCAAAAATATTCCCGTCCATTTTTTCTCACCATTGTTCTACGCATTCTCCAATGCACTATCGACACACTTTGAGATGGTCGCTCGACAATGGGGATTCTTGACGAGACGCTTGGAGGTAATAAGTGATTCCAAACTAAGTTGATGTGACGGTCTGATTTGATTGCTGATTTCATTATTAAATGAATTAACTTTTACTTTTAACTTTCTTTAGAAATTAACATTTAATTACTGATTCTTTATTATTTTAATCTCACCATTTTGATTAATTTCAACCGCATCTCCGTCTTCTAACTGATAAACTTCTTTTGGCAAATTAGGCGCTTGAAATCCTTCTGAATTTTTTCTTGAGCTAGCATAATTATGCGTTACTAGAATTAAGCTTTCAGGAAACTTATTTGAGAATTCTACTACGTTACTAGGTGTATAGTGATAAGGAAAATCTCCTATATCTGGCATCCCCATTTCAAGTATTACAATATCAGCATTTTCTGCTCTCTTCTCAATTTCTATACAAGGGCCAGAATCTCCACAGTGTAATATTTTGATTCCAGATTTATGAGTTAATTCATATCCATGGGGGTCAGTTTCAGGAGTATGACAAACAGGAAATCTTTCAAAACTCCAATCGGTTCCCGATAGTTCAAAACTTTCTTCTTCATACCAGTATGCCATATCTCCAATTTCTTCTAAGCTCCCTGGGAATCCTACATTGCATAAATTTGAGAGTTTCTCTTTTCCTCCTGGTCTGAGATATATTTTCAGTTCATGTTCTAGCATAGGGTCTGAAATATATTTTCTTTCAAGCATGAAGAATGGAAATCCGAATGTATGATCTGCATGCCAGTGAGTGAATAATAAATGTTCTATATCTGAAGTTTTCATACCTTTTCTTCGGAGTTGTGTAATTAAAGTTGGAGGGGTATCAATCAAAATTTTCTCATCAATAAGAGTCAATGCATGGAGTCTTCCAAACGGGGTGAAAGCGTTTCCAGTGCCCAAGAAGTCGATGCGAATCACGACTCTCGACTATACACCTAAGACTTGATTTAATCGCTCCGAAGATGATAGAACTTCACTCATCTTTAGACATCTATTCATAAACATGTTTCAACTCGGATAGTTCAACTGTCTTGAGGTTTTATGATGTCTGGCGCTCGTTCGATTTTAATTTTATATGGCTCGCAATCAGGTAATTCAGAAGAAGTCGCAATCCAAACTGGCAATGCGGCTTTGAAACATGACTTACAGCCGACAGTAAGGGCTATGGATGAAATATCAATTTCTGATATTCCTAAGCAGACAAGGGTATTAGTTTGTTGCAGTACTTGGGGTGACGGAGAACAGCCAGATAATGCTGAAGATCTTTGGGAGGCAGCAAATAATGAAGATATCGAATCACTAAATGGCCTACATTATTCCGTATTGGCCTTAGGTGATTCTTCATATGACTTATTTTGCGAATCCGGAAAAGAATGGGATAAATGGTTTGAGTCTAAAGGCGCTACAAGAATACATGATAGAGTTGATTGTGATGTTGATTTTGAAGAGCCTGCACAAATTTGGTCAGATTCTGTACTCGTGAAGATGGCAAAAATTGAAGATCGAGACATTCCAATCGAAACTGATGCTATTGACGAAACTACTGTAGTTGATGATGAAATTGAAGAAGTAATAGTAGCTCCTGTAGTCAAAGAGAAACCAGTTAAGTCGGAATGGAGTGCAAAGAATCCTTACACCTCTTACTTAACAGAAAATTATATTCTAAATGGTGAAGGTTCAGGAAAAGAAACTCGACACATTGTTTTCGATTTAGGAAAATCAGGGCTAGAATACAAAGCGGGAGATGCTCTAGGAGTTGTGCCAATTTGTCCGCCAGAGATTGTTTCCGAACTTCTTTCAATTGGCGGTTTTACAGGTGATGAAGAAGTTGAGACAAATCTTGGAGTATGTAGTTTACGTGAAGCACTTTCAACGAGATATGAAGTTCACAGAGTTTCTAAAAAATGGATTGAAAATTTAGGCTCTAAGGTAGTTAGTGATGATGGTTCTATTGAGATTAGAATTGTTAGTAGGGATAGAGTTTCAACATCTGATGGAAGTTCAGTAATTAATTGGAAAGGTTCGGGCGAGGAGGGAGATACACCTTCTGGTTATTCTCAAATCATGTCGCCTAATGATTCAACGGAAGTACTTTGGAAAAAATTAACTTCTGATTCAAAAGAAATGGAAGACTATATCTGGACAAGAGATTATATCGACACTCTTAGAGATTTCAGCAATCTATCATTTTCTCCTCAGGAATTTATAGATGGAATGGATCGTTTGAAGCCAAGATTGTATTCTATTGCCAGTAGTCCTGAACATGAGCCCGGAACTGTACATCTGACTGTTGGAATAGTAAGATATAGCCATCATGATAGAGATAGAGCAGGATTAACAACTGGATATCTCTCAGATAGATGCCTTCCTCGTGTAACTCCTATTGGAGTTTTTATGTCTCCAACAAGATCTTTTATACTTCCAGAAAATGGTGATGTGGATTGTATAATGGTTGGTCCCGGTACGGGGATTGCTCCGTTTAGAGCATTTTTACAACAGAGAGATTTGAATGGTGACAAGGGGAGAAATTGGTTATTCTTCGGCGATTGGACTGAATCAGGAGAATATTACTACAAAGAAGAAATGGATGATTGGAAAGAAAGAGGAGTACTTACCAAGCATGATCTCGCTTGGTCTCGTGACAGTTCTGAGAAAGTATATGTTCAACATCTAATGAAAAAGAATGGTTCAGAAATCTGGAATTGGATTAATGGGGGTGGATATTTCTATGTTTGTGGAGATAAATCTCGTATGGCTAAAGATGTTCATCAAACATTGATTGATATTTGTTCTGAGCATGGTGGCATGAATCCTGAAGAAGCCAAATCATTTGTTGAAGATATAATGATGAAGAAAGAAAAAAGATATCTGAGAGATGTATATTAATTAGACAAATCAATCTTTTTATTCCGATGCAATCATAGTGTATCTTTGCGTGCCAGTGAATGATGTTTAGGAGAGTCCTCATTGCGAATCGCGGTGAAATAGCTCTGAGAATTATCCGTTCACTACACTCTCTCGGCATAGAGGCGGTAATGATTTATGGCCGAGAAGATCGTATTTCTACACCTGTTAGATTAGCTGATGAGTCAGTATATATCCCTAGAGATGACCCTTTAGCATCATATTTAGATATCGAAGCAATAGTTTCTGCTGCTAAGGATGTTGGCGCAGATGCTGTTCATCCTGGTTATGGATTTCTGGCAGAAAATCCTACTTTTGCTCGAAGGTTATCGGAAGAAGGTATTGTTTTTATAGGTCCAAGTTCAGATGTTCTAAAGTTATTAGGTGACAAGATTACAGCTAGAGAAGCCATGGTTAAGGCAGGTCTGCCTGTAGCCAAAGGTTCACCAGGTCCTATTTCTAATCCTGAAGAAGCATCTTTAATCGCCACTGATATTGGTTTTCCAGTAATTATCAAGGCTGCCGCAGGAGGTGGAGGAATTGGAATGCAAGTAGTCGAATCAGAAGACGAATTTGAGTCTGCTATGAAATTATGTCAGGGTCGTGCTTTATCTGCTTTCGGAGATGATAGAGTATTCTTAGAGAAATTTATTGAAGGCGCTCAACATATTGAGTTCCAAGTACTAGGAGATGGTAAAGATGCGGTTCATTTTGGAGAAAGATTTTGTTCAATACAAAGAAGACATCAGAAGATACTGGAAGAAGGGCCATGGTTATCAGATGAAATCAGGAAAGAAATTGGAGACAAGGTAGTAGCAGGAGCCAAAGCTGTAGGTTATTGCGGCTTAGCAACATTTGAATTTTTAAGAGACTCTAGAGGAGATTTCTATTTCTTAGAAGTAAATCCTAGAGTTCAAGTTGAGCACACAGTAACTGAAATGATTACTGGAACTGATCTGGTCTCAATGGGAATTAGAGTTGCCTCGGGAGAATCAATAAAATTGATTCAAGATGATATTCAAATCAGAGGTCACGCTATTCAAGTGCGTTTGAATGCAGAGAACCCCGTTACTCTATCCCCTTCACCAGGGAAATTATGGGAATGCCATTGGCCCGGTGGCCCTGGTGTAAGAATTGACACTCATGCACATACGGGATATGATATGCCCGCTTCATTCGATAGTTTACTTGCTAAATTGATTGTTTGGGCACCAACAAGAGAAGAATCTATTTCTAAATTAATCGCTGCTTTACATGAAATTAAATTGTTAGGTGTCGATACTCTGATACCTTTACATCTTGCCATTCTATCTGAAAATGACTTCCGTAAAAGAGATATTACCATACATTATCTCGAAGAACACCCAAACCTACTATCGGGAGGCTAGATTTTGGATATAGTAATTGTTGGCAGTATAGGTTATGATGACATTTCTACTCCTGAAGCCAAAGGTTCAGATCTTCTAGGGGGTGCTGCAACATATGCTGGGCTATCTGCTGCATTCCATAGATCAGATGATATTTCTAATAATCCAAATATAGGAATAGTTAGTGCAGTAGGTAATGATTTTTCTCCATCTGATCAACTAAGATTAGAATCAGCAGGTCTTAATTTGGCAGGCGTTGAAATGAGAAACGGTGAGACCTTTCGTTGGTCTGGTAGGTATCAAGATTCAATGGAAGATGCTGAAACGATTTCCACTGATGTCAATGTGTTAGAAAATTTTAATCCCGAAGTTCCAAACTCTTGGACTACACCTGAGATACTATTCTGTGCAAACACCCATCCTGCAACACAAGTATCTGTTCTTGATCAATGTCCTAGTGCAATTATAACTGCTTTAGATAGTTTCATGTTGTGGATTAATTCTGAAAAGGTCAAATTATCTGAGGCACTTCGTAAGGTCGATATTGCTATATTAAATGAAGAAGAAGTTTGTGCTATTGCCGGAGATAAAATTCTTCCTCGAGCCATAAGTTCAATCCAGTCTGGAGCCGCTTTGTTTGGTGGAGAAAGTGCAGGGCCGGGTCCTAGATGTGTAATTGTGAAAAGAGGAAGTGGAGGAGTAATTGGTAAATTCCCATTTGGTTTAATTTCTCTTCCAGCATATCCAATTAGCAATGTAGTAGATCCAACAGGATGTGGCGACTCATTTGCTGGGGCATTCTTAGCAAATATTTCGGGCAGAGAAGGCGCATTGAATGATATTGAAGTAATTCGTAATGCTCTAGTTCATGCTACAGTAACTGCTTCCTTTACCTTAGGAGGATTGGGTTGCTCCAGTATTTCAAAGCTAGAACGTGGCCAATATCATGCTCGAGTAGATAGATATAGAAGAATAGTTGGATTAACTTAATTCAATCTTTTAATTCCTTTCAGATGCCCTTTATCATTACTATTAGATGTTCTACGCATTTGATTAAATCTTAGCATTGGTTGTTCACTATTCAATTCTGTTGGGCTATGTTCCTCTCCTCTGGAAACTCTATTCACCACCTTTTCTAATGCATCTTTGGCTGAAGATGGTTCAGTAGTATTTATTCTTCTAAGTCTATTATTTATATCTGCTTGATGTTCTTGGTCACTTCTAATTCTTAGATGTTGTTTTGACTGGAATCTTGCGCCTTCACTTGCTTCAATGCCATCAGGGTCACCATATTCTGATGAATAATCTAATTCTCTTCTCTCATAATTGCGATGTCTTGGAACTAGTAATCTTTCAATCAAACTCAATGTATTCTTCTTCTTTATAGGCTGCTTTCTTAGAGAAACTTTTCCATCTCCATATGAATTTGCAATTCTAGATAATCCTGGATATTCTCCTAAATCAGTCGGTGCAGGCAAAGATGCAATAATTTCTGCCTTTCTATTTAATGACTGTTGTGCTTTCGCTCTTTTTACTAAACCAGGTCTACATTCATTTCTAACTGCTTCATCAGTAGGTGCTGGTAACGATATTGAATAATTATTCATAGGGCTACGATTCAGTCCATTGGCAACTCTAATCATTTCAGCACTCGACATACTTCTTTTTTCACTCGTTTCTTCAGTAGAATATTCCGAACCAAAAATTGAATTTATATTTTCATTATCTTGATGATGATTTGAAATATATTGTTCAGGTGCGATAGTTTTCTCTGGAGATGAGTAGTTTACAGGTTCATTAAATGATGATTTGGCAGGTTCAGAATCGAAAATACCCCCTGCTTCAAATCCAAATCCGAAAATATCTGTTTCCATTGTTTCTGTGGTATCTTCTAGTGATGGCTCTAAAAGACTCCCTGGTTTCTTTTCATTATACCATTCGGGTTCATTTCTACCCCAAGTTTGCTGATAAGCAGAGGGCTTCTGAGTAACTTCATTATAGCCAATATCTGGAATTATAGGTGTACTAAATTCATCTTCAATTAAAGAATCATGATTATCAAATAACTGAATATTATTTTCTTCGAAATTATTTTTGAATCTTGATTCAGGTATACTGGCAAAACTTCCTCCTAATTGTGAATCCGCATTTACATCGGGTACTAAATCGTTAACAGAAGGTGCATTCAAAAGGGCTTTAGGAATTACATTTGCTTTATTTTCATGTCTAAACTCTCTTTCTAAAATATTCTTCGCGTCTCTCACTGACTGACCATTACTAACTTTTTCAATCATCATATGGACTTTCAACAAAACTTCTTGATCATTTAATCTTGATTGGATGATATGTCTATCGCCAATATTAGTTTCAATTACTAATGCTGGTGTTTTGAATATAAAGTGAGATAATACTGAGAGCCCCCCTAATAGAGAAACTGCATAACCCAATGGTGGAATTAGTATTGTAGCACCAAGATAGCATGCCGCAGACCCCCAAATTATTATTCCTCCAGGGATTGTGGGGATATCGATTGATCTTGTTCTTGAAATAGATGCTAAATCTAATTTAATCCCTTTCCTTACATCATTAGAAAGCACTAGCTGACGCTGGGTTATTTCTATCCTGAACTTGCCCCTTACCCCAACCAAAGAGAGGTTGCCGAACGTTGCCGACTCTCCCTCATCCGGTCGGGCATTACGCCCGAACGTGTGCATCCAGCCCGCGAGTTACTCATTAACGATATAATAACTCGGTTTGTTGAGTATAAATTCATGTTAATTATTGAGGGTTTTTTCACATGCCGTTTTATTACAAAACTGTAGTTCCAATTATCCTCATGGGGCCAGCATCTAATTGGGTAATAATTATTGGAGGGCTGTATTCTTTTCTTGTCCATAATGGCACCTCCCAATCAACAGTCAAATTTGGTCCTTCAATATTTTTTATCCTACCTACAATAAATTGCATATCTACTGCGGCATGTATAACATCACCGATTTGTAAAATTCTTTTCTGAAATGGTGCTTTAATAATACTAAATGTTGATGATAAATTTCTATTCAATACATTCGAATCAGTATGCACGACCATGCAACCTCTATGAAGAGCCTCCTCTCTCAGATTCCTTATTGCCAAGCCAACCCTATCTCCTGAAACAGCAGTTTCTACATCATCATCCATAACTTGTAAACTTCGTACGATTCCATTTTCATCTGCAGGCAATACTTGGATTGTATCATGTTTTGAAACAGAGCCAGATTGTACGTAACCTATTGCTACTAACCCCACTCCTTTTACATTAAAAAATTGGTCAACAGGTAGAATTAATGAAGAATCTTCTCGCTCAAGATTATCCATTAAAGAAAATAATTTTTCACGAATGCTGTGTTCATCTGGTAAACTCTCTAATAATTCCCAGTTCTTCAATCCAGACTGTTCTAGAATAATTCTTACTTGATCGGGGTCAACCCAATCTCCAGCTTGGGAATTAATAATTACTAATCCTTTCTCTATTTTAGCACATCCAAATGATACACATATCTCCCCTAATGCAGAATCAACCTTTGATATCTCGATTATTCCTACTTTAGCCACATTTAATACCGAAAGTAGTGGTCTTATTTTTTCTGGATGTTTCAGAGGTCTAAGTAATGAAATAATTCCTATTTCTCCATTTCTTTCCTCTTTATACACATAAGATTCAATGTCTCTAACATCTCCTTTTTTAGCAATTTTTTTTGCTAATGATTCTGAACCAACAAAGGCAACATTGAGTACAGGCATAATTATCCGAAGAGTCATCCCTTGTTGAAAGGAACGGTGGATTGAATTAGTAAATTGATTAACTCATTGCATCTCTAGCTTTTTGTGCAGATTTCCACAATTCTTTTTCTTCTTCTGTTTTTGGCTCAAATTGAGGTATATTAATCGCTTTCATATCCCTATCGATTGCAACCATAAAGAAGAATCCCGAACATATCTCTTCACCTATCCATTCTGATCTTGACAATCTGCATGAGATTACGTGTATCCCTGCAGTTCTCGGGGACGTCCAAACAACTCTTGCGGTAGTTCTAATTACATCTCCCTGATATGCAGGTCTTCTAAATTTTAATGCATCAACAGAGATAGTAACAAAGTTCCTATGAGCAAATTTAGATGCTGCCATTCCTGCTGCTGTATCCATAATTGACATTAATCTTCCACCGAATAATGTGTCTAGTGCATTTGTGTCTCCTGGAAACACCTCATTTAGTTGAATTACTGGGTCTGTCGAATAGGCCTCGTTCATGTCTATCGTCCCTCTCAAATCCTCATCAAACTTGAACCCATCATATTATTTTATCAATTTAGGGACATTTTCTGACCGTTGTATTCAATCCTAGATACCGTTTCGGATAGGCATGGACATGCCAGCCTTAGTATGGGATGAGTTTCATTTTAATGACTCAGATGGGGGAAAAATCATTTTCTGGCCCCATATTCCTTGTATCCGTATGCCAGTCAAGTTACGTTCACATTCTAATTTTCATGGTGTAGCTTTTATGACCTCATCAATCGATCTTAATTCTTGGATAATGGAAGACAAACAAGAGAAAGAAAGTCCAGGTGTCCATAGAGACTCAGCTATTGCTTCAGGTACTGTTTTAGGACGTTTGATGACTGACTTAAATGAACTGGATTTAGATGGCCCAGTAATCCCTGATCCTGAACAATTGCGTTTACTTTTACATGCTAGAAACTCAAGAGGAGGTCTTCCAATTTATGCAATTGAACCTGACCTTGAAGATGAGAAATGGGTTGATTGGCAAATAAAAAGTGCTGATCAACAAGTTACTTACTCTAATCTAATCCTAACATTGACAACTGGTAGGAGATGGAAAAAGATAAGAAAGAATGCAATTAAATCAGTAAAAAGTTCTAAGTTAGTCAATGCAGATATGGGGGCCGCCTCTGCATCTTGTTTGACTTGGTGGATAGAAGAACAGCGAGGTATTTCTGAAGAATTACAAAATCTTAGGGATGAAAGGTTTGTTTCAAGGATTAGGGGGGCGCTAGCAAATCTCAGAAATAATATGAGCAATTCAGTTTCAGAAGAATTAACTTTGATGGTACCTATTCATCAGGCATGGTTACCTTCAATAAGAAAAGCGATTACTTCATGTACGAATGTTGAGGAGATAACTCCGGAGGAATGATTATGGATGAAACCAAAATTAATCTTGACGTTGAAACACAGACCTTTCGCTTCACTCCTTCCGAGCCAATAAATCATGAAGAGGCAGTTAGTTTGGGTAGAGGAGTTAAGTCCGGAGAATTTGTTGTAATTATTCATGAGAATCCTCATGCAACACTTGTAATTGAACCAGAAGGTTCAGTATTGGTTCATGGTATTTCAAGAACTGAAGTAGCACGTTTGGCTGTACAAGAATTATTACTAACACTTGGTATGTCTGATGAATGGCTTTTAGTAGAGTCCGGTGAAATGATAATTCGCTTTTCCATAGGAAGAGCCGTATTAATGGAGTTAGCCGCAGATCGTTTTTCTGAGATAAATCTAGATTCCAGAATAGGTGCCTTAAGAATAGAAGCAGATAGGCATAAATGTAGTATTTTATTATTTAACAATGGCCATGGTATTGTCTTGAAACAGACATCTAAAAGAATTGCTGAGATGGCAATTAGACATTGGTCATCTTTGTTAGATGATGAGGGCGCATTGGCGTGAGAGTATGCTTAATCACGGCCGATGGGAAGGGCCAATATTAGACCAACATATGCATTTAGATCGTAATAATAGATTTCTAGATGCAGTTTCTGAGTTCATAAATTCTGGAGGAACTGCTATTAATTTAGTTCATAAACCGGATTTTTCAGATTTACCTTTGTCAATTTCTGATTATAAATCGGCATATGATGATACTATTGAGATGGCAAGAGAGATTAGAGAAAAGTTTGGAATTAAAGTTTCAGTAATTCTCGGCCCTCATCCTGTATCTTGGGAAAAACAAATCCATAAAATCGGTTTACACGAATCTACATCTTTACATCTTCAAGCAGTAAAACTCGCAATACAATATATTTCATTAGGTGATGCGGTTTGTCTCGGAGAAGTGGGACGCCCACATTATCCTGTAGATTCAAAAATCTGGGATGCAGCCAATGATTTATTATTGGAAATTATGAAATTAGCAGCGGAGGAAGAAATTAGTATACAACTTCATGTGGAAGATGATGGTGAGAAAACATATTCAGATTTAGCAAAATTATGTGATAAGGCGGGTTTACCTAGGCATCTTGCAATAAGACATTACGCTCCACCAAATATCCGTACTGATTTCACTCATGGTTTGAGTGTAACGGTAAGTGTTGGTAAAGATAGCATTTCAAAAATCGTAGAAAGCTTACCACATTGTAACTCTTATTGGGGAATGGAAACTGATTTTCTAGATGATAAAAATCGTCCCGGTGCGGTGCTCGGGCCGAAAACAATACCCAAAAGAACTCATCAGTTGACGGAAAAATTAACTGAATCAGGTTATTCAGTAGAACAAATTAATGAAATTATGGAAAATATTCATTTTAATTGGCCACAAATCCTCTATTCCTGAAAAGGAGATTTTAATTTAGGAGTAAAAGTCATTATTCCGCCCAGTAAAAATAACACTATACATAGAGCAAAGAAATAAAATTCTCCGATCGGAACTGGTTTTTCCGTTATTTCTTGAATGCCAATTCTTAGTAAAGGGCCATTAATGGGTAGAAATAGTATCATCAACAGAATTCCAACTCTCTGACGCACAAGCATAAACCTCGGATATGGTGATAACATTTGAACGGATGTAACCGAACTAGTTTAGAAAGGGCATATCCTCCGATAGATTACGCGCCTGTAGTGAAGGGGTTATCACCTGAGGTTTCCAACCTCATGTCCCGGGTTCAAATCCCGGCGGGCGCACCATATCAAAGCACTAAAGTGAAGCATTCAAACACTACTTGTCCTCCGGATGAACATGTCGAAGGCCAGTTCTCCAGACTTAGCCGAGGGCATCATAGTATCGTCGATAAGTAAAGATGCGTCAGACCTTGGAGAAGATAGACAAATAGTTGGTAGGCAGATATGGAGAATTTTACCTTATGTAACAAGATATTGGGAAAGAGCGATAGGCGGCCTACTAGCGAATATTGGCGCCAGAATATTTGATCTTGTTCCCTTGATTGCTATAGGAATGGCTGCTGATTATTATAATCCTGAGAAGTCTCAATTTACCGACTCAAGAGTTGAGAGTTTTGTTACACTTGATATAATACCAAATTTAGGGCCAATTGATTCCACTGAGATTGGCTTTGGTTTACTTATTTTCTTATCATTCATCTGTCTTGCAATAACTCAAGGATTAAGTAATCAACTTTGGCAATCAATAGCTTACAAGGCTCAGCATGATATCCGAATGGATGCTACAAAATCTTTGATGGAGATGGAGGCATCATACTTTGAAACTAGGCAGACTGGTAACTTGATGTCTGTTTTATCGGCAGACGTCGCACAATTAGAGGATATAATTTCAGATTCTACTACTAGTATAATTAGGATAGTCACAACTCTTAGTGCTGCCTTTTGTATTCTTTTCTGGATGTCACCTACACTTTGTATGATTCTCTTCGGACCATTATTCATGATTGTTCCTATGGTTATCTGGTTTTCCACTAGAGTACAAAGAAAGTACCGTCAACAAAGAGAAAGTACTGGCGGAATAGTAGCAATATTGGAAAATGTATTATCCGGAATAACAGTAGTTCAAGCATATAATGCCAGCGATTTCGAGAGAATTAGAATTGAGAGACAGAGTGGCAATTATAGAGATCAAGCTATACAAGCAGCCTTTATCAGAAATCGCTTTATTCCTGGATTCCATATAGTAGCTGGAATCTCATTCGGTCTCTTAGTTTCAGCCGGGGGTTGGTTAATGAACTCCGGGCAAATAAGTGTAGGTCAGTTTGTTACATTCTTACTGATATCTACTAGAATGACTATGCCATTATGGATTTTAGGAATGTTACTGAATCAATTACAGAAAGGGGAGGCTGCTTCACGTCGAGTTTTTGCAGTCATAGATCTTGAACCTTCAATTTATGATAAGGTGGACGCATTACCTCTTGAAGAACCAATTACCAGTCTATCATTCAAAGATGTATCTTTTTCTTATCCCTCTTCCGAGTCTAATGTCCTCAACAACATCAATCTGGAGATTTCTTCAGGAGAATTTTTAGGAGTTATGGGACATACTGGAGCTGGTAAGAGTACAATATTGAAGTTAATAGAGAAATTCTATCAACCACAACACGGACAAGTTCTCATTAATGGCACAGATATCAATAATTTTTCTATAAAATCAGTCAGATCTAAGATCGGTTTTGTATCTCAGGACCCATTTCTTTTTTACGGGACCATTAAAGAAAATGTTTCCTATGCGAGAGAATCTACAGATGAAGAGATATTCAGTGCACTAGATATGGCAGGAGCATCAGAATTTATTTCTCAATTACCAAATGGATTAGAATCAATGGTTGGCGATAGAGGAGTAATGTTATCGGGTGGCCAGAGGGCAAGAATTAGTCTAGCAAGGGCTCTATTGAATGACCCTGATCTTCTAATTTTAGATGAAGCCAGTGCGGCATTAGATGCTGAAACAGAAAAGAGAATACAACAGTCACTTTTTGAAGGTTCCAACGGTAAGAAGAATAGAATTACCATAGCAGTAGCTCATAGACTTGCTACTATTAGAAATGCCGATGAAATAATATCAATGGTTGATGGCTCAATTGTAGAAAGAGGAAAGCATGGTGAATTACTGGAAAACGAAAGTGTATATGCTTCTCAGTGGTCAATACAAACTGGAGAAATTGAATCCTAGGTGGGGTGAGATTGGAAATTCAATGGATAGATGTGGAACCAGGTAAAGTATTCATTGGTTCCGATAATCGCTCAGTTCTTTTTGGAGGAATCGGGCCTAGGCACGAAGTTAAAATTGATTATAATTTTGAAATATCTTTTTTACCGGTTAATTATGAAATTGCAAATGTAGCTTTACAAGATGAAGGTTGTTATGTTGCCTCAGAATCCGAATGGGCTCTCGCAATGGAAAAGAAACTAATTTCTGGAGAAAATGAAGTTGAAGAATTATCAGATAGAATTCGTGGTTCTTATTGGTCAAAATATTGTGATGGAAGGCCATTTATAGAAGATAATTGGCTAATGAAAGTTTCACGGTCTTGGAGTTCAGGAAAACCTTCAATCAATTCAATTCGTAAAGGTGAGGGATGTGAATATTTACGCTTGGTCAAAAGGCCAAAGATAAATCATGATGATTCTTCAGCTCCAAAGTTACCTTCTTCATCTGATAAATCTAAGTTATTATTTGAGGAGTTGCTAATTTCATTAGTAATTGGTATCATTCCATCATTTATTTGGGCATATTTTAATGCAAGCTCAGGGTATATTTCAGAAGGCTGGCTGAATTTAGTATTCGGCGGATTATTTATCGGAGTATTTACTGTTGTATTCTGGAGACCAAAGACTAACTCTTGGAGGGTTGGAAATAATTGTGGTAAGATGAAAATAATTTAACGTGATCTATCATCTATCTGAAGTCCTGATTTCCCTCTTAAGATTCTAATCCAACCGGTTAATACTCCCATCCCATAGTTCCAATGTAATGTGTAAGTTGCTATTGAGGACAAAAAGATAGTTTTCTTTGTTTTACTTGGGGAGTTTCCCTTCCAAGATCCATACCATGCTAATAGATTATACAATAGAATAAGTGTTGGTAGTGTATGAACACCTAACCTCGGTAGCCCCATAGGTACTGTCGAGAATCGGATGTCCCAAAAATCAGGCCATGCTATTCCTCCATTTATTAGACCCCAGAAAAAGAATCCAAATGCTGCTATAACTATTGGAGGAAAAAATGCAACTGCTGTATGCGTAGGTGCTCTTAGTTCAGGGTATTGGTGACTAGCCAAAGTTCTCACTAGCCCATAATTCCTAATTTGTTTCTTAACTCTTGATAGATCTCTTCTTCGGTGCCACATTATAGCAGTTCTATCTGTCCACAATTTCTTCCCAGTTAGCCTTATTCTGTGATCAAGCATTACATCTTCTGCTCCAATGGCACCTTCATCAAAACCCCCCACTTCTTCTAGAACTGAGCGCCTGTATGCGCAATTAACTCCAGGAAGTTGGTTGACTTCATCTAGGTCTTTCTTACCTACTTTACCGTAATTAGTTCCGGCAGTAAATATTGTACTACAGAATGCAACATCAATTACTTGTTGCCACATTGTTGATTCATCAACTGGGGCAAAATTAGGGCCCCCTACCCCACTCACTTCTTCGTTTTCAAACCATGAAACTAATTTCTTAACCCAATCTTTTGGGACAATAACATCATCATCTGTGAATAGTATAAGTTCCGAACTTGTAGATTTGATTGCTATGTTACATGCATCTGCTCTAGTTCTCGAACCTTCGTCATCAATGAATCGAATATTATTCTCTAGACAGACATCTTTTCCAGGATCATTTGTTGGGCCAACAACTACTGTTTCAATTTGTCCTCCATATGTCTGTTTTTTCAGACCTTTTAGTACAATGTCTAATTCCTCATGATTCCTAACGCTAGGAATAATGACCGTAACTGAAGGTTCACTCACGGCTTACCGTAAGAGTCTACACTTTCAATAACATCGATGGGTAATCATGGGTCATTTGTGACTCTAGGAGCTAGGAAATACACCCAACTAGCTCCTCCATCATTACTATTCCATGTTAGTCTAAGTGGATATTTATCTTGGAATTCTAATGTGACAGAATCAGTTAATCCACTTGCTAATTTCCTTGTTAGAGGGTCTAAGAATTGCAGAGAATATGTCGATTGCGTTGGATTTGGAGCAACTAATTCACTTAATTCTCCTGCATCAAATCTTACATTAACTGACTCGCCAGCCTCAACAGTTACTGAAACACTCATCTGATTAGAGTCTAAACTTAGGTCTACTAATTCCCCTACAAATTTTGCTGCTCTTAATGCATTAGATAGTTTTGCTGCGTCTATAGTTGCTCTACTATCGAATGATAACTGTGGCATTTTTGGCTCATTCATTGTTGCTGTATCTAAGCCTCTTAGAATTCTGTGCACTGCCCCAACTCTGACATTTATGGCTCCAATTGCTTTATCATAATCTAACTCAACTAAATCCGAAGGGCCTGCTAGACTCAATAAATCTCTCAATTTAGCTAGTTCTAATCCAATTTCTACTGGTTCAACTTCATATGTCTCAAAGCATGCATCGCCTATAGTTGCAGATAGTAAAGCAACATGTGATCCATCAACTACATTTATCTGAAGTCCATTCTCTTTCCATACTAATTTTGCTTCTTCTGTTAACACAGAAAGTAGATCCACTATTTCTTTCATTAATTGCGTATTTGCTGTGACTCTCAACATCATGCCACCCCTTTCTTATCCTACCCTTGACTGCGGGTTATTCATGCTTATGTTTCAACGATTAGGTATTATATCACAAAAAGTCAAGAAAATTTGAATATTATTGATATTCTCTAAACTTATGTCCGCAACTCTCACAAGTACAGATTTTTGTTTCTGGTTCATCAGAAGATCTGGTCTGCATTAATACAACAAATATCCTATCTGCATCACATTTCGGGCAGAGATAATCTCCAACCCAAAGAGTTCCTTGAGCGACTGTTTCAGGTACAACCTCATTCAGATGTTTCAGAGAGGATGTCTCACTGGAAGTTGCTGCTTTAGATAGGTCAATAGTTTCCCCAGTCATTGGGTCGGTAAATTCTGCTCCTTTACCATCTTTTCCTGCTAGAGGTCCTTCATATCCACAAGTATAATTTGTACACCTAATATTTCCATTACCTTCCATAAAACCTAACGTACCGCATTCAGGACAAAACATGACTCACACCAACAGTTGATTGTGTAACCAACCGAATAGTGGTAAATCATCATCTTATTGAACGTTACTAATATTCTGACTCTAAAATAATATAATATTAAGAGAATAAAGAAAATCCGATTTTATATCCTGACCATGCTAAACCTATACTGCCAACAATAGTTATTAGTACGTAGATAAAAGTTGTAGATATTTCGTCTTCTGTTAGAGTTACTGTATCCATTGCAAATGCAGACATTGTTGTAAATGCACCTAATAGACCAGTTCCAAATAATAATACATAATCTTGATTTATAATTGCATCAGCAGCAATTGCTCCAAACATTATTCCCAATAGCATTGAACCTAGTAAGTTTACTGTAATTGTCCCATATGGCATTTGATTAGATGGTATTATCTCAGTTATCAAATATCTCAAGATTGATCCTATTGCACCACCTAGACCAACTAATAGAACCAGCCTTCCATCCATGAGTTGGCTAATAGATGTCAGTTTTCATGCCTTCGCTGCTAATCGTGAGATTGAAGCATGAAGTCGACGCCGAGAGGTTTGTGCGCGTCATCTACGATTGGAGGTTGGCCAGGGTTGTCGATGCTGACAATCAAATAATAGATGAGTTATATTGGAACCGTATTTCTACAAAAAATCTTGTAGATAGGCTTTCAGATTTACAGTCAGGGAGACTTACTCCTGAGGCGCGTTCATTGAAGGAACGATTCCCTGAGTCAGCAATAGATTCTTTGGGTGCTCTATCCGATTCTGAATGGCCAGAATTGTCCGATGAAGAAATACAGAAATTTATCGAAGCTTCTACTAGGTTAGCAAAAAGAGGGGTTGCCGAATCTTCAGGAGACATTGATAGAAGGATGGATATGTTAGTTTCTGCAAATAATGAGTTGAGATCTTCTTGGACAACTTTAGAAGCAAGATGTATTGAATGGACTGGATTATTTTTATCTGATTTGGATTTAGATGAACAAAGAAAGAAAATTCCAGAAATAGTTTCTAAATCTGAATCAATAAACGAGGTGGCTAAAGAGTTCAATGTCTCTGAACCAATACATCAGCCTTCGAAAGATGAATGGAATACTATAAATTCTCAAGCACAATCAGTAGTTAATTTAGCAAATCAGATAACAACTTCAGAGGAAACAATCAGAGTTCTTGCTAACGATTATTTGCCTAGTTTATCTGCTTTAATGGGACCTATAAGCGCTGCAAAATTAGTTGTTTTAGCAGGTGGTCGTGAGCGCCTAGCCAGAATGCCTTCGGGTAGCCTTCAGGTGTTAGGAGCTAATGCAGCTATGTCTGCACATAGGAAAGGAGCTCCTCCTCCTAAACATGGAGCAATTCTCTTTTCTATGCCAGCAGTAAGTCGTAGTCCACGTTGGGTACGCGGTAAAGTTGCAAGATATTTGGCAGGTAAAGCTAGTATTGCAGTCAGGATAGACCATTTCAATGGTCAGAAGTTAACAAAAGAACAGGTTTCAGAGATTCATAAAGAAGCAGAATCAATAAAGAATAAATTCCCTAAGCCTCCGAAGAGGAAGTGAATAAATGGGCCGAAGAAAACCTATCCAACTTGCATGGGGGGTTCGTAAGGAAGGTCGTACTTTATGGACTAGAAATGCAGTTAAGGGCGTTTCAGTTAGAGATGAAAGAAGAAAAAAGGACAGTAGGATTGAATGGCGTCAGTGGGAACCGCAGAAATCTAAGGTGGCTGCTTGTTTACTGAAAACAAAATTAGATCCTAGTGAGCTTATACCAAAATCTGGCTCTACTTGTCTATACCTCGGTGCATCATCAGGAACTACCGTTAGCCATATTCATGATCATGTTTGTGGTTCAGGAAATCATCACAATGGCCAGATTGTATCTGTCGAAATATCTCCTCGAATGATGAGAGATTTGAGTAAATTATCTGAATTAAGACCCGGATTGATTCCAGTATTGGGAGATGCTAGAAATCCTATGGTGATTTCACCATATCTTAGAGACAAGGTTGATTGGATTCATCAAGATATTAGTGTTGCAGAACAAACACAGACGTTCCTCAAAATCTCAGAGATTTTTTTGAAACCCGAAGGTATCGGCTTATTATCGCTTAAAGCCGCTAGTGAAAGATGGATTGAGGGTGGTGACGATTCACGTTTCAAAGAAGCAGAGAAATTGATTAATTTAAATGAGAATCTAACACTTCTAGAAAACATTGACATATCTCATTTTGAGAGTCAGCATAGGATATTTGTTGTTAAGAAATTAGATATGGTTTAGGAACCAGCTAATAATCCAACGCCGCCAACTACGAAAATTAATATGCCCCAAATTAAGATTCCCAAAACTGTTAGAATTATCATAACCCAACCCATAATCTGAGCGGCTTTTGCCAAACCCTGGTCTGGATGACCTGGCTGGCTACTGGTTATCTGTAATGCGCCATTAGCCATTATTACTGCAGGAATAGCACTACAAATTCCGCACATGAAATAAGATACTGCTGCAAGAATCATAGCCAAAACTGCATTAGTCTCGGTATATTGCCCTACTATAGAATTCCCCTGTACTTGAACCGAACTAACAGCATTTTTTGTTGGATTTGCCCATGGGACTTCATTGTTATTATCCGACCAAGGGACTTCCTCGTCATTACTCATAGACATTCTAATGCCAAATGTTATTTCAATCATTCTCTAATTTTTATTGAAATTACAACACAGACAATATAATGTAATCACTTTCAATGGTTCATTCATGCCTGAGATGCCTGAGGTTGAAACTGTCCGTAGAGGTTTAGTTCCTCATCTTTCAGGCAGTATCGTAAGTTTCGTTGATTTACGTCGACCAAATCTTAGGTTTCCCTTCCCTGAAAATTTCGAAGAAATACTAACCGGAGCCAAAATTGAGAGAATTGATAGAAGGTCGAAGTATCTTTTATTTCGTTTATCTAACGGATATACTTGGATGAGTCATTTGGGTATGACTGGAGTTTGGACGGTCGGTTCAGAAGGAAAAGGTAAGCATGATCATGCATATTTCGAATTTGATGATGGTATGAAAACTGCAGTATATACTGATCATAGAAGATTTGGATTTATGGATGTTTTTGAGACCTCAAATGAGGCCGAACAGAAGTGGCTGGCCACTTTAGGACCAGAACCTCTTACAGATGACTTTACAGTTCAAATACTGAAATCAAATCTTCATGGCAAACGTTCTCCAATAAAGAGTGCCTTACTCGATCAGAGAGTAGTTTCAGGTCTTGGAAATATATATGTGAGTGAGATCCTATTTCGCAGTAAAGTTTCTCCAATTAAGACTGCGGCAGAAGTTGCAGGTAAGAGTAACAAGGTGAATGCCAAAATACAACGAATCTTTGAGAATACCAATCAAGTAATTGCTGAAGCTATAATGGTAGGGGGTTCTACAATTTCTGACTTTAGAGGAGTTTCTGGAGAATCAGATTTAGGTTATTTTGCTCAACAGTTTAGAGTATTTAATCGTGAAGGCGAAGAATGTATTAAAGAAAATTGTAAGGGTAAGATTCTGAGAATAGTACAATCAGGGCGCTCAACCTTTTATTGTCCAAAATGTCAGAAATAAATTATTTCAGCACCCATTTTACAATAATTAGATGCAACCACATCGGAGTAATTTTTGTTACTAATGGTAATGGCTTATTCACAATCCCTGGCATGACTTCTCTTTTCCCTTTATGCATTGATTTCACAGCAATTTCTGCAACTTTTTTTACAGGTACAGCGGTCAATTTTTCCATTTTACTGAGTTCCATTCCTGCAACTTCTTGAAAACCAGTCGTGACATAACCTGGGCACAATGCCGTAACAGTCACTCCTTTATTTTTCAATTCCTTATGCAACGCTCTAGAGTATGATAGAACATAGGCTTTCGTAGCACAATAGACTGCAAAACTTGGACCTGAAATATATGACGCAATTGATGCTACATTCATTATTCGGCCCTTACCTTTTTTGACCATTAAGTTTCCAAACACATGAGATAATCTTGTTAATGCATGTATATTCAATTCAATCATTTCTAATTGCCGTCCTAATTGCATGTCTAAATGGTCTCCAAGTATTCCAAAACCTGCATTATTGACAAGAATATCTACATCTCCTGAATCTTTGATTAACAAGTCAACTCCTTCTTCGGTTGTCAAATCAGCAACTATAACTTTGCAATTAACTGTGTGCTCACGAGTAATTTCTTCTGCTAAATCTTGTAACTCTTTTTCTCTTCGTGCACAAATTATTAGATCAT
>CAXFIU010000002.1:0-79917 GCA_964003245.1 uncultured Candidatus Poseidoniales archaeon
CCATCTCTAGCCAGTGACTAGGGAATACTCCTGTACTGAAGTTTTTTATTGATTGAGCAGCATTATAGATGTCTATTTTCTCCCAGGATTCTTCAACTTTATGCATCATCTGACTGAACTCGGAAAGTATCCATTTATCTTCAATCTCTAAATTATCTGGTTTTGATGAAAGATCGGATGGGACTTCAAACTGACTAGCAAATCTAGCAACATTGAAGATTTTTGTTAACACCCCGAAATATTTAGCTTCGATTTCCTCGGGATTAATATGGAAATCATCCCCCACTTGAGCATCACATGCCTTCCAAAGACGGAAACATTCGCTACCAATTTTGTTAGCTTTCAGCTGGATTTGCTTGCCATCAGCCCCCTTTATTTTCCATGAGCCAGTCCTCCCACCAAAACCACATTCTAGAACTGAATTTGCATCAATACCATTTCCAAGAGATTTGGACATCTTTCGTCCCCATGGGTCCATTCCGAGACCGTCAATCCAAACATTTGCAAAACCAGGCTTATCTAATAACAAAGTACTTTTTAGCAAAGTGTAGTATAACCAAGTTCTAACAATTTCTTTACCTTGAGGGCGTAAAGCCGTAGGGAAAGCCCGATTAAATAATTCTTGATTTTTACCATAACCTGATACGAATAAATTGGAATTAGAAGAATCCATCCAGGTATCAAATACTTTTTCTTCTCCAGTTAATACTCCAAGTTGTTCTTTCATTTCTTCGTATATCCCCAAAGTTTCTTTGGTCTCTCTATCTAATACTTCAGAGCCCTTAGGAGGTGAATCTCTCCACGGCTGAACATAAACACCAGAAGGAGGCACTACAACTTTAGATTCATCATCAGTATACCAAATCGGAACTTCAGTATGATACCATCTTCTTCTTGATATTGGCCAATCGATAGATATGTTTTGCATCCAATCATCAAGGAATTGCTTATTCCTAGGTGGAATGAAATTGATATCTGAAACTAACTCATTCATACGTTCTAAAGTATGTGTTTGTCTAACGTACCATTCTTTGAGCAATATTATCTCTACTGGATTATTTCCTCTTTCACTAACTGGAATCTCTTGTTCATGGTCTTTAATTGAAGATAATCTATTTTCTTGTTCTAAAATTTCTATTGCTTTTTTCCTAGCCTCAATTACTGCTAAACCAGATAGAGGCCCTGAAATATCAGTCATTTTCCCATCGAGGTTAATAGCCACAAATGGTTCTAGACCAAACTCTCTGAATACAGAAACATCATTTTGATCACCGAAGGAACATACCATCAATACACCAGAACCAAATTCCATTTTTACAGAATGGTGAGATGCAATGACTACTTTCTTACTACGTCCATTTACTGCTAAAGGTAAATTTATCTCTTTACCAATCAAATGTGTATATCGGCTGTCTTCTGGATGTACCAAGACTATACCACATGCACAAATTAACTCTGGCCTCGTAGTTGTAATGATGACCTGGTCTCCATCTTCTGTTTCCCAAATCACATCACAAAGTTTTGTCGACCTAGAAATTCTTTGGACTTCGGCATCTGCAATTGTGGTACCTTCAACGGGATCATAGATATTAGGGCGAAGATCTTCAATAATATTGCCTTGCTTAAATAAATCAACAAAGATTGATTGGGATACTGCCCTATATTCTGGAGAATCTGTCAAATATTCGTTCTCAAAAGAACAAGATAACCCCACTCTACAAGCAGTTTCCCTCATCGCTTGAGTATATTCTTCAATTGTATCTCTGCAGATATCAATAAACTCACCTCGCTCAAAGGTTCTCATTTTTCTACCAGTTTTTTTCTCAACAGTGAATTCAATATTTATCCCATTACGGTCTACCCCCCAAGGAAAATATACTTCCTTACCCAATAGCCTTTGACTACGAGCAATGACATCTATCATACTGTATTGGGCGACTGCTCCAATATGCCAAGTACCGCTTGGATATGGAGGTGGGGTGTCAATAACAAAAATTTCTTTAGTAGAATTAGGATTGAAAGAATACCTATCATTGTATGTATTACCATAATGCTCTTCTTGGATTCTTTTTTCAAGATCAATAGACCATCTTTTATCAGTAATTTTTGGTTTACTCATGACAATCGCCCAGACCTTACACTAAGGCCCCGTAGTAACTTATTCTTGACTATTGCCAATACAAAGACATAATCTAAATGAAGTTTTGAAGGATATAGAAGCGTTGGGTTGAAGTCCCTTCCTTATCCACGGACATACAGAGAGGTAGCACCATGACCATTCAAGGAAGTGATAATAGTGCTGATTCTTCAGAGAAAATTTCATACAAAGAACGAATGAAGAATTTTGATTCAAATAGTGTGAGAGATGCTGTAATTCAGTCACCGAATAAATTAAGAAGAGCTTTTTCAGGATTATCTGCGACACAAGCATTGGTTAAATTTCCAGTAGTCATTATTGTATTTTGCTTGATTTTCACAGGTTATTTCACAATGCACTCAGGAGCTTTAGATTGTAGGAAAGATTTCAATCCGGGTTTTTGTAATGAAGAATCTTCAATGAACGTGAATGGTGATTTGGAAGTTTACTTACCAGATGGTTCTCAAGTTTCTCTCTTAATTGAAGAAGTAGAGGAAGATTGGACTACAAATGTAATGATAATTTATGTTGAATCTCCAGACTATAATGTGACACTTGTTCCAATTTTAAAACAAATTGACGCTATGGAAAGTGCAATGAATACAAATAGAAATGATGGTGGAGAATTTGATCAAATCGAATATGTACTATCAATTTCTGCTGTAATTAAGGAAGTTAATTCCAGTGCTGTTAGAGTTGCTAAAGCATTCGCGTCAGGAATTGCTGCATCTACTGGGCAGGAACAATTTTCAGAACAAATTAATGAAACTATAGATGACCAAAAAGATATCCTAGGGAATTATGCAATACCTGATGAACAACAGAGAGTTGACCAAATTCTGGGCGAAATGCCCAAAAATGCTTTGGATAAACTTGTCAGAGATGTAGGTAGAGAAGATGCTGACCAAACTCTAGATTGTGATGAGAATCAATCTTGTATCTCGAGATGGAATAGAGCTGTAATAATAATGGGCATTTCAAGCGATGCTGATGTTGCAGAGATGATTGAGAAAACACAGAATGAGATTGACAAATTAAGCAATGTCAACAGCAACCTTAATCCAAATGACCAAGATCAATCCGATTGGGATTATTGGGGCCTAGAAATGGCCCTTACAGGCCCTGCTCCAATTACTAATGCAGTTACAGAAGAATCATTTAGTTTGTTCTGGGATGTATTCCCAGTAGGTGTTCTTCTAGTAGCCATAACACTATTCTTATTCCATTGCGACTTGTTACAAACAGGAAGATTTAGACTTGTTCAAGGCATTAAGGTACTGATAATATCTGGATTACCCACATTATGTTCAGTTTTCCTGACAATGGGAATCATAGGATGGTCAAATTACGAAGTAACAATGACTGTGATTATTGTAGGTCCTATCGTTCTTGCTCTTGGAGTTTCATATGGTCTTCACATTACAAATCGTTATGCGGAAGCAAAAGGGACTCCGAATGAAAAAATGGAGGAGGCTTTGAATTCAACGGGACGAGCAGTTTTCTTATCTGCTGTAACTACTATTATCGGATTTATTTCTCTAACATTTACTCCAATGGCACCTATTCAAACCGTGGGATGGTCACTTGCCTTTGGAATTGTTGTTGTATATGTAATGACCATGTTAATGGTGCCTAATTTGACAATACTATTAGACCTAAAGAAGCCCTCTCACCCTCCACCTCAATTATTCGTGAATATTGTATCAGTACCGGTCAAATGGACGAGAGTTACTCTTATACTATTCATAATTGCAATGGTTTTCTCTGCAGGTATTTCTCGGGACAATGTTGAATCTAATCTTGATTTATTAGAAATGGCACCCCAAGATGTTGATGCGGTACAGAAAATGAAAACCTACAGTGATGAGTTCGAATCCGGACAACCTGGTTTCTTGAAAATATCTGAAGACATTGGGGCTACAGCAGAGATAACAGATTTAACTGCAAACGATCCTTTTAGTGGATTAGAAGCCATAGAGAAGTTGGAAGGACAATGTGCGGAAGTTGATCAAGTTACAGCCGTTTCAATTGTATTCCTGATGAAAGCAATTGCTGTTTCAGTAAATGTATCTGGTTCACCTGTTGCAGATGAAATTAATAATCAAGATTGGATTCCTGATCCAATTCAAGATGTTGCAACATTAATATTTGATAATGAGCAGTCAGGCAATGCATCGTTTTGGAGAACCTTGGATACATTAGATGCACAGGAATTAGGGGGGCAACAAGCTCAAAATTTCTTAATATACGTATTCTATAATAGCTTGACTTTAGAAATGAGGGAGTTATTTATCTCATCAGATTACAGTAGTAGTTTAATCTATATTGATATGCCATTTATGGATGTTGTAGGGACTGAAACTGCTACTAATTTAGTTAACAAACATGCTGCAAATTCAGGTTTAGGAGGGACGACAGGAACTCCAGAACTTATTGGAGTTGCATCTGTAACTATAGAAGTAAATAATTTGATTGTAGGCTCACAATGGAGTTCACTTGGTTTTGCTTTATTATTCACAGTGATAACACTGGGACTGGTTTTCCGTGACATATTATACTCATTACTGACAACAATACCTGTAGGATTTACTGTTGCTATGCAATGGATGATCATGGACGCAGGGGGTGTCCAATTATCACTGGTAACAGTAATGATTGGTTCTATTCTTGTCGGTGTAGGTGTTGACTTCTCAATACATATCGCCAATAGGGTAAGAGAGCTTGGAGGGAATCTTGAAGCTATAAAATCAGCTTGTGCAAGTACTGGTATGAGTTTATTTGAGGCAACTACTGTTACTGCAGCAGGAATGACATGTGCATTTGGAATCAATATACCTGCGATCAAACCGTTCATAACAGTAATAATTGTGTTACTTATTATTGCTGCAATTTCCGCACTGATACTACTACCTGCGATTTATGCAGTTATGGTAAAAGCAAATGTTAATTTGACAGGGGGAGTTTCTAGAATGGTGAAAACTGCAGGCCTAAAAAGAGCAATAGAAAGAGATGAAGCAGATGCTATCGATGCGACCTTAATTATAGGTAAATCCGATGATGCTTGGTGACGACAGTTTCATTCACCTCTTTCTATCGGATTAGTGTATGAACTATTGGCTTATGAAGAGTGAACCTCACGTTTATCCATGGGAGAAACTTGTTGAAGATAAGAGAACTCATTGGGATGGAGTAAGAAATTATCAAGCAAGAAATATGATGAGAGATGATATGAAAATTGGAGATTTAGTATTCTTTTATCACTCGAATTTTAAACCCCCCCATATAGCAGGAGTGGCAAAGATTTGCAAAGAAGGATATCCTGACTTCACTGCTCAGGACCCAAAATCGAAGTATTTTGATGAAAAAGCAACTCCTGAGAATCCAAGATGGATGATGGTTGATATTCAACCAATAAGGGCTTTACAAAAAACCGTATCGCTGCAAGAAATGAGAGATAACCCCGCTTTAGAAGGAATGAAGCTCCTGATGAAGGGATCAAGACTTTCGGTACAACCCGTTTCAGAAAATCATTTTGAGATAATATGTAAAATGGGTGGATTAGGAAAAATACCACACGAATGAAAGTTGTGGGCATGTCTTCGGTGGACGTTCGTCACCAACGATGAATATTCATTGAGCTCCTCAACTCCGCTATTCCAAGGCATCCAGCATCCCCGGTCGGGCTGCTCGCTTCCGCGCCTGACCTGGTTCCCGGGTATAAGACACTTCGAATTTCCCTCCGGAAATCCGTTATGCCAACCTGCATCTCTTGGAGGCGAAGTGTCGCTGTCACCCAATGGGTCATCGATGCTTCGTTTACGCCGCCCTCAGACTTCAGGTCACCATTATTGACGATTTGTGAATAATAGAGCACGTCAACACTCCCCCTAGCCCATCTATCCGTAATTAGCGTCCCATTTTAATGAAACCCAAGATGATTTAATGAATTAATACTGAAAAATAATCATTCTGCAGTATATTTTGAAGGACAACCTGTTTGTATTGAGTTAGCAGAAATTGTCCATTTCCCTTCAATATTGATTAAGTCCCCCTTCACAGCAATCATGTAACCCTCACCAAAACCATCAGGTAAAGCAACCGAGGAAATATCGACAAATAATTGAGCCTCTTCATTTGTTCCAACTAAAATGAAAATCTTTGATTCATCATCCACTGAACCTTCTAATACAGTGCCTCTAAGATGTATCTCATCTGATGTAAAATCTTCAGGAGAGGACATTACTTCATCCACAGTATACTGAACCTCAGGATCTACGCTAATTAACATCAGAGAGACTAATCCAATCAATCCTAAACCTACTACAACAAGTCTCCTTGCTCTAGTTGTTGCCATATACATCCCAGTAGAAAATCACTCATGAGGTTTGTGTTCTTAGGTGTGTTTTGAACCAACGGCCTCGCTGATATTAGAAAAATTATTTTCCTTGACTTTTAATTTTAGACCTTTGATAATTTTTGAAACGATAGAAGGGCCATGGAAAACCAATGCCGAATACAATTGAATTAACGATGCTCCGGAGATTATCATATCCCAAGCGGATTCAACAGAATCAATTCCACCAACTCCAACAATTGGTACTTTAGAATCAGTATTACCATATAGTAAATTGACCACTTCCAATGAACGTTGCCTTAAGGGACGTCCTGAAAGACCACCTGATTCCGCAAAAGCAGATCTAGATTGAGAATTTTGAGGCACGTATCTAGAAATTGTAGTGTTTGTTGCTACAAATCCATCAATTTTAGATTTGATAGCAACTTCAGCTGAAATAATTAAATCTTCATCACTCATATCAGGTGAGAACTTCAATAGTAATGGCTTATGAATTCCTTTTCTATCTCTAATTACATTACATGAATCCAATACATTTGCCAAATGATCGGATTCTTGTAATTCTCTCAATCCAGGAGTATTAGGTGAAGATACATTCAATACAAAAAGATCCGAATAATCCCAGAGGATGTCAAGTGTGGAAGAATAATCACCAGGTGCTTCATCATTAGAGACCTTCTTTGAACGCCCAATATTGGCAGCTACAGGATTGTCGGGCCATAACCCAGTTGATTTCCTATCAATTAGATTATCCCTTACTGCTAAAGCCCCAGGATTATTGAAACCCATCCTGTTAATCAAAGCATTTTCTTTATTTGCTCTGAACATTCTTGGTTTGGGATTACCATCTTGAGGGAACCTAGTAATTCCACCATATTCCATCCAAGAAAACCCTATTGAAGGCCATGCAGATAATGCTTGAGCCTTTTTATCAAATCCTGCTGCGATACCTAATGGATGATTAAATGACATTCCGAAGACGTTTGTAGGTAATTCTGGTGATTGGTATAAACTTTTTAGGAGATTCCTACCCAACGAACTTCTCTCTAACCTCTCTAATGATGAAAGACCTAGCCCATGAGCTTTTTCGGAGTCTATTAGGCCCAATAAAGGCCTACCAAACATTCGATACGGCATTCCCACGATAAAGCCGGTGAACCGACACTCTTCAAGCGTTACGCACCTTCCGAGAGGCATGGAGGGTTCTGACGGGGGTGCGGCCATCTCTGAATTAGCAAGAAGAATACTAAGATCGAGTGGTGTGAAAATCATACATGATGGTGGATTAGAACAAGAAATTGATTCTCTAGCCAAAGAATTATCCGATAATGCTCCGAAAATTATTTTTGGAATAGAGTCAGAAGTTACTGATTCGGCAGATATTTACTTCCTAAATATGAACTCTCAAAATGGAATTATTTCTCAGAAGCCTCCCCAGTCTTTAGAAACTGTCTGGATAAAAGGGGGTTCTGAAAAATGGAAACTGCTCCAAAAGCAGATTGTAGAACTGGGTAGAGCAGGATATCCTGGTTGTATCGGTTGTGCAGGTCCAGCAGCCTCTGAACCATGGGATGAAGCTGTTTCGAGGATGCGAGAAAAGTAATCGGTCTCGCGCGCCTCACGTGCGCGCGCGCCTTGTAATCAAACTGTTCAGACTCAACTTTATACAGGTTGTATTGTGCGGCAGAGAATAACGGTCGATGCTAGGTAATTGACTAAGTGATGGTTGAGGAATATGAAACTAATGATTCTTGAGTCGGGTGCTAAGGCAAAGACTGTCAAGAAATATTTAGGGAAGGGTTGGATTGTTCAAGCCTGCGGCGGGCATGTGCAAGATTTACCTTCAAAAGGGAGTAAAGGTTCTTCTAAATCTATGTGGAAATCGGAAAAAGATAAACTCCCAGATCCTCCTTGGGGATGGACTTCTGGTGCTGAAAAGAAAATTAAAGAAATGATTAAAAAAGCTAAAAAATCAAACGTTAATGAAATTTATATTGCGACTGACCCCGATAGAGAAGGTGAATTTATTGCATGGAGGCTGAGCATCATTTTTTCAGATTTTGATTCACAAAAAAGAGTTACATTTAATGAGATAACAGAAAAATCTGTTAATGATGCAATTAATCAAGCAAGAGATATAGATACTGCTTTAGTTAATTCAGCTAAAGTAAGAAGATTCATGGATAGACTAGTGGGTTTTGAATGTTCTAGATTCTCTAGATCGTGGAAGTTAGCCTCTATGGGGAGGGTTCAAACACCAACCCTAGGATTCATTGTAGATAGAGAATTGTTGCGTGAAAAACATGTCCCAATCAATTATCATAGTGTTAATTTCAACTCAGATAATGTCAATTTCAAGATAAGATTTCATGAAAAGAATGACCCTAATGCATGGGTTGATGATGATGGGAAACACTTTCCAGACAGGACCTTTGACGAAAAATTAGCTAACGATTCGATCAAAATATTAAATGAAAATATGAAAATTGAAATTGTATCTGTTAAAGAAGGAAAGAACAATAGAAGCCCTAAACCTCCTTTCACAACTGACACGATGTTACAAGCTGCGAGTTCGACTTTAGGTTGGTCAGTATCTAAAACAAGCTCAATTGCAGGAGAATTATACAACTCAGGTCATGTAACATATATTAGGACAGATTCTACTAGAACAAATAAAGATGCAAGAGATAGTATAAAGAAATTAATCAAAGATAAATATGGAGATAAATTTCTCGGAGAAGGAGTACTTGGACCTGATGCAAAAAAAGGTAGCAGCAATGTCCAAGATGCGCACGAGGCCATTAGACCAACTAGACCTGAGATTAGACAACTTTCAGAAGATGTTAATGATGACTTGAGAACATTATACAAATTAATATGGGCTCGATTTGCAGGTAGTCAAATGTCCAATTCAATTAGAGAAACTAGAAAAATTGAGGCTAAGACCAATGACCTCGAAAAGAAAATCACTGGCACTGCGACTTGGAGAACGCATCCAGGTTGGGAGATTGTTTACAACGATTACCAAAAAAATGTTATCGAAGAGCCACCTTCTTCTGAATTAAAGAATGGAGCAATATGGGAGATAACTAATAATTCTGAAAGTCCGCAACTCGTTAGTGATGAAACTAAACCTCCTAGAAGATATTCTGAAAGTTCCATTGTTCAACAAATGAAAAAAGTGGGAATAGGCAGGCCATCTACTTATGTATCTACTATTCAAACATTGAATAAAAGAAAATATGTAGAAAATAGTAGTGGTTCACTAATTCCTACAGATGCTGGTAAAACTATGTGGTTAGAAGTTGTACCTTTCTACAGTGAAGAAGGAAATCAAGGATTATTTAATAGTGAATTTACAGCGAAAATGGAATCGAATCTAGATACAATAGAAGATAATACTCAATCAGCTCCTAAGATTTGGCATGACTTTGTAGAAGATTTTGGAAAGATGAATGAATCCGCAAAAACGAAGAAAAGAAGTATACCATCAAAAAGACAAATTGAATTATTAAATAATCTAATCAAGAATATGAGTGATAATGAAATTACAGATTATCTTAATGGGAAAAAACCTCACGAGTTGACTGGAGATGAAATGAGAGAAACATTGGATTTAATCATCAAAGAGGGAGGGGATTTCCCTGCCAGTGATAAACAAATCAATCTAATCATTAAATTATCTGATCAATTAGGTTACAAATTGGAAGATATCTGTAAGATAGTTGATATTGATGATATAAATAATCTCACAGGCGGAAAGGATGGTACAGCAAGTAGAGTCATTGATCAATTAATAACTGAAAGTCAATCATTACCCGCAACAGAATCTCAAGTTAAATTAATCAATAAGATTGCAACAAGGGAAGAAGTTCCGTTAAGTGATATCCTTTCAATTGCAAATATAGTATCTATAGAAGAATTAACTAAAAAAGATGCTAGTAAAATAATAGATACCGTAATGAAGAAAAATAAAAAATCTCGCAAGAAATGAGATTAATTTTAGAAGATATCAATAAGGTATACCTGTTGAATAAACTATGGATGAGTTCGACTATGATGCAATCATAGTTGGTGCGGGGCCGATTGGAGGATATCTCGCACGAAAATTAGCTGAAGAGGAACTCAGTGTTCTTATTCTGGAAGAACATTCTGAGATTGGAAGACCATTTCAATGTGCAGGACTAGTGAACCCCAAGGCCATGGCATCTGTTGGCTTACTAGATACTGTTTTAACGCCTATTTGGGGAGCCAGAATATACAGTCCAGAAGGAACATTAGTAGAAATTGGTCAAAAGGATAAAGTTAGGACTTGGTCAGTATGCAGGAAGTTATTCGATGAATCAGTAGTAATCCAGTCAATAAAATCTGGTGCAGATATTTGGTTATCTAGTAAACCAATTAATCTAAAGATTGAAGAAGATAGGGTGGAAATAGAAATTTCAACACCTGATGGAATTAAGAAACTAACTACAAAGGTCATTTGTGGCGCCGACGGAGCACATTCTTGGGTTAGAAGAACCTTGAAAATGGGAAGGCCAAAAGAAACAATGATTGGAATGCAAATAGAAGTGACAGGATATAATGGGAAGAGTGGGAAACTTGATATGTATACTGGATCAGATATTTCACCTGGCTTTTTCGCTTGGGTGATTCCTTCGGGAGAGACAGCTAGGGTAGGTGTTTGGAGTCAAACAAAATATATTGGCGAAAAATCTTGTGAAGATTTGCTTAATGAATTGATGCGAAATAGTAGATGGGCACATAAATTCAAAGATTGTAAAGAAGTTGGAAGATTCGTTGGTTCTGTACCGAGTGGAATTTTGAAAAATACTACATCAACAAGAGTAGCACTTTTTGGAGATGCTGCAGGAATCTGTAAACCAACCACAGGTGGCGGAATAGGTCCGGGATTCGCTCACATCGATCTAATAGTCGATGATTTTGCTAATTTAATCAGAGATAACAAATTAGATGCTATAAATTTATCAAAAATGGAAAAAAGTATTGATAAAATGAGGAAATCACAGTCTAGAGCAAGGGCATTAAGAGATGCTTTTCTTACCCATTCTAATGACAATGATCTTGAAGAAATATTCAAAGTTTGGGCCAAACCAGATGTTATTGAGATGATTAATGAAGTTGGGGAAATTGAAAATCCAATCCCATTAGGGACTAAAATGTTGAAAGAAATACCAGAATTCAGGAAACTTGCAGGAAGAGCTATTAAAGCCGTTTTATGGAGTTAATCAGATGGAAAAATCAGTACAAAGGATACGTTATCCTCCTTTCGAACATTCTGATATGATCCCCAATGAGATACCCGTGATTGAAGTTATTCTAGAATCAGAGAATAAACCACCTCCAGCGTTTAAAATTGGAGATGAAGAAGAATGGTTTGTTGAATGGAGAAAAGTAAATGAGGGGGATAAAAAACTCAAACTTATACAAGGACAAGTCTCTCAAGAAACTTTTCCCTTCTTAATGCGAACAAGGAATGGTTGGTATATAGATCCAGATCCAATGCACTATAAAGCGAGGAAAATGATTGTTCCTGCTGTAATCATATTAATTTCAACATTATTTATGAGAGCCGTGACACCAGCATTAAGCGGTATCAATATTATTAGTCCATTATTGGATACATTAAATTATTCAATTAGAATAGGAGAATTAGATTATCCATTATTTTTATTCGTAGCCTTCCCGATATTTATCTCTCCAATGATTTTTAGAATGATTGCAAATATGAGGGATATAAAGAGGCAAAATAATCTAATCAAAAATCCAATAGATTCTCCAGATATTGAAATTGATAGAGGAGAAAATCAGATTGAGATTTCTATTAATAAAACTCCAAAGAACCTCGAAATTATTAGAGGAAGGTTACAAGTTGGAATTGCTGTCCCTGAGAGGAAAATGATTCTTGAATCCCAGGGTAAGAAAGAAGGAGACCAAACCATACCTGGGATGTCAACAGCACTGCCTGCAAGAAGGATTGCTTCGGGCGAAGAATTAGGCACAGGAGTAGGAGAATCAATACCTATGAATGTAGCAGATAGGAGAGTGATGATGTTAGAACCAATGAGAGTATTAGAACCTGGAAAATGGGTTGAATTATCAGATAGAGAAGATGAGGAGAAAATTAACTTGCAAGGACCTGATGAATTATGGCCTGGTTCCATATATTCGGGATTAATAGCTGTACACTGGGAGTTAATTATTGATTTCTTAAAGAATGATGGGACAAGAATGAAATGGGTGAGACCAATAATAATGGATGATTACCATCATAAGATAGAAATTAAACATCTACCAGTTAGGAGTGGGAGATTGGAACTTTCAAATTATTAATCTTGAAGAGGAATTATTGCAATTAATTTATTATCACTAAAAACTTCTGTTTCAAGATGATTATAGTCTGAATCTCTTTTCACAGGAGAAAAACCTGCTCTGATTATGGATGTTTGTAGTTCTTCCTCTTTGGCCAATGTTTTCTTTGTCCCAGAGGCAGAAACAACATTTTCCTCCATCATAGTAGATCCTGCATCATCAGCACCTGCTAAGATTGCCATTTGAGCAACTCCAAGGCCCATAGTTGGCCAAGATGCTTGGATGTGGTCAATATTATCGAAAAATAATCTAGATACAGAAATATGCCTTAGATATTCTACAGGACCTGCCCCTAATTCAATCCTATTCCTTCCACGATTCCTCTTTCCAAATACATTGTTTTCTAATTGAACCGGCCACGCTACAAATGATGTAAAGCCTACTCGTCCTTTGGAAATAGCTTCATCTTGTAAATCTCTAATTCGATCCATATGAAGTACACGATGATGTTCTGTTTCTCCAAAACCAAATACATTTGTCGCTGATGTTGTAAGTCCTAGTTCTTGGGCTTCTGACATAACTCTAAGCCAGTTTTCAGCAGACCCTTTCTTTGGAGAAATATCCAGCCTTACATCGTCAACTAACATCTCGGCGCCACCTCCTGGGAGGCCATGCATTCCTGATTCCTTTAATTTGGTTAAAACTTCAAATGTAGATAGATTACAAACGTCTGCAATACCTTCAATTTCGATAGGAGAGAAACAATCCATTGAAATTTTTGGATGTTTTTCACGAATCTGAGATATGAGTTCAAGATACCAATCGAGATTTAAATCGGGATTTACACCTCCTTGCATTAAAATTCGAGACCCCCCAATATCTTCTAATTCAGAAATTCTTTGACTAATTTCTTCAAATGATTGAGTATATACTTCTGAATGCCCTGGAGGTCTGTAGAATGAACAGAATTGACAATTTATAGTACAAATATTAGTATAATTGATATTTCTATCAACTAAATATGTAACGATATTGCCAGGTACTTGTTTCTTTCTTCTTTCAAGTGATGCGTACATTAAATCATTAATATCTGCCTCTTCATAGAGTATTGTTGCATCTTCTACAGAAAGTCTATGTGGATTGTCAGATAATTGTTCAGAAAGAATTGTTTTCCAACTACGCATATTTATCACTCAATCTTTTCACCGACTAAAGATTCAATTTCAGAAATCTCTTTCGGACAAGAAGAAGTAAGAATAACTGGCCCTTCATCAGTTACTAGAACATCATCTTCAATTCTAATGCCAATACCTGAATATTTCTCTGGAATATCAATATCTGTCCTCCAACTTCCAAAATAGAGTCCTGGTTCGACAGTTAAAATCATCCCTGGCAGAAGTAATCTCTCAGGGCCCTTGTCTCCCTGTCTGCCGCCTCCGACATCATGCACATCTAAACCCAGCATATGACCAGTTCCATGCATGAAGAAGTTCCTATACGGGCCGTCATAATTCTCTCCCAAAGCTTCTGCAAGATTGCATTCGAGAATACCTAGATCAATCAATCCTTGTGCTAAAACCTTTGAACTGGCCTGATGCATTGAACTCCAAGAAGAACCAACAACACATGCCTCAATAGCTGCTTTCTCTGCATCGAGAACTAGATTATAAATTTCTTTTTGTGCGTCGGAGAACTTACCATTAACTGGCCATGTTCTAGTAATATCGGAAGCATAACCTGAGATTTCACAACCAGCATCTACTAGAACTAAATCTCCATCACTAATTTTCATATTATTCGAGTTATAATGCAAAATCGTAGCATTATCGCCACCTCCTACAATTGAACTATAACTCGGACAACTTTGGTTCGCAGAGAAATGGGATTCGATAACAGACTGTATTGTCCACTCACCGATTCCAGGATATGTTTTCTTTATCGCTTCGATATGAGCATTAGAAGCAAGTATTGCTGCATCCTGCATAATTTTAATCTCTTCTTCAGATTTTATTACTCGTAAATCATCTAGGATTTTTTGAGCATCTAATATCTCTAAGTTAGATTTTTTAACTAGAATATCTAATTCTTTATTAAAACCTTCAATAGTAGAAATAGAATTAGAATTACTAATTTTATTCTGAATTATTTTATCCATATCATCAATTGAGTAAGCTTCATCGATTGGCCAAAATTCTAAGGCTCCTTCTATTCCAACTCTACGACCTTCCCATATCTCTGCACGTGTATCTCGGGGTCGAACAAAAAGACAACTTTTCCAAGACCCTGAATCTTGGAATCCCATGAAAATAGCTTCTGGCTCACTCCAACCACACAAATACAACATGTAAGAATTAGCACGATAAGGGTAAGAGGTATCATTAGATCTAATTTGTACTGAGTTAGTAGGAATTAAAACTAATGTGTCTTCCTTGTTTTGAGATAGGAATCTGTCTTGCCGTAACCTATACTCTCCCATCGAGAACGGAAGGTCACCTATGACGCCCATATGTTTTCGAGATGGCTTCCTCTTATTTATCTGTGTAATACATTATTTTCCTTTAGACCATTTTGGAATTGACGTATTTTCAGAATCTTTTCTAAATCTATAGAATATTGAAGAAATTAAGAATAGAAATGATATGAATAGTACAATCAAAGGATATGGTAGTGGATCATTAACATTAGGATTAATTAATTTTACAGACTGGGATGAAAAATCACCATCGTCATCCATTACATCAAGCCTCAGAACAAGTTCTTTCTCAGTTGTTTGATTCTCAGGCCAAATTAA
The DNA here is from genome assembly GCA_964003245.1 of uncultured Candidatus Poseidoniales archaeon. Classification (GTDB taxonomy): domain Archaea; phylum Thermoplasmatota; class Poseidoniia; order Poseidoniales; family Thalassarchaeaceae; genus MGIIb-O2. Next base: position 15,616 of record CAXFIU010000002.1, read on the forward strand.
TTCTCGGTTTTCACAGCCTTCAAACATCACATTTCCATTAATTGACCAAATACATCTTAATCCTTGTAAGTCATTTTCTGTATCTAAAGAATCTGATCCATCTAACAAAATTGGACCAAGGTCCTCAAGCTTTACTTCATCACCATCATTTACAGAAACACCATTAATGATTAGTTTAGAAGAAGGTTCGAGATTGGATATAGAAAAATTATATTCAATAATTGAAGATAAACCACCTTGATCGACTACCTCTAACTTTAGATTATAATACGCAGATATGCTACTATCTAACTCGAAAAGTTGTGCATCATATCCTTCATGAACTATGATGTTGTTATCTCGAGAATTGGTACAAGTCCATATAAAGTATAGATTTTCTTCGGACCAAATTGGATCCTCAGAAGAAGAAGCATCAATTACCATTGGGAATGATTCTTCTATAATATCAGATGGCGGATTGGGAATAGAAATTGTGGGGCTTAAATTATTTAATTTAAATGATAAGCAAGAATGAAAATCAATTATATTAGGTTCATTAGATTGAGGGATAATAATTACTAACTCATACCATCCATCAGGTTTAGTATCCATTTCTAACTCATATGAAAAGAAATTGTCATCATTAAAGGTCAGAGAAACATCATTCTCAATATTAATTATCGGCTCTTCATTACATGTTTCAGTAAAAGTAACATAACGTTTGACATAAATCTGAGCCGATGAAGGATTTTCCCCTGTAATATCGCTAATCCTAGCCTCAATCAGTAGGTTGCCATTAATCCAATCATTTTCTAACGGATTTTCTATAAGCATTGTATAGTTAGAATCGGAGGCATAATTTTCATTGGAAATAAAGAAAGGCATTGTTTCTTCCAAAATTATGTTAGAATCAAAACTAACACTTACCTTAAATTCACAAGAACAAGAATAATAGTCATTTGATTTAATTAACATTTCCCAGTCCATTGAGAAATAATCTCCACTTAAGGGAGTCATTTGCTCGGATTCACCATCGAATAAACCCCAATTATATTTGAATCCGGTAGAATTATAAATTTCCCAAGAAATCTCAATTTCTTCTTCAGAGCTAACAACAGTACCTGAAATGATTTTCTCATCATCAATTATTTCTCCGAATGAAAAATCAAATCCAATAGAAACATCTACTTCTTCCGATTCGGCCACTACAGAATCAATAGAGAAAAACACAAGAAATAGAGATAATACCCCAATTAGTAAGGCTCTCATATCAGCTCCGAGAACTATTATAGTATTGAATCCAATCCTTGAATGGTTCAAAATCATCTATCAGATATCTGCAATTGCCATAAAAGTTCATCTAACCATAATCCAAGTGTTTTTCGATTGACAAACTCATGGCTAGCTTGAGCAGAAAGAACGCATTCACATGCTGCTGCTGCAAGAACTACCGCAGAACTCATTGGAAAATTATTTCCAAGAGCAGCGGCGAGAGCTGTTGCCGCAGCATCATGTAATCCTATTTGTTGAGAAGGAGAGGGAGCAGAACATGGAATAAATTCTATACTTCCATCTGATTCATAAAGTGTAACTCCATCAATTCCTCCGAGAACTATCATCGAATCCCAATTATATGTTTTAATCAAACTGAATGCTGCATCCTCGGCACTTTCGAGCATTAATCTCCTTCTAAGTAAGTCAAGACCTCTGATCTCAAAAAGAGCAACCGTCGCTCCTCGACTCCTTTCAAGGCCTGTCAATTTAGGATCAACAATCGAAGGAATTGAATGCTTTCTAGCACACTCAATAAGCTTTTGAGCGCCTACATCCGTAAGCACTCCTTTATCATAATCTGAAATTACCAATGCACAACTGTCAGGTATTGATTCTAATGTCTTCTCAACTAACATATTACTGACTTCTATATCTAATTCATCTAAAGGTTCCCTATCTGCTTGTAATAGTATTTGAGATTTCTGAAGGAGGCTCTGGCGGCTTCCAAAAAATCTAATTTTAGTTAAAGTTTGACGATTTTTAACTGTCTCTATTCCATCGATTGAGATGCCATCTGAAAGAAATTGATTTTTTATGAAATCACCTTCTCTGTCATCCCCCACAGATGAGAATACTGAAACATCAAGACCAAGCGAACTTAGACCTCTAGCAATATGTGCTGCAGCACCTGGTGATTCCTCAGATCTTAGGATTTTAAGAACAGGTACTGGAGCTGTGGAAATTAGTCTGTTGGAGTATCCATGATGATATCGATCTAACATTATATCTCCTATTAGAGTGACTTTGGAAGATTCGATTTTATCCAATAGTTTTCTCAAATCTTTCAATATTTTCTTTCTTTCACTCTGCCCCTCGCTCATGTTATCATATCTCCGAAGATGAACACATGAATGATATTTTGCAACCGTCGACATGAAAACAAGAAGCCCCTCGTAGACTCATGGAACCATACAATGACTCATGGATTTATTCGGGTTCCGCTAAAGAAAGATTATGGAATAAATCAGCAATAGGGCAGAAAATAAATGAAAATGACCTATTATTAAGCTCCTCAGAAGTAATTTTTTGTCATGACCACAGACATTTAGATTGGCCAAGTGACGATTGGTTAAAGGAAGAAACAGGAAAAAATCCAAATTTGATAAACGAATCAATAATTTTGGAAGCTTTGAGAGTCCCCGGAAATAAAATTATATTGACAAAAAATTACAAAGGGAAAAATGATTTCATTTTCAATAAAGAAACATGGGGTCTAAGATGGAATTCAAATGATCACCCAAGAGATGGAGAACCAGAATCGGAGGTTAGATGGTTTCATTCATCAGAATATATTGAAATGAATGAATTATTAGCATGGGCAATTGACGCAAGGTCTAGGAATCGTATAGCAGAAGTATTGATTGTTGATAATGAACAAGCAGTTGTTACTTACAACATTACTTCAGAAAATCCAATAGGAGAAATATTACCACCCAATGATAAAGACAGAACAGTCGTTTCAAAACTTAAAAAAATAAAAATTGAAAAAGGAAATTTATATTTAGGGTACAAAAAATGGCCTTTGGAACAACTTGGTATTGACTATCAAGAAGGGAGAATAATTGACGAGATTACAGAAGAATACATTTCAAAAGATGAAAAAGACTTTTCTGAATCTACGGAAGTGTTTTCAGATTTATTGAAGAGGGGTCTACACCCAAGACCTGGCTTTAAATATGGAACAGAATGGAGATGTTATGATAAAAAAATAGGTATCGATCACGCTCCGTGGTTGGTCGTAAATCCTTCGAATAAAATAATGACATGGGAGAGCGCTTGTTTAGCATCAAGATTAGCAGCCGGAGTAAATAAAACATGGCTTCAACCTTTGAAAATAAACGGCATGTGGAAATATCTTGGGATAATTAGGCCACCTGCAAATTCAAGATGGACTAATCCAATTAAAAAATAAATTTTCATTCGGATTCTTCATCAGAAGCTAGATTTTTATTATGATTAGATCCACCTGTTAATATTGATAAGGCGAGAAGAATGCTAACCATAAACAAGCCATTTCCGGGTTCTGCAAACCATGAAAAGATTGCATTACTATTGAACGTTGACTTCGCCTCAAGAATTATTGGAATTCTTAGTTCTATCCCAAAATTATCTACGAAAACTAATTCACCTCTAGCTATCATCCCTGGAACTAATAACCCTTCGGGATTGACATGAACATCTATAGTGTCTCCAGGACTAATAGTTACACTGGACTCCAAACTTGCTATTCTAGAAGCAGCCCCTTGTATCTCTAAATTATAGAATCTTGATTCTTCGCCTTCGAAATCCAGTTCGATGGGAAATGTGTTTTCCTTATCTGAATCTACTAATAAGAAAAAATCCTCTGAGATAATTCGATTACCAGCCTTATGCCATTTTAATTCTACTTCTCTCAGATTAGAATCACAGCCCAATATACCAATGATGTTGCCAGAGGAAGGGAAATTATCATCTATAGTCATTATCGGAACTATTGAAACACCCACAGGTAATTTTTCTATTGTTTGGTTAATATAATTCCCACTGTGCGTCATAATATCAATTGAAAAATTACAAGTTATTGCTGTATCAACTTCGACGAAAATAGATTCCCCATTCAGTAATTCTACAGGGCTTCGAGGCGTCAAAACATCGAATACATTTGTTTCTACGACTGGCGAAATAGATATTAGATAATCTCCACCTTCGATAGATTCAACGGATGCAAACCAACTTACTAAACGGCCTCGATTATCAAAAATCAACATACCATCAGAAGGATTAGTATTTCCAAATATTGTGCCATGAGTGAAAACATCACCAGCACTTCCTGAATCTTTATTTCTAACTAGAGCATCATCTCCATCTGCTTCAATTATTTTCAACCAAGCATTTTTTGAATCCGTGTTTACAAGATTACTGCTAGTATCTCCATTATTGATATCTTGGTACTCAACTAATATTCCATGACCAGGGAGTGAAGCATCAAATCCAAAATTACCTCGATTTGTGATTTTAATAAATTCCCCTGGCCCCGTCTCAATAGAAAGATAATTGCCACCATTAGAAATTGGGCTCAAAGTGAAATTACCACCAACGTTAGGATCTACAACTATACCTCTTTCTATACCAATTAACTCTAATGTTGAAGATGAAGGTAACGCAGGAAAATTGCCATTACCATTCCAATTTCCACTAGCCATAATTCCCCATTCACCAATTCCATTCCAATTACTTGTTGGAAGATTACTGTGAACATCATACAAATCATATGCGCCCATTTGATGAAGCATCTCATGAACGACAGTCCCAACCCCTGACTTAGTTGAGGCGATAGTATAATGATTAATTGACCATTCATTGAGAATAATTGGGTTGTCCAAGCCTGACATATGACTCCAAATCGAACTAGTGCCACCTCCGAGTTCTTGTGGATTTGCAGAATGAAGTATTAGTAACCGATCTATGATTCCATTTTTATCGAAATCCCAAGGAGATAGGTCCAAATCAGATAGAGTCTCTTTAACTGCATTTTCTACGAGATTATCTACTCCGACACCATCAGTTCCTGAGTCTCTTTCTTCACTATCTTGACCCCAGAAATCGATATTATGACTAGAAACCCAAATCTCATCTAGAATTGTCGTATTGAGAGTGGACTGCCCCGAACTAATCTGATTGATATAATCTCTAGCCGAGTTCTCGGAGTTAAGAATAATCTCAGCCCTATCAGAATTGAAAACATCTCCTTGGAAAGATACAGGAATAACTAGCCAGTTTTCATTTTCTTGGAGACCTACTAAGATTTCTTCATCATCTTCGCTGATATTATTGACCTTATCATCCAACCAATCATCAATAACTTCGGAATAAATATTTGCCAATAAGCCAAAAGAAACTATCGCGAGAGAAAGGATTCCTCGCGTCTTGTTCATACATGTCGCTAAACTAACTATGATTTGAATACGATGTTGAATTGTTCAATTATTTTTCAAAAATAGGAGTGAGACGAGAAATCGAATCGGCAAAGAAAACTGTCAAAAGAGAAATAATTATTCTTAATCCATCGTATGTCTTTGGAAGCGATAATAAGACTAAAGAAAAAGATATCAATAGTATACGAATCCTGATTCTAGATTCGTTATCTACAACCATACCAAAAAATCTAGACATTGAAAGTACTAATGTAGTTAGAACCCCAATGACGAGAACCCATGAAAAGCCAATTCCTAAGCTAATTATTGAAACCGCATCATACCTAGCAGAAACTATATTCTCTCCGCCTTCAACCATACTATTTTCATCAAAATAATTTATTAGGAAAGGAATTACGAAAAACCATATTAGGTATAATATTACAGGGATAATGACGCCACTAAAAAATAGAGAAAATGTGAACCATTTCTTCTCCCTGGGATATAATCCGGGTAATGCAAAACTTCTAATTTTCAATGTAGTATAAGGTAATATCATTGCAATTGAGAAGATTAGTAATAATGCCCACTTAGTATCAATCCAGTCATATGGACTATACACAGAGAATGAATATTCCTCAGCCTCTAAAGAAAGGCCTTCTAACCAATTAGTCAAAATATCATCGATTAAAAATGAAAGAAAGAAAGAAATTATTACTACTCCAAAAGCACTGACTCGAATTATTTTATATAACTCAGAAAAATGTTCTGAGAAAGCCATTTTTTCATTAGAATAAGGTTGCATTTCAAAGTATATCCTTGACTTTAGGTTTGGCTCTTGCAGCTAATATTGTTCGGTAAAAGCAGTAAGCAAACCATCCACTAAGTAAGAATGTAAATCCAATTACAAAACTAGTAAGATCGGTTACATTTTGTGCCTCAGGATCTAGAACTGCTCTAGGAGGGAATTCTAGTACTGCATCTTCGGCTAGCCACCTAACTGCAATGACAAATGATACTAGGCTGAAGAATAACTGTCTCAATGCTTGCGGATAAGCTAATTCTGCGGCTAAGTGATCAGGGCCATCATCATATTTTCTTTCTAATATCTCCCTTTGGACAAGCGCACCGATAATTAATGCTGTTAGACTGAACCAATAGAACATACTACCTTGTTCATAAATCTTCATAGAAAGCGCTTCTTGTCTCTTAGCTTCTTTTTCAGCATCTGTTTCTTCAATAAGGAATAATGAATCATAATCTCCAACTGAAATTGTTCTTGTAGACAATGTTGCGTCATCTTCACCTTCTTCTATAGTTCCAGGTGGACTGATTGAGAATGCTAATAAATTCCAGTAATCTTCAGTATCCGGTATACCTCCACCATCTACTGAGTTTCCTGCTAGCCAGAAATTTACAGTTCCACTATCATTGGAAGGTGCAGTCCAAGTTACTATCCAGACACCGTCTGAATCTGTCTCGCTGTGAGAAATATCTGCCTCAGTATCAGCTGCAATGCGGATATCTTGATCATCGTTCCATGAAAAAATGCCAATGGAATCTGATGATAATAAAAATCCAGCCTTGGAATTACCATCACCTCCTGAAAGTGTCAAAGAATCTGCAACTTTGATGGTAAACTCATAGCTTTCACCTAATTCATACATAATTGGGACACTAGTAATCATCACAACGGCTCTCTCAGAGACCGCTCCATTATTGTGACAAGAGCAACCATATTTCACAGTTGGATCGCCGTCTTGATTTAGGTATGGAGGCCCTCCACTGTTCCCTAAAGCAGGAATTGCAGCCATACCTATAATCAAAAGAACGACTAAGGCTTTCGAGTTGATGCTCGTCATGCAGTACACCTATGTTATTTCGAGTGTTGACTACCACATAACCGTTGCTTCACAATGACTGTTGAATTAATTGATTATAACTCCTTAATTGCGCTGTTCAACTCATTCATCATCTTCTTCCCATCGCCAAATAACATCATAGTTTTATCTTCATAGAAAAGATCATTGTCTACTCCAGCGTAACCGACTGAAAGACTCCTCTTGATAATGACAACTGTCCTTGCTTTATCGGCGTCAATAATTGGCATTCCCGCCAAAGGACCTTCTCCACTCCTAGCAGCAGGATTACAAGTATCATTTGCACCAATGACAACTGCCATATCACATTCAGGAAATTCAGGATTTATTTCTTCCATCTCAATAAGTTGGTCATATGGCACATTTGCCTCTGCAAGAAGGACATTCATGTGACCAGGCATACGGCCTGCAACAGGATGAATTGCATACTTAACCTCAGTTTGGAATCTGTCTTGGAGAATATCTGCAAATTCTTTGACTTGGTGTTGACACTGGCTAACAGCCATCCCATAACCTGGGACGATTATCACTTTCTGAGCACCGTCAACCATCATTGCAACTTCTTCTGCATCGGATCCTACCTTTGTTCTAGTAAGTGTTTCTTTTTCAGAACCACCAAATGATTTGAAAAGAACGTCAGGTAATGTTCTATTCATGGCTTTACACATGATAAAAGTCAGTATCAATCCTGATGCACCGACTAATGAACCTGCTACAATAAGTACACTGTTTCCAATAATAAAGCCAGTAAATGCAGCTGCTATTCCAGAAAAGGAGTTCAGTAAAGAGACAACTACGGGCATATCTGCTCCACCAATTGGCAAAACAATAATTACACCTAAAATACTAGATATTATTATAATTGCAAATAATATTTGTTGATCACGAGGATCGGAAATACTGAGATAAATTAATGCTATAACAGAAAATACCAACAAGACCTTGACATAATTTAGCCATGATGGCCCCCAAGTTGGTGTCCTAAACCATTTACCAAATATTTCTATTCCTCCCTTAAGTTTGAACATTGCTAGAATCGAACCCGTAAGAGTCATCCAACCTACTAAAGCAGAGAGACCTGCTGCGACCATCAAAACTTCTAATTCTAATCCAGAAGGCAATAATAAGTCATCATTTTCTATGTATTTCCATGATTCAGAGAGTGCGACCAATGCAGATGCTGCACCTCCAAATCCATTGAATAATGCTACTAACTCTGGCATACCTGTCATTTCAACTTTAACTGCCATAATGTAACCTATTACAGAACCCACTATTATACCAGAAATGATAAGAGTCCATTGTGCACCACCTTCAAGATGCATATCGGCTACAGTGGTTAAAACTGCGACAAGCATTCCCATTGCACCTAATTGGTTACCTGCTGGCGCAGTTCTCGGATGACCTAATTTTTTGAGACCAAGAATAAATAACGACGCAGATATCAAATAACCAATTGAGATCCATTCACTAAAAATCATAATTAGTCCTCCTTTCTCTTATTTTTACCGGCAATCATATTCAACATTCGGTTAGTTACAGCAAAACCACCTATTACGTTGATCATTGCTAAAACTATAGCTATAAACGCCAAAAGTCCAGAAACCAAAGTTTCTCCGCCATCATAGGCAACATTTGCACCTATTAGGGCACCTACAACACTGATTCCAGAGATTGCATTGGCTCCACTCATTAAAGGAGTATGAAGCATTGCTGGAACCTTGGTTATTAATTCGAAACCAAGGAATATTGAAAGAACGAATAGTGTAATTGACCCAATAAGTAATTCAGGAGTCATCAGAGTACACCTCCTAATCGAGTTTGATTTTCATGTATTTTTCCATCCTTACAAATCAAAACTCCACCCATGCCTGGGACATGGAAATCAGAACCCTCGGGTGAACCAAATAATATATCATCATCATCTGAAATTATTAATTCTCCTTCACTAATTATGGAACTAATAAAAGTTGTAAGATTGTTGGAAAAAAGCATGCTTGCAGTATTTGCAAGAGTACCAGGGAGGTTAGATGTTCCAACAATTATTACTCCGTTCTCAGTAGTATAAACTTCTCCAGGTTTTGTCAATTCACAATTGCCGCCAACATCAGCATTCATATCCACAATCACTGCCCCAGATTTGAAGGAAGAAACAGCTGTAGCAGGAATTGTAATTGGAGCAGGGCGTCCAAAAATTCTGGCAGTGGTCACGATAATATCCGATTCAGAAGCAACCTCACAAACTGTATCATTCACTTTCTTTATAAATTCTGGAGTCAAAGGTTTAGCATAACCGGATTCATCCTCAAAATCATCCATACCTTCAACCTCAATAAAACGTCCTCCAACTGATTCTATTTGCTCTGCTGCAGATTTTCTAACATCGGAAGCATAAACAATTGCTCCTAGCCTCTTAGCAGTAGCGATGGCCTGAAGTCCTGCTACTCCACTCCCCATTATTACAACTTTAGCAGGTTTTACAGTTCCAGCAGAGGTTGTCATCATTGGAATACCACGAGAAACATAAGATGCACCTAATAGTACAGCCTTGTAACCCGCTAAGTTATCTTGACTTGAATTTACGTCCATCGATTGAGCCCGAGATAATCTTCTAGGAATCATATCCATTGAGAAAAGAGTCACGTTGGAATCAATACAAGATTTAATTTTCTCAGGATGACGGAACGGATCAGCGACGCAAACAAGATTCATTCCATCTCTTAATTCAGAAGATTCTAACATTCTAATTGACATAATGATTTCACAAGAAAGTGCTTCATCTCTCGAACAGATATTCGCACCGGCATCAGAGTAATCAGAATCAGAATAATTTGATTTTTTACCTGCATTTTTCTCAACAAAAACTTCCAAACCTTTTTTCATTAATTTTTTCACAGAATTGGGTACAATAGCAACTCTATTTTCACCATCTGGCTCTGTCAAAACTCCTAACCTCATAATACCACATCTACAAAATCAAGCCTAGGCTCATTGTTGCTGAACACAGCGAACGTAATCAGATTATTGAATGAAACGGGTTGCTGTCTTCAAAAAATGTTTCATTGGAAAGATTCTTTAGAATAATATTGTATATCCAATACCGAATACTGCTATGTCGCAAATTGCATGTGAAAGCCAACATACCCAAATAGAACGATATTTAAGATAAAGCCAAGACCAAATTGCTGCGGCGGATAAAAGACCGAAACAGGCGATTATTGTTTGCCACCAGATAAAACCGAACAAATGCAATGCTATTGCATGATGAAGAGTGAACATTGCTGCAGAAAAAATTATTCCGATTGAATTACTACCAAATAATTCAGCAGACTTTGTTGTGATGAACCATCTGAAAACATATTCTTCAAGTAAGCTGTTAATAAATATCCAATAAATCATTCCAACAATGTATAAATTTAAGTTATCTAGGCCCTTAGATTGTAAAATTTCTACCATCTCTAATATGTCCAATGTTTCATCGAATAAAAACCAAGTAATCATTATTATTAATGACATCGAAAGTCCCGTTATTAGGCCGAAAGTAATCCCCTCTTTAGTAGGGAAATTTTTTGAAATAGAACCCTCTTCTATCCTAAGATACCAAAATGTAGGGACTAAGAAAATCCATATTTTACACAAGGCGAAGAATATTTGTGAATAAAATTCATTTTCAATAATTTCAATGCCGAATATTACCGAAGCAGAAGGAATAAGTCCTACTAATAATATTGGAATAAGAGGTTTATTTTTCAACTCTACTTTCGAGATGGTGTTTTGAGTTGACATTGTTCCCTCTACCTTAATTGATGTAATGAACATTCGCCCTGCAATTGAGTCTAACGTTCACTAAAGGCTAAGGATGAGACACCCGCGGAAGGCGATTGAGGATGACTTCATGGCAAGAGAATCGAGAAAGATTGCAGTAATTGGCGCAGGGAATGTGGGTGCAACTTGCGCCTTTGTAATGGCTGAAAGAAAATTAGGAGAAATAGTACTGCTGGATATTTACGAAGGTTTTGCGAAAGGTAAAGCTCTTGATATGAGTCAAGGAGGACAGGTTCTAAACTATGATGGGAAAATTACTGGCACCTCTAAATATGAAGATATTTCTGGAGCTGACGTCGTAGTAGTGACATCTGGTTTCCCAAGACAGCCGGGGATGAGTAGAGAAGATCTGATAGGGAAAAATGCCGAAATAATTTCACAAGTAGGCGCTGGAATCAGAGATTACGCTCCAGATTCAGTAGTAATAATGGTTACAAATCCATTAGATCTAATGACATACCATATGCAAAAAGTAACTGGTTTTGATCCAAAGAGAGTTATCGGGCAAGCAGGTATTCTCGATTCAGCAAGAATGACTCATTTTGTAGCGCAAGCAGTTGGATGCTCTAACGAAGACGTTCAAGCCATGGTCCTTGGAGGGCACGGAGACACAATGGTTCCATTACCAAGATACACAACTGTTGGAGGGATACCTATTACTCAATTATTAGATAATGAAGAAATTGATGCTATATCCAAAAGAACTGCAAGTGGCGGAGGAGAAATAGTAAAATTATTAGAAAGAGGAAGTGCTTTCTATGCACCAGGGAGTGCCGCCGCCATAATGGCAGAATCTGTTCTAAATGATAGGAAAAGAATGTTACCTTGTAGCGCACTTTTGACTGGACAATACGGTTTAGAAGATGTTTACATAGGTGTACCTGTATTGTTAGGTAAAAATGGTGTAGAGAATATTGTTGAGTTAGAACTAGAAGATGATGAGTTGAATAGTCTGCAAAGTTCAGCTAATTTCTATAAATCACAATTAAGTGATATTCTTGGATATTAGAGATTAAAGAAGGCTCGAAAATGAAAGAATATCTTTACCTCGAACATGATGGAAAGTTACTCTTAGTAAATAATGACGGCAAAGGCCCTGAAAAACCTGTAATGGGCAGGACTCATTTTGGAGATTCATTGATACGATTACCAACCATAGATGAAGTAAAAGATATGGGAATAAAATGGGAAAAAAAGAGAGAGAATTCTATCCATTTCGAAGATGATGGGGCTAAAGTAATAATTGCATCGCCAAGAATAGAATGGCCAGAAAATTGGGCATGGAAAGATTTTGTAATAAGTGATAATGCAGTTGATCCGATTGCAAGAGAATCAGTTTATCGAACAATTCATCGTGTTGTCTCAAAAGTCATAATAGAAAACGATCAAGGAATGATATTGATGGCCAAATCGAGTAGAGGATTTTTCAATGGTTGTTGGACTCTACCTGGAGGATTTGTAGACTATGGTGAACATCCAAGACAGGCAGCTATCAGAGAGGCAAAAGAAGAATTAGGGATTGAAATTGAAATTGCTGACCATTTAGGAGAATCAGGGAATCGGAAAAAAGGAAATGATGGCGCATTTATCCAAGAAAATATTTTCACATCAGAAGGGATTAATTGGCTGTCATTTACATACAGGGCAATATCCAATACTAATATTGAAAACATCATCCCTAAAAAAGGAGAAATTGAAGAAGCAAAATGGTTTACAAAAGAAAACGCACTTCGTAATTCAGTCAGTCTTTTCGATAAGGAAGCACTTTTAGCCCTTAACAAATAACCGAATCTAAAAGATTTGTTTAATGGTGGGCCTGCCTGGATTTGAACCAGAGTCTGTTCGTCCCAAACGAACAAGCATAGACCAGACTAACCCACAGGCCCTGTGAGTAATACGCCGAGAGAACTACCTGTCAAGAACTTAACTCAGCCAATTCCATGTATTTTCATTGATTCGAATTAAGAAACCTTGAACTTCGGCTTGACCTATCAGATACTCACTTGATGAATCTTCCAAACCTTCTTCGGAAAGAAATTTATCTAAGGAAGACTTGGTCAAATTACCTTCTTTATCAGTGGCTTTCTTCAAAATTGATAAGCCTCCTAAGATAGTATCATTATTTGCCCTACGTGTTTGAATTTTAGATTCTTTTTCTTTTATTTTGGATATTAATTCATGACTAATCTCATCGGGTATATTTGCAAAAGATATTGCCCTGGCCAATAGATCAGCATTATCAAAACTTTCAATATATTTGAGATTGCTAGTAGAACCACATTTAGTGCAATAGTTATTTTGAGATTTGGTGGAGCCAAAGGAAAAGCCACAGGAACATTTGATGAGATTGTAACGCATACTGATGATAATCTCAGAATGTGAAAGTACAAGAGTTTTCTGATGAGGGCTTTCACAATAATTCATGAATGAATATGCTTGTCGCAATGCATGAACTGGGCGAGGGAAGCTGTTTCTTGGCTTTTAATCTCAATTCTAATCCTTCTGTCTGCAAAATTATTCATAGATTCTGAGGGAGAATCAGTATATTCTTGGGCTATCTTATTAATGATACCGATTCCATTATTTTTGATAATTACTTTTCAAACAAAGCAGCAAACATCTGGAAATGATAATGCAGGAAGTATAGTTGAAGAAAATGATGAAATTAGTGAGATACAAAAAAAGGCCGAAGATCCTTTAGAAATAGGATTTGATATTCCTATTTTATAATTACAATAATCTTAGTGTTTCTAAATTAGCTGGAGCGTAAGTTTGGACTCTAAATTTCTCACGAAGACCTTGGCGGAAGGCATTACAAGTTTGAGCGTCTCCATGATGACAAATAATTTTTCTAGGAGTAGGGTTCAATGCAGATACATAATCCATTAATTGATTCCTATCAGAATGACCACTGAAACCATCTATTTTCCTCATAGAACATCTCACATCTATCATCAAAGTTTGACCTTTGTCGATTAAAGGCACTGAAGAATGACCATCTCTGAGACGACTACCCAAAGTCCCTGAGGCTTGATATCCTACAAAACAGAGAGTATTATTTGGTTCAGGTGCCCAATGCTTGAAATATTCCACTATCGGCCCTCCTGTCATCATTCCACTTGTAGCTAAAACAATACAGGGAGTAGGGTCTAAAAGTATAGATTCTCTTTGTTGATAAGATTCTACAGTTTTGAACCATTTAGAATGGAATGGATTATGCTCCCCTCCCTTGAGAAGTTTCTTCCTTAAGTCTCTATTCAAAAAATTAGGATGACTTGCATGAATAGCTGTGGCTTCTGAAATCATTCCATCTAGCCAAACTGTTACGGGAGAAACTTTTCCTGACTTGAATAATTCATCAATAGCTATCATTACTTCTTGGGAACGACCTACAGCGAATACTGGACAAAATATCTTTCCACCTCGACCAATGACATCAATTATCATTTCCTGAAGTTCGTGACTAGCCGCATCTCTAGTTGGTTGGATATCTTGAGGGCCACCATAAGTAGATTCAACTACTAGAGTGTCTACTTTCGGGAATCTTACGGTTGCTGCGTCAAAAAGCCATGATTTCTCATACTTAATGTCTCCAGAAAACAATATCTTATGTTCATCATTTCCTTCGCCAATGTTCATGTAAACACTGGATGAACCAAGTATATGCCCTGCATTTTCCATTGTCATTTTGATGTCTGGGGCTATGTCAGTCTTTTCTCCCCAATTCACATCAACAACATGCTTGATACATTCTTGAATATCTGCTTTGGAATAAGGAGGTTCATTTCCTTCGGCTTGACTAACTTTGACGTAATCAATTTGTAAAAGTGTCATTAAATCTCTGGTAGGAGGAGTGCAATATACTGGCCCCCTATAGCCATATCTGAATAAAACTGGAAGCATCGCTATGTGATCAACGTGAGCGTGGGTTATGACTATAGCATCGAGATTATCCAGTGGCATAAGCTCCGGAGCAGAAAAGAATGGTTGAACCTCATTCTTATTTGAGGTCGGTTTGGCACCACAATCAACTAAAACCTTGGATTCGTTAGTTGTGATTAGGTGCATTGCTCTGCCTACTTCTCTATAAGAGCCGAGTGCTGTAATCCTAACCCATGGTTCTCCCGGTCGTTTTGTTCTATAAATTCGGGTACCAAACTTCCTTAGAAGAGATTTTCTTTCATCAGACATTTCTTTACGATACCGACGAATGTCGTGTTGTGTTCTACTCTCTATAGAGGGGGCCCTAACTACCTTAACTAACCAGCCTATTTTATCTCTAAGAGCTTGGATATTAGCTCCCTTCGGCCCAACTGCATCGGATGGATTGTCGCATTCTAAAATAACCTCACTCAGTGCTGGATCGAGCCAAATCTTTCTTATTTCGGCTTCAGGAGGAATAATTTCATTTACTGCATCGTGTACTTCTTTTTCATTGGAAAGGATATCGGGATGAGGTCTGATAACAATACGTCTTTTCACTTGTTTAGCGATTTTTACTGTAAGATTATCTGTAGAGCTGACAAATCTCTCAGGATGTTTAGTAATTACTGATATAGAACCGGCCTCAAGATCTATATCATAATCTATATCTTTAGGTATAATACCTGCTATTTTCTTCTTTAATTCGGCATAAGACAGTCTCAAAATAACACCTCTTGGTTACCCACGCCATCGTCATTACTCCGAAAAATCGGAGAAGCGCGCTATGCGACGTGAGTATTAAAGTGAAGAAAGAAGATTATCTACTTGTTCAACGGAAAGTTGTTCAAAGCCTTTCTCCGCAGTGATTACAGCCAAATCCATTCCATTACCACTTGCTGCATCTCTCTGAGCAGATGCAAGTAAGGCTTTTGCTGCAACTTTTAATGCAGATTTTTCATCCATTCCTTCTTGGAATTGATCTTCAAGAACCCCATACATGTAAGGTGAACCTGAACCTGTTGCACAATATACATCAGGTATTGAACCACCTGCTGAATCAATGCTGTAAACACTAGAACCTGAAGAATCGACCCCTACTATTAGTAGTTGGACATAATGAGGCCTTCCAACTAATATATTAGCAGTTAATGTAGCAGCTCCTTTAACAGTCATTGCATTACCTTCTTTTAATTCATAAAGCTTTAATTCTGCCGCTAACGTCCTAGAAAGAGATTGAGCATGTCCTACCAAACCTGCAGTAGTAAGAGCAATACTATTAGAAATCTGGAATAACTTCTGGACACTCTTGTTAGCAATGAAATGGCCCATTGTAGCCCTGTGGTCTGCCCCAACAACAACTCCACCATCAAAGGTTATTCCAATAGTGCTTGTGCCTGTTTTTACTGCATCAGTTGTCGCGTGCATTTAATTCACCGCCGTAAGAGGAAGTCCCCTCAGCGTTATGGACTAAAATGAACCCCCTTATCAATGCGACGGAAAAGAGCCATGAAATATATTCGAAAGGAGTGAAATTGGAATCTCCGATAATATTTCTATGGTATAAGTCAAGTATTACTACTACGGCGGGTTAATGTGGCAAAACAGGATTTGGATGAACCTAAATGGATTGAAATGCCAAGTTTACCAAATAATAGCATTAATTCAATTGATGTAGAGCAAGATTATCATGATCTTGGAGAGAGGTATCCTCAAGCACCGGTACCAATACGCTCACAAGACACATTAATTCATAGAGCGAGTCTGGAAGATATCACAGGAATTCCTATGATAATGGATTGGGTAGCAGATGGAGACATTGTGATTTTGGAGATGAGTTCAATAATTGATCGAGAAATTGAGTTACAAACGGCAGTATCAAAATTACAAAAATTTATCGAAAATGAGATTAAAGGGACTGTTTTTGGTTTAGGGCATAATCGTTTGTTACTCCTACCACCCGATTATGGTTCTAAAAATATAGAATCAAACTCGAACTGAGGTAAGACTATGGAAAGTACCGTAGAACAGCCTTGTCCAATATGCTTCTCTGAAGAAGGATTAACGATGATTGCTCATACTTCTGAAATTCCATACTTTGGAGAGCATACTCAATTGACTATATTGTGTCCTTCATGCGGATGGAAACATACTGACTTTATTCCTGCAGAAGGAAAAAAACCTGGCGCATGGAGTTTAGAAATCGACAGTTCGGAGATGTTATCTGTAAGAATAGTAAGATCTTCATCTTGTACAATAAGAATTGAAAAATTGGGATTAGAAGTTGACCCAGGAGGTGCTACAACAGGATATGTATCAAATATTGAAGGAGTATTAAATAGATTTGAAGGAGCGATACAACTAATGTATAGGCAGTCTATAGCCTCTAAAGAACAAGAGATTGTCAAAAAATGTGAATTATTACTTAAAAAAATTGATTTAGTTAAGAGTGGTGATTTGGTCGTAGAAATGACACTTCTTGATCCTATGGGGCATAGTCAGATTTTACATAGTAATGCTATATCTAGGGATTTAACCAATGAAGAGTTAGAGAATCTAGAGGTGGGTCCCAGCATCCCAATTTTTAGTCCTGATGATGTTTGATATTTATCGAGAGTCATGGGATAAAAAATCATCAATTCTGTCAGACCATTGATTCCTTTTTTCGGATAAATCAGTTAACCACTCTGCGGCCCTATCAATACATATTTGTTTAATTTCTCCTGCTAAGATTCTACCAGATTCATAATCTCGACCAATAGATTCTAATTCATTATCACTTTCTTCGAAAAAGTATTGTAAATATTGATATGCAACATCTTTCGATAAATCGCCACCTAACCTTCTATGTTCTTCAACAGTTGCTTGCCCACCACTAAATGCCCTTTTGACCTTCTTAGACATTTCATCTATAGAGTCGTGCATAAATATGGTAGTTTCAGGTTTAGAGGATGACATCTTGTCACCAGTCATACCTACTACAAAACGATGATATGTCGAGCAGGGAGGCATTAATCCCATTCCACCTATTTTCCGTTCAAGAGATAAAAGAGACAATTGTATCTTAGATTTGTCAAGAATTGTTGCACCGGGAATCTCTATAGTACCATGTTTAGGATTCGATAAGATATCGGCAAATCCAAGTTTAGATAGAGAAGATTTTAGCTTATCAAATAACTGATTTCTTACATCACGGTTGACTCCTCCATTATTGGAAACTCCCATCAAAGTTTTATTTTCTTCTTGAATTGATAAAGCGATTGTTAAACCTCCACTCTTACGAGACTTTACATTAAACCAATTAGTTTTACTGACTAATCCTCTAGTAAGACGTATATGAGGGTCCTGATCAACTCCTACAGGGACTACAATAGGCCTTAACCCTCCATATTCATCTAACTGAGGGTGGACGATATCTCCAGCTTGGACCAATGGGGCCTGAACATGAGCTAAGTTGGTTTCACCTGAAAAACCATAAATTGCCTCAAATTCTGAAATATTAGTTTTTTGCCCTAGTGTAAAACCTAGCCTTTGGACTACTGGCCTCATACTTTGAAAATAGACGTTGGTTTTTTCTGGATCAAGCCCCATTGCTGCATAGTTATTTATGTATTCAGAAAGAGCAATTCTTCGCCCTTCTTCCAATGAAACATTTCTAGTTGCAAGGGCCTCTAAATCGGCAACTGTGACTGTTACATCGCCGCCCTGATCTTGAAACCATTTAACCTGATTAATCACCATACTATGGCCAAGGTGCATTTTTCCACTTGGCATTAGTCCAGTTAAAACGCCAAAATTCTCACCAACACTAATTCTGTTAAGGATTGTATCTAAATCTCTATGAGCAAAGATAATTCCTCTTCTATGTAAAAGATTAGGATTAGGAATCTTAGATATTTCAATATCGCTAAGACCGAAATTATCTCTAATTCTTTCATAGTCAGTAGACTGTTGAGATGACCAAGGGTCAATCCGAGAGTCACCTACCATGCACGGTCGTGTGTAAACTCCTCAATCAAGGCTACGCATAAAACATTAGAAATAAGCCCATCTAGCATGCTAATCAATATTGGCAGGGATTTGGTAAAATGACAGTCATACATTGTTTAGGATCAGGTCTTGTAGGTTCTTTTGTAATTAAAAAGTTATTAGATGAAAAAATGAAGATTAATCTTGTAGATATAGAAGAAAAAGAAATATTTAGTAGCAATGATTTGTTAAAAATACATGTAACTGATGCAATAGAATATTGTAAAAATACTTCAAATGAAGATGAAATATTTGTTAATATGCTGCCCGGAAGCCTTGGTTTCAATGCTACAGAAATTCTAGTATCTAGAGGTAAGAAAGTTGTAGACCTAAGTTTTAGTGAGACCACACCCGATTCTCTCAATAAAAAGGCTATTGATTCGGGAGCAAAAATCCTATGGGATGTTGGAATCGCACCCGGTTTCTCCAACATGCTAGTTTCATATGCCTCTAGATTAGGAGGAGGAGTATGTAATGTAGAAATTAGAGTGGGAGGAAATCCAATAGAAAGGGATGAAAAATGGAGTTATATGGCACCCTTCTCTCCTAAAGATGTAATTGCAGAATATACTCGCCCTGCAAGAATCATTAAATCAGGAAAATTAACGACTTTGCCAGCATTATCCGATATTCACAAAATAAATGTGCAACAAGTTGGAATCATGGAATCTTTCCTAACTGATGGACTTAGAAGTTTACTTAGTACAATATCATCAGAAGAAATGACGGAATATACAGTTAGATGGCCCGGACATATTCAGAGATATATTGATGAGAGAGATGCTGGTATTCTAGATTATGAAAAATTAATTGAAGATTGGAAATTTGATAAAACACGTGATGAATTTACATGGATGGAAGTAAAAGTAGACTGTATGGATGGTGAAAAAATGATCTGGACTGTGTTTGATCAAGGAAGAAATGGAGATTCATCTATGGCTAGAACTACTGGGTTAGTAACTGCATCATGTGTTAAACAATGGATTTCTAATCCCGAATTAATTCAAGTTGGCGTCCATCCTCCAGAAAGTCTACCAAATGAAGTGATTGCTAATGTTTCACAATCACTTAAAGATGAAGGTGTTGAAATAAATGGCCCTGGAATTATACTATGATTCTCTTAATTTTTCATCTCTAGCAACAAGCCACTTTATGGTTAAAGGAGTTGCAATTAATACACCAATTGCTATGATTGGAAGACGCCAGTCCATCTCTAATGCAGCCGGTCTCTCAATTAGCCATGTAAAAATTAGTGGGGAATCGTAGAAGTCGGATGCCCATTCGTGAAGATTTTTTACATGATGCCCTACTACAGTAACGCTATGGTGTAAATCATTGAAAGTTTTCAAAGGATTATATGTGTATGACATATTTTCTTCGAAATTAATCACTACCTCATTCCCAGGATGAATTGAAAGAATTATCCCCTCATCAACTAATCTCCAACCTTCTTGTAAAGATTTTGAGTCTTCTGTAAGCAAAGGGAAATCATCCCCATTCCCATAATGAATAGTGGAAATAGGTGCATCTGTATTTATCATTAAGCTACCAGGTACTATCCAACTCGATTTGGAATCCTCAGGCAATTGCAAATTTATTGAAGAGTTAGATGACTCGACTAAGATTCTTGAACTAGATATGTTATGATTATACCATTCACCCCAAGTAGTATACCATACATCTTGATCTTCTAAGAATTCAATCGCAGGTTTATCTTCTCTAACTTTAAGATCAAAAATTCTAGCTTCCCAATATATTGACACCAAAGAATCTTTCTCTGCCGACTCAAGCAAACTAATATCTGCTACATTTTTCTCTAGACTACCCCCATTTCTTTGAATTACAAAGAAATCGTCTGTTTCAGTATTCAAATTATCTCCAATAATTAAAAATCCTGATTCTTTTAATGAAGAAATTGTATCATTCGTAATGGTTTCTGGAACTCCGAATGAGATAGGTTCTTTACCCCATCGAGATGAATTAGTATGATCTGATAAATAGTCTTTACAAGATTGAATGACAGAATTGTCATTATTGATATTTACTCCTTCATATCCATGGCAAGCAAATTCATCACCATGTTCCAACCTTTCAGGCCCGATTAAGTTCCAGAGCCAATTATCGTCGTCCCAGTCCGCGATAACTGTCGGAGTTAATAACGGAGTAACAAAAATGACGAGAAGAAATACACCCACTCGCCTTACTTCCATGATATACCGAGTTAGAAATATGAGATTAACCCTTGTAATGCGTATAGAAAGCAATAAGTCTAATCGACTCCTCCGTTTGAAACAGATGTTATCTGATAAAAGCCTAGAATTAATTTCTAATGAAGTTGGTTTAGAGGGTGGGGGAACAGATTTCAAAACACCTTGGATGTATAAATTTCTTCTATTCGTCCTACCAGTGCCATTCAGAGCAATAACTAATATTCACTACTATGGATTAGAGAAAATACCTAAAGATAGTCCTGCAATCTTTGTTGCTAACCACACATCCCACGTAGATCCTTTTCTGAAAATTGTTGCTGCAAAGAGGCCAGTTCATTATCTCGCAAAAAAAGAACATTTTGAATCTCATGCGACTAAAGTGTTGATGGAAAGTACCGGACAGATAAGTACTGCAAGAGAAAATGGTTCTAGAGATGCATTGGAAAAGGCAGTTGATGTACTTGAATCAGGTTGTTCAATGGGAATATTTCCAGAAGGGACAAGGTCGAGGAAAACTCATGCCCCATTTTTGCAAACAGGAAAAACTGGAGCCGCAAGATTAGCAGCAAAGTTTCCCAAAATACCAATAGTCCCTATTTCAATAAATGGTGCAAGAGATTTTATGAAACCAGGTAGTTTAATTATTAAACCTTGGAAAAGGATTGATGTTTATATCGGCGATTCAATTACTTTTTCGGAATGGTTATCTGATACTGAGGGAGGAAATTATAATGACCAAGGGATCGAAGTAATTATTTCAAAAAATGAAAATGAAAAGAGAGAAGATATGAAACAAATATATCGAAAATTTACTGATCAAATTATTGAAACTCTAAGACTTAATGGCGCACCTTAAGTGAATAATAGAGAGTATCATTCAAAGACTGTCACTCTAACCGCTAATATCAGAATGAAGCAGTATCTAGATTTCCTTAGTCGAATTCTCGAGGAAGGAGGAAGTAAGGAGGATCGAACTGGAACAGGAACTAAGTCTATTTTTGGACATCAAATGAGATTTGATTTGTCAGAAAGTTTTCCTGCAGTTACAACAAAAAAAATTCATTGGCCAAGTGTAATTCATGAGCTTTTATGGATGATTTCAGGAGAAACTAATGTTCGTTATCTTCAAGAAAATAAAGTAAGAATATGGAATGAATGGGCCGATGAAAATGGAGATTTAGGACCCGTATATGGAAAACAATGGAGAAAGTGGGTTTCAAATGATGGAGAAATAATCGACCAAATTAAGAATGCTGTTGAGTTAATCAAAAAAAGTCCTGATTCGAGAAGGATTATTGTCTCAGCATGGAATGTGGGAGAGTTAGATAAAATGGCTTTAATGCCATGTCATGCATTTTTCCAGTTCTATGTGAGAAATGGGAAATTGTCATGTCAATTATATCAAAGAAGTGCAGACGCATTTTTAGGTGTCCCATTTAATATTTCATCATATAGCCTACTGACATGTATGATGGCTCAGATTTGTAAACTTGAACCAGGAGAATTTATCTGGACAGGAGGGGATTGTCACCTCTATACAAATCATCTCGAGCAAGCGAAATTACAAATCTCAAGAAGTCCACTAAAGCTACCAAAATTGATTTTGAATCCAGAAATTGAAGATATTGATGATTTTAAGGCTGAAGACATTAAAATTGTAGATTATGAACATCACCCTCATATTTCTGCTCCAATTTCAATTTGAGGTAGTTAGATGAAAATCATGATGATTGTAGCTATGGATGAACAAGGAATCATTGGTAAAGATGAAACGCTTCCTTGGAAATTATCTAATGATCTCCAGAGATTTAAAAAATTGACCGTTTCTGATGGATTTAATGCTGTTGTAATGGGAAGGAAAACGTGGGAATCTCTACCTAATGGATTTAGACCTTTACCTGAAAGATTGAACATAGTAATGTCTAGAGATACAAAATGGTCTGATGACGGAGCAGAAATAGCGCTTTATCCTGGTAGAGCAATAGAAATTGCTTATGCTAACGGATGTGATGAATTATGGATTATAGGTGGATCACAAATATATGAATTGTACCTAACTCATGTCGAAGAAATTCATGTCACTAGAGTTCATACTAGAAATAGTGGAAATATTAGTTTTCCAGATTTAGATTGGTTGAATTGGACAGAAGAAATCATAGAAAAAATACCTAGAGATGGAAAAAATGAATATGATACAACATATTCTATATGGAGAAAGTCTGTAAAATAAGAAAACGTTTCAGTTAGAACTTTGCATAAATTTGAAGTAGACTATTGTCAACCATTTACCATGAGAACTGACCATTTGCCTTTCCCTATGCCGGAAAGGAAACATTCTCTTAATCAGAATTGGAAAGGTCTTACTTTTATGCATTGGGAAGTTGACCCTAATGTTCTTCGAAAACATATACCTGAAGATTTAGAAATTGAGCTCTTTGATGGCAAAGCATACATTGGCACTATCCCATTCAGGATGGAAAAAGTAAGACCCCGATTTCTCCCCTCAATATCTCTTATTTCGAATTTTCCAGAATTTAATATTAGGACTTATGTCAAGAAAAATGGAAAAAGTGGAGTATATTTCTTGACTCTTGATGCTCAAAGCCATATTACTTGCTTTTATGCTCCATTAGCATATGGCCTACCATATAGATATGCGAAATGTAAGTTTGAGAAAAATGAGGAAGGCGGTTATAATTGGCACTCAAAAAGAAAAGAAGACGGAGTATCTCTGAAAGGCGAATCAAGTTCCAGAGGACCTATTCTTCAAGCAGAAAAAAATAGTCTTGAGGAATTTCTTTTCGAGCGTTATTGTTTGTATGTTTATCACAAAGGCGAAACTTGTAGGGCATATACCTATCATGAGCCTTGGAAGTACAGAGTCGGAGAAGTTGAAATAATTGAAAACTCTCTGACAGACTCATATAATTTAGGAATAAAAGATATTTTTAATCCAGATCTTGTTCATGTTAGTGAAGGTGTTGAAGTATTAACTTGGAACATTAAACCAGTAGGTGAGGAATGAATGGATAATGCAACATTGATTCTTGATGGAGATTGCGGTCTCTGTAATAGACTTGCCATATTCTTGAGCCCTAGATTACACAAAGGAAAAAAAATGTTATTCCTGACTAATGAAAGTGACAAAGGTAAAGAAATAATAAATAAATTGCCTGCTGAGAAACAAAATGCAGATACTGTTTATTTGATTAAAAATGAAAAAACATACATAAGATCTGCAGCGACAATAAGATGTCTTCTATTTATGAAATGGCATTACAAGATTCTTTATCCTTTTTGCTGGATTGTACCTCTTCCGATTAGAGATTTAGTATACGTCATTATCTCTAAAAATAGACACAAAATTTTTGCAACACCGGAAGTCTGTATGATTCCATCATTAAATGATCATGATGACTAATCATATTTCCAAGTAATATGCTCCGAATCAGGAAACTGATAATCATCGGATTCCGGCCAATTAAGTTGTTTCGCAAGATAAATAATTGCTATTGTACTAGATAAATTTTCTGATATATTGATGTCTAGCAAACCATCACAACCATAAGCAAGACAGCCTATTGGAGCAAATGCATAATGTCCAGAATTATTGAATACAGCATAATTAATTATACTATCTCCCAATTGTAAAACAGTATTGTTTACTTGAGATATAGTTGTTGTTTCATCGGAATCACCAGTGAGAACTAACGTAGGTACAGAAACATTAGATATCCCATTATTGAGGACACTTGCATTCCAAGGAGAAAGCAATATAGTGGATTGAACTCTAGAATCAGGATTCGAAAATTCCAAGATTTCGGTATTGTTAAATATATTCAAAATTTCACAATTTAGCCCTGTGAAATCTGAATTATTGTCACTACAACCTGATTCTAAGTCGGGAGACAAAATTCTCGCACCTGAAATCATCATTGAGGTATATCCACCTGTAGATTGACCAATCATTGAGTATCCATCTTCAGGAACTATACAATTAAATAAATCACCATCGATATTGTTTTGACTTACTAACCAATCAAAACTTTCCATTATATCATCTGGACGTGAAAGAATATGAGTAGGAAGTTTATCTACATCAACATCAAATACCGTACCATACCTATGATTTGGAGCTATAGAGATGAAGCCGTGAGTTGCTAAACTTTCCATCATGAAGGCTGAACCCCATCGGATACTTGGAAATCCATGGCTGTAGATAGTTACAGGTCGAGGTTCAGAGCAGTCAGGCGTAGTATCATCTAATGCCATACCAGGAAGTACATTATCATAAATTACCCTATCACCATTATTTTCTTTAGAAGGAAACCAAATTTGTAGAGTGACTTCATGCCCCCGAGGAGATGTAAAAACTACATCCATTGTTCCTGAAGTGAAAGGTCCATCTTCAAGTAAAGAAGTAACTGGTGATAAATCGAATTGATCTACTGAATCATTCCAACCATCACCATCATCATCATTATCTACACCATTGGGTATTCCGTCAGAATCAGTATCCCATTTTTCATTGGAATCATAAGGATATTGATCTTCAAAATTTTCCACCCCATCACCATCAATATCATCGTCTGAATTATCACCTATTCCATCACCATCTAAATCTGTGCTTTCATCTGAATCTAAAGGATGTGAATCATTTTCATCTAAAAAACCGTCATTATCATCATCTGAATCACATAAATCACCCATTTTATCTCCATCATAATCTAATTGAATAGGGTTAAAAATATCGGGGCAATTATCATCCTTATCTGCAACATCATCTGAATCAACATCGGATTCACTTATACAACCGATTAATGAACTTGATAATAATAAAATAGATGCAAAAAAAGTGAAATCTCTTCTCAGCACAGTACTCTTTGAATATAACAGTAAATAAGTATATGTTTATTCTTTCTTATATTCAGTTACACGGATACCCAACTTAGTTTTGATAGCAGGCCTATTCATTATTTTCTCCATTTTCATACAAAATTCATCATATAAATCAACCTTAAGTGCAAGTGAATGTCCTAAAATCAAAATAAGAATATCTGCTAATTCCTCTGCTGCTTCTTCTAGGGGTTTTTCTTTTGTTATAGCGGCTGCAAATTCCCCTAACTCTTCAACAGTTAGAGCTATTCTGTAACCCATATCATGCCCTTTATTCTCTGGGTTATCGAAGTCAAATTTAGAATGAAATGAGGCTACCTTATGCATCATCATATTCCAAGATCTTTCGTCATTATTAAGATTCTCAATATTCATCCAGTCCTCGACGCTAAGTGGTTTCATAAACAGACTCAAAGGAGATTAGACATCAATATATTCCAAAAAGAATCTCTAAAATTTCTCTATTAAACCTTCAATACAGCTCATTACTTTCTCCCTCATAGACGAGGCCATAGAATCAACTTCGTTGTGGTCAATCTCGGCTTGAGGGTCGCCTGGAGTCCTTCCCGCAGCCCAGTTAGATGAACAGGCTAAAGCAACATGAGGAATATTTCTCTCAGAAACTAAACGTTGTTCTGGGCCTAAGGTCATTCCAACAACATCTGCTCCTAGCTTAACTAAAACATCAATTTCAGAAGGAGTCTCGAACTGAGGACCTATGCATTGAGCCACGATTAAATCTTTAATTACATGGCTTTGTATTTCATTAAGGATATTGTAGCAACAATCTATAGCCTTACTATCAAAAATACTAGTTCTATCAGAATGATGTACATTGTCATCATAGAATGTCCATGGGATTTGAGTTAGATCAATTATGTCTTTTGAAATACCTATATCCCCCGGTGGGAAATCTTCTCTCATTGTGCCTACTGAATTAACACTCAATATAATGTCTGGATTACAACTTGAAATTGCGAAAACATTTGCTCTATGTTCAATCATGTGAGGAGGTGTACGATTTCCAGATTTGGGATAGTGCCTATCTAAAATAAATAATCTATGTTCATTTTTCTCAACGACAAAAATCGGCACATCTCCCCATTTAGATTGAATTCTTAAATCAGATACATTATAACCAGATTTATTTCTAAAATCATTAGTTAATTCACTCATACCAGTGCCACAAATCACAGCAACTCGAGTCATATCTCCCCTCTCAATGAGAGGTTAATGTTTCTTGTTATTAACAATCACTCATTCAGTCTGTCAATTAATTCAGCCTTTTTACCTGAAACAGGTTTACCTGCAGCCTTCAGAAGTTCCTTTAATTCGCTGACTGTTAACGAAGAATAATCTACTTCCGCACTTTCAGAAGATTCTGCCTCTGCTACCTCTTCAGAAACTATTTCTTCATCAGTAATTTCCTCGCTTACCTCTTCAGTAACCTCGGAAGATTTTGCTTCTAATTCTTCTTTTTCTTGAGCATGAATCTCATCAAGAGTTGGCCCATCTTCTACCAAGACTCCTGATTGAATTAGTTGGGTGCGGCGAATTACAACAGTTCTAACAGGTTGGATTTTAGATACAGCCTCTTTGATTTTATTCTCAAGAGTTCCATCAAGTGTTGCTGTTTGTAAACTGAACCATGTTGATGTTGCTCCAGTAGTTAGGATAATGTCTCTGGCAATTGTACGCATTTTCTGTTTCTGGCTGGACTTTATCCTAGCTCTTGAAATCATCAGCGGTTTGAAGCGAATATAATAACCATCTTCAGTTACAACATCGATTGTGTCATCAATTTTCCCACGATCTCTTCTTACCTGCCTGCGAACATGATCTTTCAAAAGTTCATGACCTACAAATTCTGTAATTGCGTCGTTTCCAAGAACATCTGTAACTTTGAAAACAACTTTAACATGCATCTTAGAAAAATCACCATCTAATTCATTTTGAATAATTTCATAATTTCTTCCGATTAATTGAGAAGGTTCCTCTGCTAGAGTCTCTCCTATTACTCTAAATGACCAAGGAGTTCTAGGAGCCCTGATAGTATACCAACGCTTTGCCTTCCACTTATCTCTCTGTTTACGTGCCGCTGCTCTTGCTGATGCTCCTTTTGCCATTTTCAACGACTCCGTATATACCGGGGGCTGCCCCGTTTGCGAGCCGTGCGACTTTCATGCAGTATATGAACGAGACGCTATAACCGTCCTTAGAAAAATAAGGAATGCGTGGCATTCAATACTGTTATCCTTTAGGGAAGGGTATGGGCCTGCATAGCGTATCATGGAGAGTTAATGTTAGTGCACTAGATCAGATTAAATTGATTGAAGATTCATTAAAATGGATTGCTGGAGAAAAATCTTCTATTGAAATAACAAAAGACAAATCATTCCATGGTGCTGAACAATTCACCATTGTAGCAAAAAATATGAAGAAGAAAGATTCTCGGAAATCTCTAGAAAGACTAGGGAAGGATGTTCTGAAAGAACTATTAGAAAATAATATTCGACTAAGAATAGATGAAGATAAGAATTTTTACGTCAGATTAAAGTTGAGTGAACTTGTTAAAGGAGAAATAAGTTTAGCAGATAGAAATACAATTTCTTCTACGGTTAAGGGTAAATTCAAGATTGAATCATACCCTGGAGACTCAACTATCGATGTTATTTCAAACTTAATTAAGGAATTAATTTAGTCCGAAAAAGTTTAGGGGAACCTAAACAAATTTGTACGCAATACAAGGTTTCTTATGTGTAATTGATACATGAAGTAACATGACTCACGTGGTTACTGAAGCTTGTGTAATGCACAAATATCAAGATTGTGTTGCAGTTTGTCCAGTGGAAGCTTTTAGAGAACATGAAAATTATCTTGTAATTGATCCCGATGAATGCATAGATTGTGCTGCATGTGTTCCTGAATGCCCCGTAGAAGCAATTTTCGCTGATACTGATTTACCTGACGATCAAGAACATTGGTTGGACAAGAATGAGAACGAAGCACCCGATCTCCCAATCGCTGAAGGGGATTCTCCAGTTTTAGCTTAATCTTGATATGATTGATTAGTATTTTATGAACATAAGTTCATCAAGGGTAACCATGACGAATGCCCATGAGTACGAGGTTCAACTTCACTGACATGAGGCATGGCACTTCTTTGTTAAAGAGAGGATTTGCTAAAATGCAAGAAGGTGGCGTAATTATGGATGTAGTTACTCCAGAAGAGGCTCATATAGCTGAAGATGCAGGAGCAGTTTCTGTAATGGCTTTAGAAAGAGTTCCTGCAGATATTAGAGCTCAGGGCGGGGTTGCAAGAATGAGCCATCCAGATATGATTAAAGAAATTATTGAAACCACAAGTATTCCTGTAATGGCCAAAGCCAGAATAGGTCATGATGATGAGGCAAAAGTTTTGCAATCACTCGGAGTAGATATGGTTGATGAATCAGAAGTATTGACTCCAGCAGATCCATTCTACCATATAGCAAAGAATGATTTTACAATACCATTTGTTTGTGGATGTACAAATCTTGGAGAAGCAATAAGAAGAGTTGCAGAAGGTGCTGCTATGATTAGAACGAAGGGTGAAGCAGGAACTGGTAATGTAGTAAGTGCTGTTCAACATGCAAGATTGGTAAAGGAAGAAATACTCCATGCGAAGAATACTGATTCAAGCGGAATAGAAGACATGGTCAATGTAATTATGAAAGGTTTTAACAGAATGCCTGATGTATCTGAATTTGATATTTCAATAAAAAATACACCTTTTGGAAGTTTTTCAGGACTAAAAAAAGAAGTAGAATCAATATTGCTTGAGGTAGTAGAAATGGAGAGGTTACCTGTAGTGACATTCTCGGCAGGAGGGATTGCGACACCAGCAGATGCTGCTTTGATGATGAATCATGGAATGGATGGCATATTTGTTGGTTCGGGAATTTTCAAAAGTTCAGATCCTAAAACAACAGCGGAGGCGATTGTCCTAGCAACGCATAGATTTCAAGATCCTGACTCTGTTGCGGAAGCAAGTAGAATGATTGGAGAGCCCATGCCAGGTTTAGAAATAGAAACCCTAGATGTTAGAATGGAAAAAAGAGGATGGTAATTATTTCCTACCACGAGTTGTTCCGAGTTTTCTTGACTGCTTCTTACCCTTAATATTCTTAGTAACAGGGGATTTTGAATCACCTGTTAAAACTCCACCGAGAGTTAATGATCCACTGTTGATTAATTGAGATGCCAAAGAATCAGCCATCCCCTCATCTTCACTTGGTAACTTTAGAGCATCTTTGACAGATTGATTATGATCTTTAATTACTTTCAAACGTTCTTCTTCAGCAGCTTTCATTTCGTCTCTAATCTCATTTACTTGACCAATTAACTCTTTCATATTCTCATGAACTTCATTAGCAGATTCTCTATGTGCGACATATGCTAAATGGAATCTATCAGCCTCCGCTCGCAGAAAGTCTCTTTCCGCTAGCATAGGTTTCACATCTTCCCAAATTAAATCTGCTTGCTTATGAAAATCAATCATTTCTTGGTGCGCTTTATCTGCTTCGGATTTTAGTAATTTGATAGAACCATCCATGTCTCCTATATCAATATTAATTGCCTCAAAGTCTTTTACTGCAGGCATTAATTTATCTCTCTTAGAGATTAAAACTTTTAATTTCTTAAGTAATTTATTCTCGGTTTCTAAAATTAATCGGCCATCAGTCATCATAGTATTCTCGATTTTTTCTATTTCATTAATAGTCTCAGATAATTCTATGACAACAGACTTAGTACCTTTAGCCTCATCTTTACGACCCCTATTTTGATTAATCAGTTCTCTAATTTGATTTTGAATTTCATCTCTTCTTGCTTTACATATTTGAGCCTGGTCTCTTACTTTTTTCTGTTCGTCTAATTTCTCTTTAATGGATTCTCTGATTTCCTTACTTTGTTCTTGTAAAGCATTTCTTGAATCCGCAGCTCGACGAGCATCTTCATTAAATGAATTCCTTTGATCTTTCATTCTACGGATCTTTGTTTCCATAGCATGTAATCTTGTTCTAAGATCATCATCAGGTCCCTTCTGCTCATCTTTCACAAGGCTCGCGAGAGAGGGCCCCTTCTTCAATGAAACTACTTGATTCATAGACCTAGAAGTGATGTAAAGAAAGGTAAAATTGGAGAAATAATGGCTAATCCAGCACCAATTAAGAATATTGCTCCGATTGAGACCCTTAATCTTGTGAATAAATCTGCCCTATTTTGTACGGTCAATACTCTACCACTTAGTAAGTTGCCTTCTTCATCTTCTAATCTAACAGTTACAGTAGCCTCCCCTGGTTCTTCCGGTAATAGACTCTGCCAAACAATTTCTGTCGATTTTATAATCGAAGGTAATTTTTGTACAAAAGATTCGTTATCAATTTTACTTAATAGAGCATTACTAGAATTAACGCGAAGTTTGTAAACACATTCAGAAGGACGGAAATCAGGTGTTTGAATCTTTAAGATAAGGTTCACAGGTTCA
This sequence comes from uncultured Candidatus Poseidoniales archaeon, assembly GCA_964003245.1. Classification (GTDB taxonomy): domain Archaea; phylum Thermoplasmatota; class Poseidoniia; order Poseidoniales; family Thalassarchaeaceae; genus MGIIb-O2. The sequence continues at coordinate 47,330 of CAXFIU010000002.1, forward strand.
GGGCCATTATTCAAAACATAAGCAAATAAATTTGCCTGGCCTACAACAAGATTTTCCATATCTACATCAAACCAAATTTCATGATTGATTCCATTATCTATTTTCATTCTTAAACGATCATGGAGTCTAAAAAATGATGCACATCTATCTTTAGCTCGAATTATTAGACGGTCCCAAGTCTCTTCACCAAGTTCTGGGTGTCGAAATAATTCGTCAATAATTTCTAAAGGCATCATTATTTCAAGTTCTGATCGGAAATCTTCTTCGTCTAAATATCCAGCTCTTCTTAGATGTAATAGATGAAGAAGCTTTTCTTGTAACTCAGATATATTATTGCCTTCATTAACAGAATGTTGTATTGATCGAAGATATTCAGAAATACGAACTGAAAGTAAAGGATCTACATGTGCACTAATTACGTCGCTAAAGGGCCTTTTCAATAAAGCGGGATGGATAGGGGGGGAAAAGGAATCTAGCATACCCCAAGTTTCACAAGTGTTGAATCTCGATCTATCAGAGACCATGTGTACTCCATGTCCACATAAAAGAAAACCAGTTGAAAAGGATAGTAAAACAGAGTTGCCACTAACGATATCGGAAAATTGAAGGCTAGAAATTAAGAAGATCCCAGAAAGAAACATTAGAAATGTCGTAGCAATCAGTTGTCTAAAAGAACCTTCTATAGTTTCTTTCATTTCAGCATATCCGTGAGCACTCCTGAAAGTTAAACCTGTCTTTGTGAGATAATTAGATTGAATATTAAAAATTCTTCTTGTAACCGACAGTAATAGTAAAAGTAAACAAAGAAGCCCTAGATCTGCCACAATAAAGAAGAATGCCAGATAATATAACCCTACTTCGATAGTAATATCAAAAGGAATTACAGGTAAGACATGGTCAACCCACCAATCTGGCTCAGAACCAGTGAAGGATTCTGCGAATCCATATAATATGATTACGAAAATTGGAATAACTAATACGAATCTAGCACCCCTGCTGATAAATAATCGATCTAACTTAACAAGATTCCTTTCATATTCCTGCAACCTATCTATAGTTTTTTGATCATAATTTTTGTCATTACTAAACTTCTGATTCACATCATTAAACTCTGGTGCAGATGGAATTTCAATATCCTCTTCGGAAGAAAGAATATCGAAATCATCATTATTAATTGACATGAAAATACCTTATTCTACTCTGACTATGACTTTGAAACTCAATTCTCTTGAGAAGATGATTTCAGAATCATCGCAATAAAATTTATCTGATTTTTTAATAATCTTGGAACCAATTTTCACACCCGCGTTTTCTAATGTTTTAATTGCAACACTGCTAGAATAAATTAGTTCAATTATTGAAGGTGTATCATCGGGTAGTGCAGATAAAGGTAAAAGTATATTTGACGTAGAAGTGATCATACTTCTATCGACAATTGGAATCATCCGCCCCTCTCTATTTCTCTCAGGATAACCCAACATTCTATCGATACATGCTTCTAATTCAACATCTATACCATGCTCAATCTTACAGGCAGCTGCATCAACATCTCCATCGAATCGAATCACATCAGATAATAAAATTTTCAACAACTCTTCTCTTCTCTTGATTCTAGATGCATGTGTAAATCCTTCAGAAGTTAGCCTGCACCCTTTGTAAGGAATATATGTCACATAATCTCTTCCTGCTAGTCTTTGAATCATTTCAGTTGTAGATGCTGGACTTACATCCATTAGTTCAGCTAATTTGGTAGTTCGAACGATTTCTCCAGGTTCTTCCGAATGTGCCTCGAAAATTCTTTTGAGATACATTTCTTCAAACTCACTCAATTTAGACATACAAACACCTTAACCTATTTTTGCTATAAATTCAACTCTACAAGCAGGACAACGCGACCTGACAGGCCTCTTATCGAGTGCTACTCTAAGAGTTTGTTCACATTTTGGACAAGCTAATAAATCAGTTAACGATGATGCCTCGGGTTCAGAAACAATAACTTCATTCTCTGATCCATCTATTTCTTCGTTATCTGATGTCTCACTCTCAATTAAATTATTTTGAGAGAATTGCAAAGAGCAGGCAGGGCATTTAACAGAACCAAAGTGATCGATTGGAATATTCAATCTCTGACTACAAGAAGGACAAGAAACTTCCTTCTTTGATTCAGAATTATTATTACTTGAAGTTCTATTTGACAAATTACGCCTAAATAGAGTTGATTCTGTCGAAGGTGTACGTTGAGAAATTACTCTATAAATTACCAAGCAAGTCATAACAATAGCTAGGCCGGATAGGGCTCCATAAATTGCAGCATAGATGCTAAAAGGTAGTGAGAAACTAGTGCCACTCTCAGATTCAACGAGAACTGATGTTTGATTACTCACACTGATATCTCCCATGGACCAAATAAATTCAATATTAGTAGTTTGAGAATATTTCCATGAAGAAAATTCTACTGAACCTGAATATTTACCTCCACTACTTATCGAAGGTATTGATATTTCTGTAAATACTAGAGGCGGTTGGGCCACATCAACTATTCTCAATAATCCAGGAGATGTTTCTGAAGCTCCAGTATTCTCTAAAGTGTATTCAATAGAGAAAGATTCGCCAGCAGATATAGGAGAAGGAGATGCGTCTGAAATAATTATTGAGGGAATTACTAATGGAGGAGTTAATTCAACAACTACTTCTCCGTCTCCATTCAAAGGAAGCCAATAATTAGGGCTAACAATCACCTTTAGTCGACTCGCATCAGGATGACCGAGTTTTAGGTTGATATTTCTAATTCCAGGATTCATTTGTAAGGTAAATGTTTGATATTCAGTGTATTCGTTACCTGATTTCATTAATACTTCGAGATCTACGCTGCGATTCAGTCCTGAACTTAGATAAATTGAAACATCTAAATTGATACCGTCTTGAAAAGTCCAAGTAATTTCTTCTAATTCGACATTAATATCCTGAGATTCTCTAACCTCTATATTCGAGCTACCGTTCAGAGAGATATCGACACCGCCATTCAAAGAAGATACCTTCCAATCAATTACTAGAGAACCAGACAAAAGAGGGATGAAGTTAGCAGAAACTTCTCTACTAGAACCGGGAGAGATTACAATGAAATCTCCATTGACTAAAGTTGACCCATCATCTTTAGTTAACTCTAGTCTAACAGAATCACTATTAGATCCTTTATTATGGACTAAAATTGAGGCAGTAAGTTGGTCTCCAACATGAACTGGTTGGCCAATAATAACAATCTCTTCAGAACCTGCAGATGAAAAATTAACAGGATTAGGACCTACTCGCATTTCAAGAATTTCAATTTCTTCAGTATTATCAACTTGCAACTTGCAAAGGATATAACCTTCACTAACTGGTCCGAAAGAAATGACGACATCGGTAGCAGATGCTGTGCCGTCTAATATCCCTGAATGCCCACCATACCATTGTCCACCATAACCAAAACTAAAACTCCAAGATGAATTATCAGATGAAAGATTCGAATTGAATACTTGAATCTTCAGATCCACAAAATCCCCGTCAGAAGCAGAATCATTACCTGTTTTTTCCAGAGTACCACCGTCTAAATATTCAATAGACCATGTATTACTATCTGAAATGGTAAAATCGTCATCAGAGGCGGTAACATTATACGAAAAAATTATCATTAATATTGATAAATATAAAAAAACCTTCAAAGAAGAAACTGTAACTCTTCCGGTCATTAGATAATACTCGACAAGAACAACCGTATGAATGAAACCCCTCTTCGGGGTCACATAGTGACCTTTATTGATACCTTTCGTTAGCCCCGTGTAATATGAACACAGATGAGCTTCTCGCAGTCACGCCGGAAGAGATGGCTAAATCTCTACTAGCTCGTAGGGAATTGCTAAGGCAACAATTGCCTACTGTAATTAGAACATTAGAAGCTGATGAACAAAATCTCGCACCTAAAGCGAAAAAAGCTGTTGAAATTAGTAAAAATATAAATTCTAAAGTTAGTGAATTAAAAGAAGAGAGAAACAAAGCTCAGAAAGAAGCAAATGAGTTACTGAAGATTGTTAAAGAAAGTAGAGAGAAACTAATTCAAAGTGATGGAATGATTAATCTTGATCCTTCTTGGAAGAAGGAAAAAATGTTTGAAGAAATAGAAGATATTGAGAAAAAAATAGAAACATCAGCTTTAGACCACAAAGCCGAAAGAAAGTTGTTAGATAAAAGAAAAAAACTGATTGAAGAAAATGATAAATGGCTTAAACAAAGAAGAGACTTAAATCCCGAGATGGTTACATACATAGATGCAAGAAGAGAAATGAATAAACTTTACAGACTAGCAGATAAATCACATAGAAAAATGCTTGATGGAGTAGAAAAAGCTCAACCACAACATGAAAAACAACAGAAAATTAGAGATGATTTGCGTGAAATCCGAAGACAACTAGACAGAGCTAGAGAATTACTATCACAGTCTGATCGAGCAATTGAGTATTGGGAAAGAAGACTAGACAAAGGATTTGGAGAATTAGGAGATGGTTTCAAAGATCTATTATCGGCACAAAGAAAAGTCGCCGAGGGAGGAGATTCATCTTTTGCTAGAAAGAAGAAAATCAAAAAGGTAGAAAATATTTCTAAAAAGAAGGAGGAAGAGGAATGAGTGATTCAGAACCTCAGAGTGGAATCTTTGCAGATTTAGAAGATATGTCTCACAAAGATGTTGAGTTATTATCCAAAAAAATAGAACGGGAAATTAGAACTATTGAAGAGGAACATAGATCATTGAGGAATGAAAGGAAAAATCAAGTAGAAATTGTGAAATCATTACGTCAAGCAGTCGGTGAGAACGAAGCTATCAGTGAAGAAAGAAGAGGACTATTAAGGAAATTTCATCAATCTAGGAAACAGGCAGAAGATGCAAGAAAGAAGAGAGATTCCGTCAATTCATCAATCCCTCCTCCATCAGCCATTCTCGCAGAATGGATGGTTGAAACACACCAGAGATTAGTTACAATAGATAATGATTTGACGGCAGTGCCAACACTTCACAGAGAAATTGACATGTTCAAGAGATTTTTTGAACTTCAGGCAGCATTTACAAGAAAGCAAGAATCGGAAAAATACCATGAAGAATATGTAAATTATATCAAAGAAATCAGAGTCATTACCAAAGAATTAGATGCTACAAGGAAGGAATCTTCTCAAGAAAAGACCGGAGATTCTTCTTCAACAGAAGAAGAAATTAATCCCAGTAATGTGAATCGCTCAGATGTTAGAAAAATTAGCAAAAGAATTAAGAAAATCGATTCTCAATTGGATAGGATATCTGAAGAAAGAAAGTCATTAAGAAAAGAAGCAAATCGTCTAAGGACATATCTTAGAGTTACTAGTAGCAGAGGAAAGCCGATAAAAATCTCCGAAGTTAAAGATAGGGCAACAAGTGGAGATTCTCTAAATACACAGGAATTAGGCGCATTACTTCGAACTGGTGGCCTCGCAGAATTAACAAAAAGTAATTCAAAACAACCTAAGAAAAAGCAACCGAGGAAAAATAAAGGGAAAAAACAACATCGTAAGCTTGGGGTTGCCAGAGGAGGGGCACGATTGGGTTCACGAGTTTCTAAAAGAGATGATTGAGCAGTTGGCCATTTTACATCCTTCCTATGCCCTTATATGATGACATTAACTCGGACATTATGACAGGTGCTTGCTAATGATGGATTTTGATGAGGTTAGAGGTGTTCTAACACCTAAAAGTACTTCATTAGATGAGAAACTTTCTGAATTCAGAGAAGATAGAGATAACTGGAATGCTAAAGTCAAAAAATACTTGACGGAAAGAAACGAAATCAATAGACAAGTTAAGGAATTAATTACTGAAGTTCAAAATCAAAAAGTAATAAGAGATGAAGCTAATTCTAAAGTCAAAGATCTAAAAATTATTCGAGCAGAAAGGTCCTCTGTTCTAAAACAACTTCGAGCAGAATTACAGGAAAAAAGACCTGTTGAACAGAAAAAAGAAGAAAAGAGAGAGAAGAAGCGTAATGAAAGAACTATCCGAAATGATATTGAAAAAATGGATATGAAATTTAATTATGGACATTTTCAAGGTAAGGAAAGAAATTTTGAAAGACAAATGAAGAAGTTATATCAAGAGTTGAAAGAAATTAAAAAGCAAAAGAAAGAAAATATTTTTTCCGAACTAGAATCACAAATAAGAAAAGCAGCAAAATCTCAAGAAGAAGCTCACAGACTTGTAGAAGATGCTGTTAATACCGCTCAAGAATCTCATGATTTAATGATAGAATTATCAGAGGAAGTAGATAGATTGAGGGCAAAGGCAAATACATCTCAAGAAGGAGTAATACGTTCAAAAAGGGAAGCAGACTTGTTACATAACAAATATGTGGTTTCACTGAGAAGTATTCATTCTATTCAAGATTTATTCAAGGCGATGATTGCACAAGAGAAGGATGTTGAGGACGATGATGGTAGCAAGTTAGAGGTCACCGACTTGATGTCCAGATTGATGTCAGGAGACACTCTATCGACAGAAGAACTGATGGCTTTACAAAGAAACTAAGCTACAAATCGTAAGTCTTTCCATTCTGACTATGAAGTATTTTTTCTTCTCCATCCTCAAATATTAATTTCCAGGCTGGGATTTGTGCAAACTGGAAATCAAAATTTAGTGAGGACAAGTCAACCCTCCACCATTCAAGCATCGTTGACTTAACTAATTCTGTAGCATCATTTGATTCTTCTTTCTTTCTGTAATCAAGCATTGGTTTAAGATTAGTTTTTAATTGATCTAATGAAAGCCAATTATTCTCTGAAGTTTTAATTTGCCGGAGATTAGGAGAGTTAAAGAAAATATGTTCTTCACTGAAAGGGAAAATCTTTTTCATCCAGGGATCCTCAATAAAAGCCCATTTTTTCCCATCCTTGATAGAATCAGGCCCTATCATTAAGCCCGAAATTTTCCATAGTTTAACTACTAAAAACACTGGCATGGAATTTAAAGAACCGGAAGGTTCCGTTTGAAGCCAATCTTCTAATTTAATTATTGGATTAAGAGTTATAGTCTCAGTTTCTCGATCATTGTTAATATCTTCAAAATTATTCCCCCCTACTGAAATCTCTTCATTTGAAGGATTCTTAACAATTAAATCACCCCTTAAAACAGATTCGCCAATCCACCTAGATAATTTATCAGGCCCCCAAGTAATAACTCTGAAATCATCAGGTAGATCAACAAGAATATCTTCAGTAATTTTTCTTTCACTAAGTATCCAGTGTCGATCCCCTGGTGCATCAATTGACCATCTTTCAATTTCATTTTTAGAAATAGGCAATATATCTGATTGGACATGCCAAATATATACTGATGAATCACTCATTTCATCAAAATCAAGTAATTTTTCTGCAACACCTAGACATTTGAATCCGTAAATATTGAAGCTTTTTCCTGTAGGCTCTAAACTAACTGTTCGAGAATTAAGAATGGCTCGAACAATTTCTTCCATGCCATCGGGTATGGCTACATCACTTCAAAACAACTATCGAAATCTAACTAAGGTAGTTGAATTGTTGACTATCAGAGAACATTCAAACATTCATTGAAAGAGAGAGTAATTCGCTCTGCCCTGGATCCAAAACACATACTGCGCTAACAGGGAATGGTTTGGCACATGCAGCACCAAGTTGCCTGTTGACTAAAGTAACCTGATGTAGTGTCACATCGGGATGATTTTGTTTTATGTCAGAAATATATTCTTTAGGGCAATTTGCGGCCACTAAGACCATTCTAGCGTCACCTTTTGAACAGGCACTTTTTGTTTGACGTTGCCCGAAAAGTAAATTTCCTGTACTAATTCCTTGTTTTAATTGTCTTGCTAAATCCATAAAAAATCCCCCTATAAGTCCTCTGGTATGTAAAATAAGTCAACGCTTCCTGTACCTAAGGCAACAGGTTGTCCGACAATAATATTTTCAGTGACACCTCTTAATTCATCTCTCTCACCGATTATTCCAGCTCTAAGAAGATGAGTTACTGTTACTTCGAAAGCAGACCTTGCAAGTATACTGTGTTTAGTACCGCTAACTCCATGACGTCCAATAGCACGTACTTCACCCTCACTAGTCATTACGTCTGAAACCATCAATAAATGTCTAACATCAACATCGAGACCTGCGCCTTCTAGTGTCAGAAGCATTTCATTAATTATTGCTTGACGTGCTGCTTCAATTCCAAGATAGTCATGAATTTCAGTGATATTGTTTGTATAAGTTCTAGATCTGTCTACGCCAGCATATTCACTGACCTTAGATAGATTAGAACCGATTGTTGAGATATAATATTCTCCAGTTTCAGCATTCGGACCTTGTACGTTAGCCCTCATTATATCTGGAAGACCTTTGAGTCGCAATTTCTTAATTTTCTCCTCTAATTGGAGTAAAGCAGTATATGTTGGTGGATCAGTAGCAAGAGTTGCTAATTCTTCTTCCTTTGCAACACCTGGTATAATCTTCAAAGTTTTTGGCTTATCATCGTTATCTGCTTGAACAAACAACCTTAGAGCACGAGATAATTTATCACGAACTTCTGCACCTGTCATTTTCTTAACGCGAAGATTAGCATTATTAAGTGAAAGAATAATGTGTCTTTGTGTAATATCTACGTCAATATTGGCTATATCACGTGTTGTTGTGGTTTCTAACCCTGCTGCAATCTCCTGCACCAACTTTTGGTTAGTTCGAAGAGGTTTGCCTTTTGCATTGTTTTCATCAAGATATATTCTCATTGTAGGAGTCTTAGGCACTTTTCTAGCATCTACAATCTCAATAATACGTGGAAGCCCCTGTGTAACGTTTACTGTAGCCACACCAGCATAGTGGAATGTTCTCATAGTCATCTGTGTACCAGGTTCACCAATTGACTGAGCTGTAGTAATTCCAACAGCTTCGTGTGGATCGACTCTAGAACCTTTAAGATGATCATTAGCAGAACTTACTACTTTCTTTGCTTTCGCAGGAGTCAATTTAGTCTCACCTCTTGCAATTAGAGCATTTACCAAGTCGTTGGTGATTCTTGGAGACATTGATACATTCAATTTGACAGCTGCATCGGTCAATTGTGAATATAATTCAGATTCGGAATCAACATCTCTAAGAATCTGAACCATTTTCGATTCTGTATCGTAAGACTGAATAGGTAGAGATGCTCTTTTAGAGCTTCTACTTCTTCTTGCAGCCTTTCTTCTCAACAATGTTTTGTCGATCCTAGCCGCTGCTCTCTGAGCAGCTTTTGATGAACCAGCCATTACTTCAAATATTTTTGTAGCCGTACCTGAATCAGTACCACATATCTGGGCAATTTGAGAGGATGTTAATACCTTAACGTCATCCCATTTCTTATCATCTGCTAACTTATGAGCATATTCCTCTTCAATTCCTAAGTCCATCAACTTCTTCTTTGTTGCACTCTTTACTACCATCAGTTAGCACCTCCTAGCGCGTCATCAAGAACTTGATTAACATCGAATGGTTCACCTTTTCTACTCCTAGCAGGATCGACCTTGTCTTCACCGTATTCGAATTGAATAATTCTATCAGCAGTGTTCCTTACTGAACGCATATAATCGTCTGCTACCTTCAAATCATCCATTGCGTTAATCAATCTACGTTGCATGTATCCTGACTTAGAAGTACGAACTGCAGTATCAACTAAAGATTCTCTACCAGAAACTGAAAGCATGAAGAACTCTGTAGGCTCGAGACCTCTCTTGAATGAAGATGATACGAAACCTTTCTCTTGAGCTCCTTTCACTCCTCTCATGAAGTGAGGTAATACTCTTTCTTGGTATCCTCTTTCTAGTCTTTTACCTCTAACCTTAGGTTGACCTATTGAGCCGGCCATCATAGCTAGGTTATCCATTGAACCTCTAGCTCCTGATGTAGCCATTAACACCGCAGAGTTATCGTCACCGAGGAATTCCTTTGCTACTTTTCCAGATTCCGCCTTACCAGAGTCTAATATATTCAGAATATTCTCTTCCAATGTTTCTTCTGCAGTTCTACCAGGTCTTGTTTCATACCTGCGACCATCTTTACCAAACTTTTCTAGTTCGATATTTACATTATCACTTGCAGTTTTATTAATCTCTGCAATTGCTTCTTTTGCTTCAGGAGGTAAATCTTCATCATCTATACCTGTGGTAAAGCCCATGGCAGTACAAATTGCGATAGTCATCTTAGTCATTCTATTGATGAACTCAGCCCCCACATCTGGCCCATGGGTTTGAACAACGGCATCTAATAATCTACCATCTTCTGCCCCTATTCCTCTCTTATCTATTGTTCCAGTAACATTACCATCGCTCACTTGAACATGGTCGCCAGATCTACTCGTGTATTCTAGATTAAATCCTTCTGGAACGATTAGGCTGAGGACATCAGAACCAAGATATCCAGTAACACCGTCAATCTCTTTGATTTCTGGGAGTTCTCCATCCCAGCCAACAGCTCCTAAAATTTCAATTACCAATTTTTCAGGGAGTAATTTTGTACCATGAGTAAGAAGATATGAACCTGATATGTGATCGTGGATTCCACCAATTACGGAACCACCATATCTTGGAGTAATGATGTGTTCTTGGACCCGCATCAAAACTTTGGCCTCAGCTCTAGCTTCTTCAGACTGAATGACGTGAAGATTCATTTCATCTCCATCGAAATCTGCGTTGTATGGTGTACAATCAGCCAAGTTAAATCTGAAGGTCTTACCTTCCATAACTCTAATTTCGTGGACCATCATCGACATTCTGTGCAAAGATGGTTGTCTATTGAATATAGTAACATCTCCATCAATCAAATGTCTTTCAATAACAACACCTGGCTTTGGATTACCGTCTCTGTCAAGAGTACTCAATCTATCTTCAACATCAGTACGATAGGATTCACCATATTCGTCCTCAACAGAAGGACTTCCGCAATGAGGACAGTTAACTTCTAAATGCTCAGGATAATCCTCATCAGGATTTGAATGCTCCCAAGCCCATCTACTGTGTATCAAAGCACGTGGATCATCAGAAGGAAGACTCTGACCTCTCATAGATCCTTCACTCTCTTCACCTCTTAGATTTGATAATGTCTTTTCTAAATCAACACCCCACTCTTCTTCAAGTTCCCCAATGGAATTTCTCCTCATTTGTCTCTTTAGTTCTAAACCAGGAAGGAAATTAGGTGCTGGTAATACCTGATTCAAATCGGGCCTGTAGCCAGAATAAGGTTCATCATCGCTTCCGGAGTGACAATCAGGATTCATACATCTAAAACCAGCCCAAATATACTTCGTTCTATCAGTTATTCTTACCCTTAGAGTATCTCCACGAATAATATAGTTCACTCCAGGATGCACATCAGGCCCTCTGAGAATCATTTGTCTAAGCTGTTCCCTATTCCTATTTGTCACCCTCACAGGAACTGTCAATTCCTTAGCGGTTTTAACCGGAATTCCAACCTCATTAATACCCAAATTAGGATCTGGCGATATTACTGTTCTTGCACAGAAATTAACTCTCTTTCCAGATAAGTTAGAACGGAATCTACCTTCTTTACCCTTCAAACGCTGAGTTAAGGTCTTCAATGGCCTTCCTGAACGATGCCTTGCAGGAGGTATACCACTGGTTTGATTATCGAAATAAGTAGTACAGTGATACTGTAATAATTCCCATAAGTCTTCAACAATTAATTGAGGAGCTCCCGCGTCACGGTTTTCCCTTAATCTCTGATTAATTCTTAGTACATCAACCAATTTGTGTGTCAAATCATCCTCAGAACGGTCTCCACTATCTAGAGTAATAGATGGCCTAACTGTGATTGGAGGTACTGGAAGAACTTTCATGATTGTCCATTCAGGTCGACTTGAGTCTTTATCCATACCAATAAACAATAAGTGTTCATCAGGGATTCTCTCTAACCATTCCCTAATGTCTCTGGCATTCAACTTATGTTCGCCTTTATTCTCTTTCTTTTCTTTGAAAGTTGAAGGCTTATCGAGAATAATTTTCCCTTGCTCAGAACCACAATGCATGCATATAGTTCTCTTTTTACTAGAACATTCTTTTTCTATATCTTTAATTATTTTCTTAAACTCCCTAGAGCCCACTCCGTGTTTAATCATAACATCCTTAACTCTGTCTTGATAATAATCTTGTTCGGATTTCTCGGGGTCAAGAGGGTGAGTATTTGGTTGGTCGTGCAGCAGTATTTTGCTACATGAGTTACAGGTAGATTTCAGAGCCATCTTAATCAAATCGGTGAAACCGATATGCATAATTGGCAATTCCAGTGCAATATGACCAAAATGACTAGGGCATTCTTCATGTTTATTACCACAAGTTTCACACCTAACACCAGGGTCAATAACACCCATCTTTGGATCCATTAAACCTTGTTTGAAAGCATGTCCGTCATCGCGGTATGTATCAGCAGTCTTTACTTCAACAGCCGACATTTTACGGATTTCATTAGGTTCTAACAATCCAAATTTAATTGATTGAATCCTCTTAGGGATTTTAGCTGCGTCTCTAGCACTCATTTTCTATCCTCCAGTTCAAGCCTCATGGCCACCCCGAGACTTTTCATTTCGTCCAGAAGTAACTTGAATGCATATGATGTTTGTACAGTATGAACATCCGATCTATCACCACAAACAGGGCAAGACGTAGTCCTGCGTTTCCAATCGAAATACGCTATGTGACCGCATCCTTTGGTGTTACAAACCATCAAATTCCAGCCATCAGATTCGTCAAGTAGACGATCTTTGATTACCATTGATGCTCCATGAGAAATCAAACAATCACGCTCCATCTCTCCGAATCTCAATCCACCTTGACGTGCGCGTCCTTCAGTAGGTTGTCTTGTGAGAATTTGAACTCTACCACGACTTCTAGCATGTAACTTACTGCTAACTAGATGATGTAATCTCTGGTAATATATTACTCCAACGAAAACATCGGCAGGGTATTCTTCACCGGTCTCACCACTAATCATAGTCTCTCGGCCAGTGTGATTATACCCATTTCTTAGCAATCCTGCACGTAATGATTCTTCTTTTTCACCGGTAAATGCAGTACCATCTATTTGACGGCCTTCCATAGAACCTACTTTGCCACCAATCATCTCTAGAACATGAGCTACAGTCATTCTGGACGGAATAGCGTGAGGATTAATTAGAACATCAGGAACTACTCCATTAACTGTAAATGGCATATCTTCTTCATCAACTAATCTTCCAATAATTCCTTTCTGTCCGTGTCTAGAAGCAAACTTATCCCCTAACTCTGGAATTTTATTTGTCCTTAGTGTGATTCTTACTAGTCTTCCGGAATCCAAAGATTCAGTGACGAATACATTGTCTACCCAGCCATATTCGCCGTTTCTGACCATCATTGAAGACTCGCGACGTTCCTGAGCCTGAAGGAAAGCACCCGCTGATTCCTCAAGGAATCTAGGTGGACTTGTTTTTCCAACTAAAACTTTAGAATCAGGCGATCCACTTGTCAAAAATTCCTCTGGAACAGGTAAACCGTCTCTTTCAAGATGGGAATAACTGTTGAATGATTTTAATCCTTTAATTTCATCCAGACCTGTCCCCGGAACTTCGATTCTTTCTTCTTGACCGCCAGGGAATCTTTTATTTTCTGCATTGTATGTTCTTATGAATGATGAACGTCCAAGAGAACGTTCTACAGATGCACGATTCATGATTACTGCATCTTGCATATTATAACCATGGTGGCTCATAATAGCAACCACAAAATTTTGTCCGCCCGGTCTTTGTCTAAATCCGGTTGATTTCATTGCCCTAGTGCCAACAATTGACTGCTGAGGATAATGCATAATGTGAGCTCTTGTATCGGGACGAAGTCTGTAATTAGAACTAGGCAGACCAAGGCTCTGCTTAACCATAGCAGTCCCTCCAGTAACTCTAGGAGTAGAGTTATGCTCAGGATATGGGACTAAAGACGCACATACTCCTAGAATCAGTTGAGGATCTATTTCGACGTGAGTATAAACTAGAACTTTGTTCTGCTTTGTTTGTTGTAGAGTTAATTTTTCAATGTCTTCTTGATAGTAATTCAAAGGAACTGAAAACTCTTCCGTAACTGTATCGCCGTTTGGTAACTGAATCTGGGCGCTTAATTTAGCTTCTTTCTTTTCACTCATATCGCCAAGATTCAACCATTCTACTTTAGCAGGATTAATTGGACGAGAATGTTTCGGAGAAAATTCTGGCAAGTCAAATGGCCTAGGTGCTACAAGTAAATCTTCTTCTTCTTCAGCATCAATCCATTCAACAACTCCAGTATTCACTAAATCGTTAAACGAAAGATCTCCTGCTCTCAAACCATCTAGAGTTCTCTTAGTTAAAACTAAATTACCATCTTCAAGTACTAATAGAGGTCTCAAAATTCTTCCCCTATCTGTGTTAATGAATACGTCTTTATTTTCTGAATCGTGACGAATACTAACTTCAGGACGAATTCTTCCCGAACGGCGGCGGCGTTTGAATTGAGAAACTAATTTATTCGGCCTCTTATGCAAACCAAAAATATCACCATTAACGTGAATTCTAGAACCATCTGCCCAACCTGCAGGAGAATCGTCTACTCCCGCTTCTTTCAATAATTCTTTAACTTCGGATTCAGCAACTTCTTCGGAAACATCAATCATTTGTGCAGCATTTTTCACCAACCCACAGTTCTGACCCTCTGGAGTTTCATTTGGACATAATCTGCCCCAATGAGTAGGGTGAAGATCCCTTGCTTCGAAATGAGGTTGGCTCCTGACTAATGGGCTCGTAACACGCCTCATGTGAGATAGCGCTGCAAGATATGTAGTTCTATCCAATAATTGACTGACTCCTGAACGGCCACCTACCCAGTTACCAGTGGCTAATGCGTGCATTATTTTTGATGTTAGAACATCCGGCCTTAGGCACGCATTAATTTTTAAATCTCTTTTTCTGTTGTGGTGACGTTCGAGCTGATACTTTAAGTCACGTGCCAATTGTTGTAAACTAACACGGAATAAATCTTCAATTAGGTCTCCAGCGAGTCGAACTCTCTTGTTAGCATAATGATCTTTGTCGTTAGGGTCTCTGTTTGTAATAGCCATTTCCAATACTTGACGTACAATTCTTCCAAGGAAAATTGCTTTCTTTTCCCTAGCATCTGATGTAGCACCGAGATGAGGCAATAATTCTTTATCAAGCATATTTTGAATTCTGGACTCACGATATTCTTTTTGTTGGCCGTGTGCAAACTTTTTCTCAAGCCAAGCAATTGCCTCTTCGGTGTTCTCAACACCATACTCTTCATTGTCTTTAACGTCATTAAGATTTGCAACAGTATATTTCATTGCTTCAACAGGCCCTGCAATCGCAGCGAATATTTCTCTATCATTTTCCATCCCTAGAGCTCTCATCAAAAGTACCACTGGAATTGCGGCAGTACCTGCACTTGGAATTTTAACCATTAGCATTCCATCTCTTCTCTTTTCAACATTCAGAGGTTTTCTAACACCATCTTTCTGAGAGAAGATTTTGGCAACTTCAGTTTCATGAGCATACTTCTTATTCTTTTCAACAGTAACTCTGTTAGGAGCTAGGTCTTCCATAGAAATCAGAACACGTTCGGTACCGTTGATAATAAAATATCCACCAGGATCCATTGGATCTTCGCCGAACTTTCTTAGAAGCGTCTCATGATATTCAGCATCATCTGCTGAAGTATGAGGAGATAATTTCCTAGGAGATTCTTGACTGCCTGCAATATGATCAGGGTGTAAATTACAACGAGCAGAGCGAACCATTATTGGAAGATTACCGATATGCACACTTGATTCTTCTATAGAACCATGAGTTTGCCCCGGTTCGGGAGGTATATCGTCACGATAAATCACGAAATCCATATAAATTGGAGAAAAGTATGTCAATTTACGGATTCTACATTCTAAAGGAGTGGCAGGATGCTCAGCACCATTAGCCTCTCTGATAGTTGGATTACCTAATCGTAAGCCTTTCAACCGAACATAAATCTCTTTCTCAAGAACGTCAAGCTTGATAGCTCCTCCTCCATCTTTTCCACCAGGTATCTCCTCAACAGGTTCATCAGTACCTACGCGGATATTTCGAACAATTTTTTCCATACGGCTTTTACGGCCTTCGCCACCTAAAATTGTATCATTATACGACATTAATTGATGGTTAACTAGACTTCTTCTTTGAAAATAACTTTCTACAATTTCCTTCATAATATCAACTCCTCAAGTACTCTCCACAATTAATCGGAATGCAGTACTAGATCCAGCAGACCTACTATATCTGACTATTTTCACAATCCTGTTAGTTAGCCAACCAGCAGGAAGTTCCGAATTATTTGATTCTTCAACCTCTTTAATAGCTTGAATCGCAGGATCTGTAATTAGAACTTTGGGGAGTAATTCCTTTGCCAATCTAGTGCTTCCATCAAAATCAGTTTGGAGCATATCCCATGGAGCAAGTTGTGCTTCCTCTTGATCAACAGGAACTAATTCATGATGAGGTACTAAGAAATGATTCAGAACATTGAATCTATCTTCGCCTTGAGGTATGTCATCATCAAGAATTGATTTTCGAGAAATTGTAATTCTTCCACTTCGGCTCCTCTTCCTTGAGGCCATTTGTTCACGAATTATTCCCATGATATTTTCGAGTTCATCATCACCAGTTTCCAAACCTACTTTCTTAGCTACTTGATCGACGGTCATTCTCTTGATTGCATCCATGTTTGCATCGTCTGCAAGTCTGTGGGCATGTTCTTCCGAGACACCCAGTTCCATTAATCTCTTTTTCGTCGAACTTTTTACTGCCAAATTAAACACCACCATCCAACAAAAAACATGGGCTTGCGAGCCAGAAATGGACTTTTAGACTGGAAATATTTGTATTATTTCGAGATGATCCTTAACTATGCCGCAGGCCCATAGCATATGCTGGGCTGTCCTCGGACTGAGGGGGTATTTATCAATCTGATGGTAGAGGCATGGCTACCACTGGACAGGGGGTGCAGGTTAGGAGTTCCCAATCGGCATGCCTAAAGCAGGGTGGTCAGACATAAACGTTTTGAAAAAATATGCAAAAAAAGGAGGTCATTTGTATGGATTTAGGTGAAAAAGAAAATCCAATTACAGATGTTCAAGTAATGGATTTCGAATTGGGAAATGGAGAGATCATATCTCTAGAAATTCCTAAAACTGTTTATCCACCTAGGGAAGATTCAGCGTTGCTAATTGATGTCCTTAGAGATCTAAAAGGCGATGGTTTGGCAATGGAAATTGGTTGTGGATCGGGAATCATTAGTATCATTATGGCTCTGAATAATTGGGTTGTTGAAGCATGTGACATTAATCCTTATGCAATCGCTGCGGCAAAGGAAAATTCTGTAAAAGCGTGTGTGAATGGAAAAATTAATTTCAAAGAAGGAGGATTTGGAGATGAAAACTTCTCGATACCCAATAATACCAAACTAATATTCTGGAATTTACCATATCTAAATCCACCATCGCCAGGCGAACCGAGACTAGGGTGGATAGAAGAAGCATCGATGTCAGATTTGGGAGAGAAAGGCTGGGGTCATCATTTAGTAGATTATTTAGAAGAAAATAAAGAGAATTTAGAACCTGATTTGTTAGTAATTCTATTACAAAGAAAATATCCAGAGAGCCCTAGCAGTACCAATTATTGGATAAAGCTTGGATGGTCTCATAGAGTGATAAAATCATTATGGATTCATAATGAAAAAATAGAAGTCGTAGCATACTGGATGCCAGGGCAAGGAGTTCCTGCAACTATTCTAGAAGAGTGTAACTCAACTATGGATGAGGCAAAAAAATTATCTAAAAATGGATGGCAGAGAATACGTACTGAAAAACAGATTGAGGGAAGAGGTCGAAGAGATTCAAACTGGTCCTCAGACAATAAAGATCTACTCGCCACATGGAACATTAGTAAAACAATTTTAGAAACAATTAGACCGGGGATTATACAAACCATAGTTGGTACGAGAATTGCAAAATTATTGCAACAATATAACAAATGGCCTAACGACATTTATGATAAAAAAGGAAAAAAAATAGGAGGGGTTTTGATAGAGATGGATAATCAAGATGAATGCCTAAGAATCGGAGTTGGAATCAATTATTCGAATAAAAAAATCGAGGGAGGAGATGCGGTGGGATGGAGCGAAAAAATGCCTGAAACTTCTAAAATAAGTCTTTTCAACATGATTGATGCGACTTTATCTACGTTATTTGAGGAGCACAAATTGTTAGATAATAATTTGGCATCGAATAGTATAAAAACGGAATCTTGGAGAGGAATCTCGAAATTATTATCGAGAGGATACTCGTTACGAATAAAGGATGAAAAGACGAGAGTTGTTGGCATGAATGATGACGGGGAATTAATCACATTATCTGGAAAACGAGAGAACAATACTGGGAATCTCGATAAAATATATTGGCTATTTTAGACCCATCCTTTCACGAACTAATTTTATTTTTCCAGATGAAGTAATTGTCTTAGATTTATTTTGCTGGTTAATTATATTTTTAGCATCCGTGTAGGATTCTAAAGGAATCTTAAGAATGCCATTAGATACATCGTCTATAATCTTGAAATCAAATAACTTCCAAGAAATATTATCTAAAATTTTAGAAAAGAAATCTTCACATTTTTCCCTAGAGTTATATCGAATATCTAAATGGAAACCTATCCATCGATGCTTGCCTCTGGCGGACTTATTGACTTTAGGCACGACACATGGGATAAGTCATAGTTAACCAATGAAACGGTTCAAGGATTTCCTAAACCACTAACTACAGCTACTAATCTAATACGTCCAATCATTTCATCACTAGATCGAGCACCAAGAAGAACTTGGCAATCAGAATCTAGCAATGAAACAAATTCTTCTGTGACTTTATTCAGATGATAAATAGTCATATCAGGCCCACCTTCAACTTGAATCCAGCAACCTTTGGCGCCATCTACTTCAAGATTAGAAAGAGGAGACTGGAGAGCATTTTTCACTATTTCTGATAATGAATTTGTAGAACCAGAACCGACAAGAATAGTGGCTTCGCCCGAATGTTCTACAATGGTTTTGAAATCCATCAAATCGAGATTTATTTTGCCTACCTTGGCAAGTGTTGAGAGTAGCCCCTCAACCAATTCTTCTATCCAACCTGCACCTTTTTTCCAGTCAAGTTTTCTTTCCTTAGATTGCCAAGACAATCTCTCAAGACTAACTTTTATACACACATTAGAATTATTATATAATTCGGGAAAATATTCTTCGGCTAATTGGTACCTAATTGGCTGTTCCGCGAAAGGGAAACCCACTATTGAAACGACCATACACCCTGACTCTCTAGCCAGTCTGGCAAATTCTGATGCTGCACCAGAGCCAACCCCTCCACCTAAACAAGTCAAAACCACTACGAGTTCGGCTTTATCTAGCAAAGGCTGTATTTCTTTGACTCCTTCATTTAACCTATGTTTGGCTAACATTGGTAACGCTGCTGCACCTCTTGCTTCCCCTGAGGCATCGAGATGTAAGCAATGTGCTTCTGGACTTCCATTGAATGTATTTTCGTCAGCATCAATTAGTAAAAGATCGGAAAATCTAGAACATCGTAAATGTGATCTTTCGGCCCAAAGAGAACCCAAACCCCCTACGCCAACAATTAACAGAGCGCCTTGATCCATAGTATTCAGAACGATAACTAGTGTTTAGACATACTTCAATCATAAGACAAATATCGACTATATTTACGCCTTTCATCTCTTGCCCATGCATTATCTGGCTCAATATCTAAAACTAAATTATAGAATTTTATTGCATTCTCAAAATCGGATAAATGTCTGCCATACATATGCGCTAGTACGTTCAATACTGGTACACAATTAGGATCTTCTCTATTCATTTCCAAAAGAAGATTTTCAGCTTTAGTCAAATCCATCATTTCTATCAAATCTTCAGCTTTGTCAAGATTAGTCAATTGTTCATCTGAAAGATCATAAATATTCTCCCAAGAGTGTTTAGTCATATGTATCTCGGAGCACTACTTTTGGTTTGAGTGTTGTTAATGTTTGATAGTCAAAAATCAATATTAAATCGTGCTACTAAGAAGGCATCAAACTGGAAGGTTAATATCCCTCATTCAGGTGGCGAGGCATGTCCATAGGTGTGAGATATGAACAACATCAATCGCGTTAGCCGTCGGACCTTGGTTTTAGTAGTATTAGCGCTATTTTTAGCAACTACAACTCAAGCGTACCATACAGGTATAGGAGGAGATTCTGATGGTGAAGGTGATGTTGCACTTGCGGGTTGTACATGCCATGCAGAAGAGCCAGATAATTCTGTCACTGTAGTACTAAATGATGTCCCATTCCATTATGAAGCTGGGAAGTCTTACGCTATGACTCTTCAACTAATTGGAGGAGCAGAAATAGGCGGAGCACAAACAGGAGGTTTTTCAATGAGAGTAACTCAAGGAATTCTTTCAGCAGGGATTGGTTCTGAAACACACGTAGAAAATTGGGAAGATGAAGAAAACACTTTGACCCATACAGATTCTGGATCTAAGACAGAAGATAGGACTTGGCATTTGATTTGGACCGCCCCCGAATCAGGAAGTGGCCCCGTAAATTTCTGGATTGCTGGAAATACTGTTAATGGCGATGCAATTCCTTCAGCTTTAGACAGATGGAATAGACTTACCGTAACATTGGATGAAGGAGCAGATAATGGCAAGACTCGAATGTTATTCTCAGGGAACGGAGAGATTGAACCTCCTGCACCTAAGGAAACTCATGTGGATTTGCACCACATGGGTGCAGCACTTAGAGCGCATTGGCTTGGACTTCTAGGATTCTTTGCCGTAATTATAGTAATCATCTTCTGCGGATTCTTCTTGAGATATGGGTTCTCACGAAACTACAAAGGTAGATCGAATCTGCTAAGGCTAAGAATCAAGCATGAAAGGAGGGGTGATCAAATATGAGAGAAGATGTAGTGCTAGAATTGCTTAAGCAAGTCAAGTCAGGAAAAGTCTCTATAGAAGATGCACGTACAGCATTAGATGGCATTGAACTTTCAGAAGAGACTTATATTTCAGCAGTAGACCATGGTGTTTTCAATGAACCAACCCCTGGAACTATAGTAAGGTCTAGTATTTCACCAGCTGGCGATTCGATTATCATCTTACTTCTAGGAATATGGGGTCTAGTGTGGACGCTTTTTTGGGCCGGTTCCCTAAGTTACGGATTATACAACCACTGGGATCAACAATTGTTATCCTTGTTTTTAGCAATGACATTGACCACACTAATAATCATGGGAATAGTCTACCTAAGATTTGTAATGCCGGATTTAGTAATTATAAAACATAGAAGAAATAAATATATTACTCCAAATGATTCAGAAGGATGGAAAAAATACGAGGTGTGATTATGAGTAGAAAATTTAGATTACGCCCCTTATCAGGATATGATGTTCCCACTAAAGAAGAATCTAAATTAATTGACAGGAGAGAATTTCTTAGGTATTCATTTAATACAGCAGCAGGAGGGATCACCTTGGCAAGTCTTGGAAGCATAGGTTTTGCATCATTATTAATGGGGCAAGCAGATGCAGGAGGAGGAGATACTGCTGTCAGATTTTGGGTCCCTACAGGTGCGGAAGATACTGTATGGTATGGAGACAGTCACCTTGAAGCCATGAGTTACGATGCTTTCGTACAAGCAGCAGCGAGCAGCAACACAGGAATGGCTGGGGCGCAAGGAGTTTGGTCAGGCATGCCTGTGAACGTAGTATATGTCCCACACGAAGAGAATAAAAATTCGGCAGCGGCATCAAACAAACCGAGATTCCAATATCTAGACGGCTATAGTTCTGGAGGGAAATATATCGGTTCGGGATATGAAGTGGATGAAAAAGCAGAATATTCTTCGCTGTCAATTCATGATAATCTGATTATTGTATTCTCTAGATGTCCGCACCTATGTTGCATCCCTGGGTGGCAACTAGTAGCAAACGATTACACTAACGATAGTTGGGAGGCAGGTGGCACTGAATCAGGAGGGAATAAACTATTCTGCATTTGTCATTCTAGCAGATTTGACCCTACTGCCATAGAGAAAAATAGTATGGGTAGAGGGACACCTTTCAATTACATAGGGATAAGAAAAGTAGGAGGCCCGTCCCCAAACGGAATGCCATTAATACCATTCGTTCTAAATGGAGATATGATTGAAGCATTACCAGACTTTGTAGACTGGTATGCATATTGCGCGTGAGGTAAAAAATATGATACAATTCTGGTTTTTGTGGTTTTTTATAGCAATAGTAGTCGTCCTAGTGGCCTTTACTCTCCGTAAAGAAAGAGACGATATGCCTAGGAAAGATATTCTTAGAGCAGTGGAAACTAATGCCTCAGGTATGGGTCTAGCTGAAAAAGCGTTTTTATGGGCCTTTTCTTGGTTAGACACGAGATTCAGAATCCAAGATTACTGGGGAATGAGTAAAAATGCTTACCACAGCATGCACAGACAAATGCCATTAACTCATGCTGAAAAATATAAATTGAGGATTATCTGGTATTGGTATCCTCTTTACTGCCTAGGAGGGATTTCATTCCTTGCATTTGTAATATTAGTAATTACAGGGACCGTTCTTGGCCTATACTATGTCCCAGGAGGTGAAGGAGATCCTACGCCAGCATACTCATCAATGGAATTCATCATGACTCAGTTACCATTTGGTTATATCATCAGATCAATTCATCATTGGACAACTCATTTTATGGTTGCTGCAGTTTTCTTACACATGTGTAGAGTATACTTTACTGGAGCTTATAGGAATCCTAGAGAACTAAATTGGCTAATTGGTGTGGCACTAATGTTCTTCACGATTTTCTTTGGATATTCAGGCTACCTATTACCATGGGATAGTTTAGCATTTGGAGCTGCTACAATCGGGATAAATATGGCTACATCGACTCCACTCATCGGAGGATGGGTTGCTAAGGCATTATTTGCAGGGACATCATTATCAGGCCAAACCGTAACAAGAATGTATTTCCTCCATGTATTTATCTTACCAGTAATCGTAACTACTCTAATTATTGCCCATCTGTTTATTGTCTGGGTTCAAGGAATTGCAGAGCCACATTAGGAGATTTTTTGAATGGGAATAATAGAAAGATTTGGTAGAATCGCAGACGTTTATGTCAGCGAAAGAGACAATCTAGTCGAAGGTGATCAAGAAAGAAGGAGGCCACACATGGGTCACCCTTTTTGGCCATCCGAAGTACTTAGAGATACCATTATTTTCGCTTCAATGATTGCAACGCTAGCCTACTATTGTTGGTTAATCCCACCACCACTTCACAGCGCGGCAGACCCTTTTGCTCAAGCCGGCTTCGTTTTCCCAGACTGGTATGTATTATTTTCTTATGGATATTTGAGATGGGGAGAGTATCTTCCATCTTACACTATACCTGCTGGTCCAATTGGAGCATTTTTTGGTGCAGAATACATATTTTGGAACGCTGCATGGTGGGGCGCTGCAATTACAGGAATACCTGTAGGGATCCTTGCATTACCTCCATTCTTACCTGGAAGAGAGAAAAGAGGCGTAGAAGACCCTTGGTTTGCAACGGCAGGTGCAGTATATCTTGCTCACGTATGGTTTATTTCCGTATTTTCGATTAATATATTCTTAGAACTATATGCAAAAGATCTGAAGAATTATTGTTGGTCGGATTCACATAGTTACCTATTTTGTGGTAGGCAGGAGCCGTGGACTGCTGAAATATTCAATGCAATACCTTGGATACTTACTGGAATTTTCATATTTGCAGTGATATATTTTGCAGTTAGAAAATTCGGTTTGAATGCCTTAGGTGCCAGATTAACTCCCATAATTGGTAGGCAAATCGCAGTAGGTTCAGCAGTAGCAGCCTTCCTAATATGTGTAGTGACATGGCCTATTTATGAAGATGGTTTTTGGGACTATGGAGGACTTGGAGCAATGGATGATATTAGTGAACTTGACAAATTAAGAACTCAACCATTGGATACATTAATTCATGTAGAAAAAGGAAATGTTTGGGCAGAATGGTCTGACGAGTGCCTACCTTATGAAGAATCACAAGATATTTTGGTTTGGCAAACATTAACTCACGGTGAAGACTTAGCTGATTATTGTATACTTCCTGCAGTACATTGGGTTGATTGGGGTATTTATCAACCTACGAAACAAGTAATTTTTGATTATTCAGGTGCTAATCAGCATTCGGCTCCTGAAACAGGTAGAAATGCCGTATTTGGAGAACAAACTTATACAGGGACTGAAACAGGAGATGAAGAAGTTACTTTTACAGAAACCCAAGTTTTCAATGTTGAAGATTTTGGAATAGAAAGTGTCCCTGCAGATATCGGATGTAACTTTAGAACTACTGTAAGAAGTGCAGGCATACATTCGCAAACACTTACTCTGACAGATTCTAACAGCAACATATTGTGGAGCACAGAAGGAGGAGTTTGTTCTTCTGAAAGTATTTACATAGATTCTGGGGAGTCTTACAATTTGCACTTTACGTCTACTAGTAATGAAGTTAATTCCTCAGTTAGTATGATTATGGATTATTCAGTGAATGTCTATCAACCACTTATGATAGGCGAAGATGGAACCGCTGTTTTAAGATCGCAGACAACATTAGATTCCACCGAGTTAACTAAACTAACAGTAGATAATCCGACATACCATAAGAATCCAAAAAGTCTTGATGCAAAATTGATCTATTCGATGTTTATTCCTTGCTTAGGTGTCGGAGCAATGGTTTTCATGTTAATGAGAAGTATGGCCAGAGGATATGAATGGGAAATGAACAAATGTTATGGTTGCGATTTGTGTGACGATGCATGCCCTGTTAGATTATTTAATGCTGGAGATAAACTAAACATAATTTATAATTCTTGGAATAATGAAGATGATGGTGTCCCTCTATACTCTTGCCTTACTTGTACTGCCTGTACTAATGCTTGTCCGCAACTTGTAGATTACGACTCCTATGTAGATATAAGAAGAAGTCTGATTGTCGGAGGACCTCCGGCAACTGAAATACCTCATACATTGCTACAAGCAGTTCTGGCAGCAGAAGCAGAAGAAAGTGCTGATGAAACTTTCATTAGTGTTGAAGAATATCCTATTGATTCGAATGTAGGATACTATCCAGGTTGTGTAGACTATATTGATCAAGAAATGATTTTTAGCCATGTCAATGAAGGTACTATGAATCTAGGAGATACTACTACTGCTGCATTTACTCTGTTCGAGGACATGGGTTCAGAAGTGACCTACTTAGGTAGAGACTTCCTAAAATGCTGTGGTCACGATCAGAAATGGCAAGGTATGACAGAAGTCTTTGAAAAATTGAAATCATATAATCAGAAAAAATTAGGAGAATCAGGAATTGATACACTAGTAACATCTTGTGCAGAGTGCTTCAAAACTTTTGCAATCGACTATGAGCTAGATGATATGAAAGTTATGCACACCACAGAATATCTAATTGAGAATGGTTTTGACATGAATCTACAAACTGAAGAAGACCTAACCGTAACATATCATGACCCATGTAGATTAGGACGGCAAATGAACATCTATGAAGAACCAAGAGAATTAGTTAGAGCAGTAGAGGGTGTTGATCTAGTCGAGATGGAACATAACAAAGAAGATGGTTTGTGCTGTGGTGTCTCAAGTATGATGTCTTGTAATGAGAATAGTAGAGCCCTTAGAATACAACGATTCGATGAAGTAAAGGCTACTGGAGCAGATGTAATGTTGACGTCCTGCCCTAAATGTGTAAGTCACTTCGAATGTTTGAAGTTTGAAGGCGACCCAAGGCATGATTTTGAGATATTAGATGTGGTGTCATTCTTAGCAAGGCAAGTAAATGCCAAGAATCAGTAATTAAAGAAATGCAAAGTATGCAGAAATTGATGCTAATATCAAGTTTATTAGAACACCAATAAAGGTTGCTTTAGCCATCCTAGGATTTTCATAACCTAAAGCGATTAGCCAAAGAAAGAAGCCAACTAATACCCCACAAGGAAATGATATCCAAGCAATTTTAAGAGATAGAGAAAGATACATTACCAACCAAATTGAAGATGGAAGAAAAATACCAACCAGCACCATAGAATCTTTCCACCATTCCCCAGCACTGGCTGAATCATTCATACTACTGCGGAGAAGAACCTAAGAAATTAATCTGACTAAAGAAAACATAGTATTGAGTAGAATGATGCTCTCGCGTATGTCATGACGGGCGCATCTGATGTGGCGGAACGTCGTAAAAAACAGCAAACTAAGATACGAATAATGCTGAATTCGTTGAAGGCTGGAGAAATGGCATCGATGAAAGGTGGAGAAGATACCGTAGCTTGGGTAAAGGAAGAGTTATGCATAGGTTGTGATCAATGCACAATTGTTTGTGATGACGATGCAATAGAACTCTATGACAAACCTTTAGCAAGTCCAATAATGAATGTTTCAGTTAATAAGAAAGCGAGAATTCTTAGAGATCCATGTACAGGTTGTAAACTCTGTGTACTATCTTGCCCCACAGATGCAATAATAATGATAGATAGGTGAGTAAATGGCAAAAGATGACCCAATAAGATTTGGAGCAGAGTTTGGACCAAAAAGGACAGGGACAAGTACCGGAGTCTCATTATCAACATTCAAGACATTAGTCTGGGTATCAAATTTAGGTGGTTTGTTATTAGTAGTAATAGGATTAGAATTAATGATGATTCAAACAAGATTCTACATGGCTCTTGGATGCATTGTAGCAGGCGTTATTGTAGCAATGTTTCCATCAAATTATGAAATTGTTGGAATGGAAGGTATTGAGATAGAATCCGGAGAGGAAGAAAATCAAGACTAGAAAGCCTTCATTATAGGTTATTCCAATCACTAACGTCATAAATCAAATCCATTACTGAACCTTTTCGAATGCCATTTTGATTGTCAGTAAGATGCATTGCATGAAATAGTCTCATTCCAATGGACATATCTGGCTGCCTCTTCAGCATTGAAGATAATTGACCATAATCTTCTGACCATTCTTGAGCATGTGGTGTTAATTCTGATAGTAGATTATTCATGATATTAGGAGTTGTAGCAGTTCCAGCAGGCATCTTTGGCCTCTTGACAATTTCTTTAGGAAGATCGGTTAAACTCGCAGCAAGTCTCAAAGCTAACTTTTCATCGGAATCACTAATTTTCCAATCAACAGGGATTTTATGAGATAACTTTCTATGTTCGCTAGATAAGAAAGGAATCCTAGCTTCTACTCCGAAAGCCATACTGTGCCTATCCCCTAACCTAAGTTGGAAATTTGTCAATTGCCCTCTATCAAGTTCAAATTGTAATGTATCATTGATGCTTGTAAAATTCTTTTGAGCAGAGAAATCGCTATTAATCCATGGTTGACCTAAACCGATAAACTCTTTTTCAATTGAGATTTTTCCAAAGTCATTTAATCTTTCATCTATTAATTTAGAATGATTCTTTAGTTCTTTATATCTTGAATAACCTGCATGCAATTCATCAGCACCTTGGCCACAAATACCTACTTTGACCTTTTTCGACATTTCCTCAAATAAGGGCTGCCAGAATAATACAGAGATATCTAAATCCTCACCACTCCAAATGAAATTTGGAAGTGTTTGCCAAAACTTTTCAGGATCAATGATCTTTTTGTGATGATTTAAGTCATAATGTTCTGCAACCTGAATTGCTGCCTTCATATCAGGATTATTCTCGTCACCAGCAACAGTCCAAACATCTGGAGATTGAATGCCCTTAGAATCTGAAACTTGCTTAGATAAAGCTGCAACAAGGCTAGAATCTAAACCTCCTGATAATACAACACCTACAGGTACATCGGACATCAATCTTGATTCTACACCGTTATACAAGGATTTTAACAGAATTTCTGCATCGTAATTAGGATTCCAATGTTTATCTGGAGAAATTTTCTCATGATTATATCTAGTAATACCAGTCAATACTGCTTTTCCTTCTTTATCAATTGACCAAGTTTCAATTGTACCTTGAGCTACAGATGACACATTAGAGAATAAGGTAGTGTAATCTAATGGATATTCAAATGCTAACCTAACAGCTAATGCATTAATGTCTGGCTTAGCTTGAAACTCTGGATTCGCATAAAATGACTTGACTTCAGAACCAAACAAAAGTGTACCATCTGGCAATAATGTTCTAAAAAGAGGTTTTACACCCATCGGATCTCTACAAAGAATTAATTCTCTAATTTGTGGAACCCATAGTGCAAAACCCCAAACACCATCTAATCGAGAAACCCAGGACTTATGTTTCTCCGCTTCATTTCCTGGTTTATCTGCATCTTTAGTCTTAAACAAAGACCCTACCTTTTGCCCTATGGGGGCTGGATAATGTTTTTTATTATCAAAAGCGTACTTACGATGAAGTGCGAGAATTGCTTCACTATCTCCTGAAGTGAGCCACGGATAATTTGGAATTTCAGATCTAATTTTTTGAAAGTTATATATCTCGCCGTTCTGGACTAAAACACATTTATGCTCAGACCCTATAGGTTGTTTTGAACCATTGACATCAACTATTGCAAGTCTTGATTGAGCTAGACAAACACTACCCACAACTATATCTGATTCAAAACTACCAGAACCATCGGGACCTCTGTGAGATAAATTATTCGACATTGAGTTAACAATAGCAGAATCGCCATTACCTAGAATACCAGTAATGCCGCACATATTATATCGTAAAATAACAGGTATTTAATTCAGCGTTTAATGTCAAATCAAAAGTATTTCACATATATTGCTAGGGATGCTAAAGACGCAATTACCCAAATCATAACATATGTATTTTGAGAGAGGGGGGATTCCATAATCTCATTTTTCTCACTATCGTCCATATTATCATGCCTTCGAAAGGTAAGAAGAATGTAAACATGACGCAGATGAACATTCAAAGAAACGGCTCTATGACCAACAAGACAGTCAACGGAAGAAGAATCATTGTAGCATTATCATCAATCCACTTTACAGTCGGTAACTCTCCAAGTACTGTCATTGGAGCTAAAATAATTGAGGCGATCATAGGTGTTCCTAAGAAGTAAGTACTAGATAGCCAAATGATATAAGAAGTTATTAGGCCACCAATTATTGCAGCCTTTAATCCTTTTTTTGAACGCTTTATTTCCCCCATTATAGGGTCAACAAAAGTCAAGCCCCAAATTAATGGGGCTGCATATATACCTGATTCCATGCCGTCGAAATTTTTTGATTCGGGAGAAAAAATCAATGCTAAGCAAACAGCAAATGCACCCCATGCGAGTGCGGAGATTTGCTTTGCTTCGTATTCTCTCTGTCCAACAATGACGATTCCGAAATATAACCTTAATAATTCTAGGAAAATCAGTAAAAGTAGGCAGAAAGTGACAAATTCGTTAGGATTCATAGAGAAAAGGCCGGAAAGTTGAGAACCTTTTGTATAATATAAAATTGGAATTAAGCACATTATAACGTGAGTGAATCTTCGAAAAATATGCCCTTTCATACCTCCAACAGAATGTTTTGCATGATCTATGTCTAATGGAATTCCCTCACTATTCAATTCACCACTCCCTTAAAATAATTTCAAATATTCTCCAATGCCTGATCTAGGTTTATTACACCTGACTCCAAGTCTAATAATATTTCATCTAAAGAGGGTTTAGATAATAACTTATAATCCCAAGCTGAAATTAGTCTTTCCTTTATTCTCAAAATATTTCTTTCCTTGTTAACTCTGAGATTGTCTAATTCCTCTATTAATTCGGTAATGCCGTTATTGTTAATAGACGAGGTCTGCATAACAACGGTATCATTATTCTTATTCGAATATTCCAGTGATTTCTTAATTGAGTTAGCAGCATTATCGGCATTAGGTAAATCTGATTTGTTAATGACAATGATATCGGCTAATTCAATGATTCCTGCTTTCTCTGCTTGAATTATATCTCCTCGATCTGGACCATCGACTAACATTATCCTATTTGCAAAAGCGACTATTCTTATTTCTGATTGACCACTTCCAACTGTTTCAATTATGATTTTTGTCCATCCGCAATAAGATAGTAAGTCAATCATAGAATCCAAAAAAGGCATTAATCCACCAGGGTGATTTCTTGTAGCTAAACTACGTATAAATACAGATTCCCCATTATCTGCAGATGCCATTCTCATTCTATCTCCTAGCAGTGCCCCACCACTTTTGGGAGATGATGGATCTATTGCCAGAACAGCAATCTTTTCACCTCTCCTAACCCATTCTTCTATCATGACTCCTATCAAGGTAGATTTACCTACCCCAGGAGGCCCTGTAACTCCTAAAACCCATGATTTGGATTCTTCAATATTTAATTTTTCACCGGATTCGATTAATGTCAATAATCTTGCAAGTTCTCTCCTATTTCCTTGCTTAGCGAGAGAAATATTCTTTTCGAAACTCAAGACCATCTCCATCCTGTTTTTCCTCCGACACCTACATCGAGATCATTGTCTTTACGTTCGGAAATAGTTTCTAAAAAATCAATAATTGAGCTTGTTTTTGTACCTGGACCAAATATCGCTCTGACACCTAATGAATACAAATATTCTCTATCAGATTCAGGTATAATTCCTCCTGCAAAAACAATTACATCCCCCATGTCATTGGAGATTAATTCTTCACACACCTTCGGAATTAGTACATTATGGGCACCGGACAATGTCGAAAGCCCTACTGCAACTGCGTCTTCATCCATAACGACACGAACAATTTCCGACGGTTTTCTCCTTAAACCCGTGTAAATTACTTCATGACCTGCATCTCTTAGGGCTCTTGCAATAACCTTTGCACCCCTATCATGGCCGTCAAGACCCGGCTTAGCGATTACAATTCGCATGCTCATAACAAAGTCAGGGGAGGGGTCAAACGATTTCAAACAATCGATT
Source organism: uncultured Candidatus Poseidoniales archaeon (assembly GCA_964003245.1). Classification (GTDB taxonomy): domain Archaea; phylum Thermoplasmatota; class Poseidoniia; order Poseidoniales; family Thalassarchaeaceae; genus MGIIb-O2. The sequence continues at coordinate 78,501 of CAXFIU010000002.1, forward strand.
TTTAAGAGTTTGACGAAGAGTAATGCTAATTGGCTGAGTCTCGCCATTCAATAACATCATATGTCTGGTGTGAAGGAACGTATCGACGAACTTCGTCGCAGAAAAGCCCAATCTGAAGCAGGTGGGGGACAAAAAAGAATTGCAGCACAGCATTCAAAAGGAAAGTTGACTGCTAGGGAAAGAATTGAACAATTATTAGATGCAGACTCATTTATGGAAGTTGATTCTCTTGTAGAACATAGATGTAGAGACTTTGATATGGATAAAAATGTAATACCTGGGGATGGAGTCATTTGTGGTCACGGTACTATCAATGGTAAAGTAGTATATTGCTTTGCTCAAGACTTCACAGTATATGGAGGATCATTAGGAGAAATGCACGGTCTAAAAATTTGTAAGATCCTAGATATGGCACTTAAGACAGGCGCGCCGGTAATTGGATTGAATGACAGCGGAGGTGCAAGAATTCAGGAAGGAGTTGCAAGCCTAGGATCATATGCAGAAATATTTTTCAGAAACGTAAGAGCTAGTGGAGTAATACCACAAATCTCAGTAATAATGGGACCTTGTGCAGGAGGTGCTGTTTATTCGCCTGCAATAACTGACTTCGTAATTATGGTTGACAAAACTTCGCACATGTTTATTACTGGCCCAGAAGTGATAAAAACTGTAACTAACGAAGAAGTATCTTTTGAAGAATTAGGAGGAGCTGGAACTCATGCTAGTAAATCAGGAGTCACTCACTTCACGGCAGAAAATGATGATGATGCGTTAGAAATAGTAAGAGAGCTTATTCAACTATTACCATCAAATAATCTAGAAAAACCACCAACGAAATCAACAAATGATTCTCTCTCAAGAAGTTGCGAAAAATTAGATGATTTAGTACCAGAAAATGCTTCGCAACCTTACGATATGGTCACAGTCATTGAAGAAATTGTTGACGATGGAGCTTTTCTAGAAGTACAAGCCGATTATGCTCCGAATATTATCGTAGGTTATTCTCGATTAGGAGGGCATACAATAGGTATTGTTGCAAACCAACCAAAAATATTAGCAGGTTGTTTAGATATTGATGCATCAGTTAAGGCGGCGAGATTTGTTAGATTTTGTGATGCATTTAACATACCTATTTTGACTTTAGTAGATGTACCGGGTTTCTTACCCGGTGCCAATCAAGAGTGGGGGGGGATAATTAGGCACGGAGCAAAATTACTCTATGCTTATGCGGAAGCCACTGTCCCTAAAATTACAGTAATCACTAGGAAAGCATATGGTGGAGCATATGACGTAATGTCGTCAAAACATATTCGAGGCGATTATAACATTGCTTGGCCAAGTGCTCAACTTGCAGTAATGGGGGCAGAGGGTGCTGTTCAAATAATTCATAGAAGAAGAATTAACAGTGCCGGAAATC
>CAXFIU010000003.1:0-56636 GCA_964003245.1 uncultured Candidatus Poseidoniales archaeon
CTTGATTAGTTATTACTAAATTTGTAGTCACTAGGTCTCCATTTAATACAGGACGATCTGATGAAAGTCCTAATGGTCCTAAAGATAAGCCATCTTCCGAAAATATTTCAGTAGTAAAATCACGGTTTTCGAAAACCTCAACCGTTGCTGAGTCAATAGAAAATAAACTTGGATCATTTACTGATTGTGTAGTGCAACTAACTCCTTCAACAGTCCCTGAAGCTGGAGAACCCAATACCTCATTAGGAATTCGAACTTTAATTGGAACCGGTAGGAATTGTAATCTAGAAAGTGGTTCGAGATTTAGAACTGAGGTCCCACTATCTCCTACTCTGATTATCCAATGATTATCGGTCTCACAAGAAATTGTGTATTGAGTAGGGCCATTTCCAGTATTTAGGATTGAGAGAGAAAATTGAGCAAATTGACCAGGGATTGCCCCTAAATCATCAGCACCTGCCACTACAGTAACTAAACCTTCAACCCTCTCTACAACGGTCTTAAGTTGCATCGAATGATACACAGTAGGTGCGTTCTTATCCCATAAAGTGACTTGCGATACGAAATGACCAGGGAGTGCGTATATATCATTAGAAACATCGGCATCAACATCAGAAAATTCTAAACTGATAATTACACTATCTCCATCTTGACCCGATGGAGATAAAGTCCATGGCCCTGACTCATTGAATAATTTCCACCACTCATCTATTGGAGCTAATAGAAGCCCACCTACATCAGATAATTGGACTGGTGAAGCAGAGATTTCTACAGTAACTTCAGATGTTCCTTCGTTCTTTAGTTCTAAATCAAAAGTAACTGCACTTGATTCACTAGGGTCTAGATAACGAACCTTGGATTGATCTAATTCGGAAGGAGTAGATGGATAACTACCATCAGGCAATAAAGGAGTTAGTCGAACCCCTACCTGAGAAACATAAACATCAATTTGTACTTTGTTATTATCTAATCCAGATATTTCATCATTCAATTCTACAACTTCTGAGTTAGAATCTAATGTTAACATTATTGTGTGTAGTCCAGTTGTGGAGAAAACGTGCGGATATGAAAGAGAGGCCAATGAACCGCCAGGAAGTGAAGTTTTGGATTGTTCAAGAATTATTGTGTTTTCAGTAATATCTTCAATCAAAACAGAATAGCTTCCAGTAGGACCAGCAGCTTGATTTTTCCACTGAGCCTCGATCAAAAATGTATCTCCCTGTAAAGGACTTCCTACAGACGTAGATAGTGAGTTAGTAAAAACTGTGAGATCGGGAAATATAGATTCACTAATTTGGCCAGACATTACTATTGCATAATCTTGTAAATTGCCACCAGCATGCCCTACTTCAACTGACCAAGTTCCAATTTCAGGAGTATCTACTCTAAACCTCTCCACATTATTTAGAGAGTCTCCTACTCCACCTGTTACGCTATTACCATTAACGAAATTATTTCCATAGTATACTATTCCACTTGGAGAGGTGATTTTTAAATCTAAATCATTTAGCAACTTAGGAGATGATTGGTTAGCTACTGCAGAACCCTCTGGGTCATTCCAAACAAGTGTTATATCAAATCTAGAGTTGTCATTCGATTGAATTGTATATACGAAAGAATGTCCCGGTTTCAATTCCCTAGAATCATCATATAATTGTTCTAGTTGAATGCCAGAATCTTCAGGAAATAGACTATTTGAGATATTTATTTGACCCCAACCTTCGAAAGCATTAGGAATATCTGGAGATCCTAAATCATCTGCTCCATTAATCAGAATGGACCTAATTAAGTCAGACCTTGGTTCTACTATACCTTCATTCACCCTGAGATATTGTCTAGCCATTGTAGTAGCACCTGCGGCTACTGCAGTTGACATTGAAGAACCGTTTAGAGTCATATAGAGTGGAATATCTGTATCTATATGTTCAGATGATGAACAACTATCACCCTCTACAAATTGTGCTTCTTCTGCTCGTGCAGAACATATCATCACACCTGGAGCAACTAAATCTGGTTTTATTCTACCATCTAAAGTCGTCCCTTTCGATGATGTTGAATAAACCTCGCCAGCAGGTTGACTACCAAATGATCCAGTAGTGGATGTACCAATAGTTAGAACATTCTTCGCAGTCCCAGGTGGAGTAATGCTCTGATAACCATTCATCCCCAGATCTCCAGCCGAAAATAACGCTAGGAAACTAGGCTCATCAACTAAATATGAGTCAGCGGAACGTGAATCTGAACTATACTCGCCTACAAGATTAATATTACCCCAACTATTAGTTTGAATGCGCGCACTCTGTTGGTATGAATGTGCAAACATTTCGTAGAGAGAACCCCATCGGGCTAAAATTCCTGAACTATCTGCTTCTAATTGATAGAAATGAAATGTTGCAGCGGGAACGATTCCTGTGGAGTTTGAATCTCCTGAACCATCACCTAATATCGTAGAAGTCACATGGGTTCCATGGCCACTGTTCCTATCCTGATATGAATTATCAGGGCCAAATAAATCATATATCGCTCTAACTCTACCATTAAAGTCACCATGATCAGCATCAATTCCAGTATCTGAAATTGCTAAAATCTCTCCACTACCATTCAGATTGAAATTGGACATTGCTGACGCAATATTGCTGCCTATTAGTTGGCTAGCATTACTATTATGAATAGAAATGGTTGAAGATTCATGAATACTAAGTATTCTTCCATCCATGGCTAAAACAGGCAACCATGAGGAATCTATTCCTTTAACTTGACATAAATGAATATCGCAAACATTCCTTGATATCGAACTATCTGAAATACGATTCATATCTGATTCAAGTTCAGATAACTCACTAGTTTTCAAGTCAGAAGTAATTGTTAGATCTAAATCAAGCAATAAACCGCCTCTTCCAGAAAAATCAACTAAATTTGGAGATACTCGCCAAGCAATTGGTAGACCTTCAATCCACCTTACAGAAGAGGATTTTTCTAATTCGGATTTAGAATTCATGATATCTTCAACTGGAATCCTAATAATCAAGGCAGAATCTGGAAGATAATCTATTATGGAATATCCTTTCGAATCTAGTAAATTAATTAATTCAGACATATCAACACTATTAGATTGTATTATTGCCAATCCAGTACGTGAAAGTGCTGATGAATCATACAAACTCTCTGGGCCGAGAGGCATTGGATCAACTAAAGGATCAAAATTACCGAATGGAGAATGGATTATTCCTGTGAAACGGTTTAATTCATAATTAGATTCGGAAACGACTGATAATTTACTCCATTTACTAATTTCAGATGGTTCTTGTAAATCCGAAATTTCAGTAGATTCTGTAGTCTCACTGAGGGCAGAAACTGCACCAGACCATGATGAAAGAATTAGAATCAAGAGAATAGGGAAAATCGATTTCACAGCAGTCATAGCAAGCCTGCGACACATTAAGCCCTTTTGACCGTTAACGTTTGATGAATCGAAAATAAGTCGAAGATTCTAGATACCATAGTATTCAGATATTGCTAAATCAGTTTTTGCAACGCTAACTTTCCAATCTTCTTCAGTTCCCATTAAAGCTCTTACACAATCTACATTTTCGGGAATTACATCACTTTCTTGATGTATGGCTTGAAAGTAATACAACCTATTGCCAACTAACTTCACACCATCTTCCCAGACAAAAATTTCGTGTAAATCACCCCATTTCCTACCTATATCTCTAGCCATTTCCATTACTTCTGCGGTAGTCGGAATTCGGTCATCTTTACCATTCATAATAATCACACGAGGGGTTTCTCGCCACATCTCAATAATCGAATCTGTATTCAGACCATGGCCCTCAGGTAGATCAGCGATAATCGAATGAACATGCATTAAAGTTGTAGGGACAGCGACTGCTAGAGAATTTATATCAATTTCTGGCTTAACTGTCATAACATCGGGGCCATGATGACTTGGTACTTTCAGAACTGGTTTAATTGCATTAATTGGCCCCTTATCAGAATCACCTGGGTCGGCTGCTCTTCTAATCATTGTACACTCAACTTTGAGAGAACCACAATGATCATACAATGGAACCAAAGTTCTTGAAAGACCTGTGGTATTACATGAAACAACACGTGTACCCTGAGCATTGAGATTTTCCAAATGATTAGCGCAAGAGGTATATGATAAACCAGTAAGAGAATGTTTTTCACCACCTTGAAACATATATTTCACACCTGCTGATCGATATTTCTCTAGATTGGCCGCCCCCATTTTACCTGGTGCACAATCAATAACAACGTCCGCAATCGATAATAAATCTGTTAATCCACCTTCACAAGTATATCCTTGCTCGGAAAATGAATCTATTTTTTCTCTATCATCAAAAGTACAATATAAAGGAAATCCGCGTTTTTTGGCCAGTCCACAGCCAAAGGAAGGGCCAGTTTTGGTGACTCCTATGACTTCCATATCATCTTGTGCATCTATAGCATCAGCTACTCTCTTACCTATTGTACCAAAACCATTTATTGCGACTTTAATTGTATCCATAATATCACTAACTACCCTTTGACAATATCATGCCCGAGTAGAAACTCTATCAATATACCCTTTTTTAACTACAAACTTAATTTAATTTTTAATACTTTAATTGCCCTTCAAGCCGTCAGAATCAAGACTAAATACACCCTCAGAGTCATGATAGTCTATGCGCGAGGTCACGGATAAGAGCGTTAAATTAAATCGTGACCTTGAAAAAATGCTTGTAGAAGCATTGGAACGTGACCTATTAGTCCGAATAGGATGGGGAAGAAATGGTGATGAAAAGCCAAAAGAAGGAGAAATAGGTGTAATAACTCATCTTCCAAAGAAATCTAGAGTTTTGCTCCTAGGTAACTTAGGAGAATGCTGTGGAGCCATGAATAGAGGAGGGAATCTAACTATTCAAGGAGGATGCTCTTCAATGGCTGGTGCTTTCCAAGAAGATGGAAGATTAATTATCGAAAAGGATGCGGGGGATAGAATCGGTTCCAATATGAGAGGAGGGATGATTAACGTCCAAGGATCGGTATCTAATTTTGCAGGCGAATCTATGGGAGAAGGGACGATTCTAGTCCGCGGGCATGCTGGAGAAAGAGTGGGTGCAGGAATGTCAGGAGGGACAATAATTGTTTTAGGTTCAGTCGGAAAAGAACCAGGAATAGGTATGATTGGAGGGAAAATAATTGTCGCAGGGAATTGCCCACCCGCAGGAGAGGGTGCAGAAATAAGAGAAATTAAATCAAAAGAAATCTCAGAAGTTTCTGAACATTTAGAACCTTTAGGTTTGTCAATAAATAAAGATGCTTTAGTAATTATACCTTCAGAAAAAGACATCAATATTTTTGAGCATCCGGAAATTAGTATTATGGAAGGTTTAGAAAAAATATTACTAGTACCATCTGGAAAAAATAAACAGTCACTATATGAAAAATTAGATTGCAGAACATTACTAAAAAAAATGGATGAGGATGAGGGAGTTGTTTTCCCAATTCCTTGGCTCGTTGAAAGGAAAAAAATTGTAGATTCTAATAGTTTGATGACTTCTAAACAACCATTTTTAGTGAGGGAATCTCCAAGAGAAATCGATTTACTAGATATTGATCAGGATAATATAGTTCAAATCTCAGATTATCTAAATGCATGTTCAGGAATAGTTCTAAATTTAGAATCTCTTCCTAAAATGAACGATGCCGAAATAGAAGCATTAATTGTTTCCTTAAGAAGTAAAATGAATAATAAATCTCTTGTGATGTTAAGGGACAGAGTAGATAGGGTAGAGAATTTACTTAGGATGATTATTGATTTGAATTTAGATGGAGCAATTATCAACGCTGCAACCCCTGGAGGAAGTAGAGCAGCAGCAGCATTGCCTAGAATTGGTTTAGCATCAAGAGCAATGAATATCAAAGAACAAGGGAAATATTTGTTAATTAAATTAGATGAAAGCCCTAGTGCAGAGGATTTCATCATAGCTAAAGGTGCAGGGTGTTCATTAATTGTTGCTCCGAATAATGACGAAAAAATAGAAGAAAATCTTGTTTGGCTGAAATCAACCATAAATGGTTGGATGGCCGATTTAGGTGTTCAAAATTTAGAGGAAATTACTCGAAGAAATTTAAGGGCAATAGATTATGATACTGCTGCTATTTCAGGTCTGAGATTAATAGGATACGACCGCCCTCTTCCAATGTGGCTTGGAAACTAGGTGAGACTATGCCGACATTGAAATTTAATCACAGCATATTAGAATATCTTCATGGAATAAAAAATCTAAAATATGATTCAACAGATTGGGAAAAAAGAATGCCATCAATAGGTTGCGTAGTAGAAGAAAATGATAGTGAAGGAATTGAAATAGAAATTTTTCCAGATAGAACAGACTTACTCAGCCATGAAACAATTTCTAGAGCAGCAAGAGCTTTTCTAAACTCTGTTAGCGACTCTCCCGAGCTGGAAATAAAACAAGGAGAAATAAATGTGGATGTTGATCAAACCCTTGAAGAAATACGTCCAGTAATTTTGGGAGCTGTTGTCAGAGGAGTAGATAATGGGACAAGCCTCAAAGAAAAAGATGAATTTATTCAGTCATTGATGGACCATCAAGAAAAGTTACATTTAACTTTAGGTAGGAAGAGAAAATTTGCTTCAATTGGAGTTCATGATTTGTCCCAATTAAGTCCTCCATTCAAAGTGATTTCTGTTGACAAAAAATACAAATTTACTCCATTGGCTGAAGAAAAAGAAATGAGTATTGAAGATATATTAGAATTACATCCTAAAGGTAAGGAATATGCTCATCTCATGGCAGATATGGACAATTATCCCGTAATAATAGACTCTGGAAATAAAGTTCTTTCATTCCCCCCAATAATCAATGGAGACCATACTACTGTAAATGAGCAGACTAGAGATTTTTTCATTGACGTGACAGGTTGGGATGAAAGATCTTGTGAAGCTTGTTTACTATTGATATGTTTATCACTCGCAGAAAGAGGAGGAGAAATCGAATCAATCCAGATAAATAATTGGAATCAAGAATCATTAACTGTCCCAAGAGGCGATTCGAAAAATCATAAAGTTCCAGATAGATTGATTAGAAATATTCTTGGTATCGAATTAAGCAAAACAGAAATTGCTAATTCAATTAGAAAAATGGGAGGAGAGTTAGTGGATACTAGAACTGTAACCGATGGCCCTGATAAAATTGAGAAATGGGCAGATTGTATTGTCGGTGAAAAGGAGCATATTATTTCGATGCCAAGATGGAGAAATGATATTATGCACCCTGTGGATATAGTAGAAGATATTGCAATAGGATATGGTTATGACAACCTACCAGACCAGTTATCTACCGTACACCTAGATGCAATTCCTCTACCTTCATCTAATCTACATAGAAGAATAAGTTCAAGTCTTTGCTCATTAGGATTACAAGAAACTCAAAGTTTAACATTATCAAATAAACGTGACCAATTTGAAAGAGTAAGATGGAATGAAGAAAATAAAAGTACAATAATTTCGAATCCTATAACTAACGAACATACAATGTTAAGGCAACATATTTTACCTTCATTGCTAAATCTTTTAGCAGCAAATAGACATCATGAACTACCTCAAAGAGTACATGAGTTAGGAGAAGTAGTTAGAGATTCAGAAAATAAAACCCGTCTTTCATGGGCTTGTGCTGAAGTGGGAGGAGGATTTTCTGCCGCTAAGGGCATTGCTAGTGCACTGCTTAGAGACTTAGGAGCAGACCTCTCAGAGATAAAATGGGAAGAAATTAATCATGGAGAGGGCCCTTGGATAAAAGGCAGAGGTGCTAAAGTAATAATTAATGGAATTGAAGTTGGACAAATAGGAGAAATTGATCCAATGGTGTCATTCGATTTTGGCTTAAAAGTTCCAATTCAAGCTGGCGAATTTGATGTAGATGCTCTAGGCAGGACAATACCTGACCCTATACTTTAATTTACATTTATTCACTATCGTCTGAGAGTAAGGCCATAGCGTCAATAAAAGTTTTATTTGTAAGGTGGGAACGATCGTTTTCTTCCTTTTTATCGCTCCTAACTTCCCTTTCATATTCAACTACTATGTTATCTTCAACTTTTGAAGATTTTTTGCTCCCAGAAGATTTCTTTCTGAACGGCCATATCGGTGCCATATACTGGCAGCAGCGACTAAGGACTTCAACACTTCTCTATTTTCTGAACAAAACAGGGAGATAATCAAAGAGTAGAACACTCAGGATGTGACATGGAGAGAGGTTTCGCGGCAGTGTTTATTACATCCTTGATCTTAATACAAGTAGGAAGTTTTACAGATACTAGTGAGTTAAATTACCAAATGAAGGCTATCGCGAAAGAACACGAACAGGGCCACGAAGAAACAATTAGTTTAGACATATTATTAGTTGGAAATTCTTATACAAGTTTTAATGACTTAGATCAGGAACTAGAAAGAATACTAGATGTATCAGGAGAAAATTCGAATGTACAATCTGTAACAGGAGGGGGTATGAAATTATCTGATCATTCAGAGGATTTAAACCAACAAAATAGTGAATTGAATTTAAAACTTGCTGAAGGTCATGACTATGTAATCCTACAAGACCAAAGTCAAGTCCCATCATTCCCAACTAGTTCTGAGTTCTGGATTGATAGTAAAAATGCTGTCGAAGATCTGAATGAAAGAATAAAATTAGAAGGAGGAGAAACAATTCTACTAATGACATGGGGGCGAAAAGATGGTGATACGAATAACCCCATTCGAAATCCTGATTATTTGACAATGCAACTTCATCTTCAGCAAGGCTATGAAATGTATCTTGAAAATACAACTAATACTGAAAAACCTGTATTTTTAGCACCCGCAGGACTTGCATTCAAAAATATCTACAATCAAGTTAACGAAACAGGAATTGATCCTTCACAAGGAGAAAATTCGTTTTCAAATCTTTACTCAGATGGGTCACATCCATCGATAGATGGAACATATCTTACTTCTTGTGTAATTTATGCAGTAATTACTGGCGAGTCCCCCGTTGGGGAAAACTTTCCATCGGGAATATCGCAAGAAAGGGCGTTAGAATTACAAAAAGCTGCAGCAGATACTGTTTTCAATAATACTCCAGATTATCTCTATCCATTTGAGATTGAAGAAGGCCCAGGCGTAGAATTTGGACCAGATTCAGGATCGGTCTTTGCCATTGACCCCGGAAGTCTAATAAATTTAAATGTTAATTATACAAATCTAGCTGAATTTAATGACGTAGTGAACATTAAGATTCATGGCCCAGATAATTGGCTAATTGAATGGGAATACTCGTTAGATACATCAAACGGATTTGATTTCGACATATCCTCAGACACTACGGGATGGACTGAATTCTCAATCACGGCTCCGATGACTGAAAATGGAATGCCCTTGGCAAATTCTTTGCATCAATTCTCAATGGAAATCAATTCTAACATTACGGGAAGTAATGACTGGTATAATTTTTCAATGAGGTATGGTTACTTCCATGGAGTTGAAATTGTAAATGGAGGAGGGACTTATTCTATTTCTCCATACGATGTTGCGACAATTGAAATGACTGCTAGAAACTTAGGCAATACCCAAAGAGATATTGCAGTAAGTGTAAGGCCGGTCGATGAAAATGGAACAGCATTAGGAGATTTCGCGCAAGCATTTGCATTAGAAGATTGGAATGTTTTCATACAAGATAAAATGGAACTTAATGCAATGTGGCCTAATGAAACCGGAAAAATAAGATTTCAAATTCAGTCACCATACCTAGTAACAGGAACAATATTCTTTGAGATTAAAGTGTGGAGTACTGCTGTACCCGATGAAGCGATTAATGTCACACAAAGAGTAAACATTGTTCCAAGATCTGGTGGAAACCTAGAACTGAATAATATAGACTGTCAATTTGAAACTCAACCAGGAGATATTTGTCGAACGGAATTAATTGTAGAAAATACTGGAGATATTCCATATGATTTTGAATTAAGAATTAAAGAAACTCCGGATTGGATTGGCCTTGAAATCAGTGAAAGTAACATTAATCTAGATGCAGGACAGATTAAAAATCAGATTTATCTGAATATTTCAGTAGATGACGGCATTCTTTCAGGAGAGTCAGCAGAAATAATTGTTGAATTATGGGTAGATGGATGGAATCCAGAAACAATTTCTTTTGAAGTAGTTGTTGGAGACTATTTTAATTGGGCTTTGATTGATGAAGTATATATTCATGATTATAATTATCAAGAGAGAACTGTGAATGTCTCCGCACGATGGACGATGGAAAATATTGGAAACATTAATGACGGGTTAGTTGTCAATTTAGATTGCAATATTTTCACTGATTTTGAGTTTGAATTACCTTCAGAGGCAGAAGAACAGAGTTCATCTAATCCACGTTCATTTGAAGTATTAGACGTAGAAATAGGGCAGATAATTAATTTCACTGCTTGGATGAATATTTCTTATGATGAAATCTCTCAAACTATGTTTTATGTTGAAGGACCGACACTATCTATTGAAGCAAGATCAATCAGAGATCCTAGAATAATCTTTGAAAATAGCGTTACTGAAGAAGAAGACTTGTTTAAACAAAAAACGGATGAAATAGATAATGATGAAAAAGAATCAGTAATTATTGAATTCTTCAGAATTTGGCAGACAGTTATTATTAGCCTAGTTGTAATAATATTCGGAAGTATAGGGGTGGTGAAGGCAATACAATACAGACTAGAACAAGACCGGAAAAGACTAGGCCTACCTTCAGAGGTGGAAGATGAAACAGCAGGAGAATGGATGTCAAAATTCATTAAGAAATCAGAGCCAAAGATTTTTGTTGAAAGTGAAACTATAGACTCTAAGGGATTTGAATCAGATTTTATTAGCAAATCCAAACAAAAAGAGACAAGAATAAACGATGGCCCATCTAAGTATGATATCAAAATTGCTAGTAAGTCCCTAGATAAGGCAATGACAGAGGATGCACTAGAGGACATAGTAGAGTTAGCAGACGATATCACTATCGATAAAGAAATACATCCACAAAATTCACATCTTGAAAAGGATGATTTTGAATCAAGACTCTCGAAACTAGGTAAAGGGAATAAAGAGGAATAAATGTACGAATTAGGAGTAGATGAAGCAGGAAGAGGTCCTGCCATAGGACCTCTTGTTGTTTGTGCATTAGCCGTTCCAACCTCGGACATAGAAATTTTAACAAATATTGGCGCTAAAGATTCTAAATCTTTAACTGGGAAAAAGAGAGTAGACTTGGCCAAGAAAATATATTCAGAAGTAGAAAAAAGAGATTGGAAAGTGGGACTGATTACTTGTAGTGCTCATAGGATAGATAAGGAAAGAGACAGAACTAACCTGAATGATTTAGAAGTAGAATTATTCAAAGAAGCAATTACTACTACAAAAGTTGAAGAAAAATATGGAAAAATATACTTGGATGCATGTGACATAAATGAGCAACGATTTGGTAATCGAGTTAGAGAATCACTAGGTCAAGATTGGGAGCAATGGACTATTGAATCGAAACATAAAATGGACTTAGAAAATGTTTTAGTTGGTGCTGCAAGTATTCTTGCTAAAGTCCATAGAGATAATGAGATTGAGAAGATTGGGCAATTACTTAATCTGGATATAGGAAGTGGTTACCCATCTGATCCGAAAACTAAAGTTGCAATTCGAGAATTAATAAAGGGAGATTTACCAAATAAATATTTGAGATGGTCTTGGGCGACAGTGGAGAATATTTGGAAAAAGGAGAATGAAAAACCTATTCCAGAAAGAGGACAAAAAGAGGGAAATAGTAAACAATCATCAATTAGTGATTGGTAAATAGTGAAATGGAGAAGTCTAGTGGTGAGGGCGATATTATGGTTGATGCGGCAAATTGGGATTCTGAAATCATAAATATTGTCAGAAAATATGCTTTGCAAAATGCTGTTGAATATGATGGCGCTGGACAATCAGGTTCAGTATTAGGAAGAATACTAGGAGAAAGATCAGATCTGAAAAGTAAAGCTAGAGAACTTAAACAATTAGTAGATATTGAAGTCAAGAATGCAAATGACATGGCTCGGAATAAAGGAATTATAGTCGTTCGTGAACTATTAGAAAGTATCAATCCTGAGGCGTTAAATAGACAAAAACAAGTGAAAAAAACTGGATTAAAAGATCTGCCAAATGCAATCAAGGGAGACGTGGTTTTGAGATTTGCTCCAAATCCTAACGGCCCTCTGACATTAGGTCATGCTAGGGGCGTGACAATTAATTCAGAATATGCTAAAAATTATGATGGAAAAGTCGTACTGAGGTTTGACGATACAGATTCTAAAGTTAAACCTCCGCTAAAAGAAGCATATTCTTGGATTGAAGAAGATTACAAATGGTTAACTGGAAAGGAACCAGATATAATAGTAAGAGCATCAGAGAGAATGGATATCTACATGAAATATGCTAAAAAAATGTTGAATGAAGGTTTTGGTTACGTCTGTAAATGCTCTGCGGAGAATTTTAAGAAATTAAGAGATAGTTCCAAAGAATGCCCTTGTAGAATAAAGGATTCTAAGGAAAATCTTTCAGATTGGGATGAAATGAATAATGGGATAATTAGTGAAGGAATGGCGGTTGTAAGAGTAAAAACAGAAATGAATCTTCCTAATCCAGCGCTTAGAGATTGGCCAGCATTAAGGATACAGCATACAACTCATCCTATGGTTGGAGATAAATACAAAGTTTGGCCATTGTTAGATTTTCAAAGCGCAATAGAAGATTACGAGCAAGGTGTCACCCACATAATAAGAGGAAAGGATTTAATGGATTCGACTAGGAAACAAACTTTACTTTACGAGCATTTTGAGTGGGAATATCCGGAAACATTGTATTGGGGTAGAGTTAAAATTCATGAATTTGGAAGTTTTTCTACATCGGGTATGAGAAAAGAAATAGAAAATGGAAATTACTCAGGTTGGGATGACCCAAGATTGCCCACCCTTAGAGCTCTCCGAAGAAGAGGTTTTGATTCAGATGCCATGAGAGATTTTTGGATAGATCTTGGTTTGACGCAAAAGGATATTTCAGTATCACTACAAACAATAGAATCTTTCAATTCGAGTAAGATTGATTCAAATTGTGAAAGAAGAGTTTTTGTCAGAAACCCGCATGTAATTAGATTAGATGACAATAATATTCAAATTGAAAGAAAATTGAATCTTAATAAACATCCATTAAATGAAATTAAAGGACATAGAGAATGGGATTTGGAAGATCTAGAAATATATATAGAAGCTAGAGATTTAAAACATAGTGAAGTTCGTTTGAAGGATTTTGCAGATATTGAAATACAAGATTCTAATGGTATCATTCAATCAATTGAACGAACTGATAAAAGACAAATTGTACATTGGCTTCCAAAAACGATAGCGAAAAAAGCAATTCTTACTATTCCAAAAGATAATCAAATAATTATACAAGAAGGTATGATGGAAGATATTCAAATAATTAAAAATAATGTCGTACAATTAGAAAGAGTAGGTTATGCTAAAATTGAATCTAATGATGATGGTGTCATAAAATTACTTTGGTTGCACGGATAAGTAATTAATAAGGTCAAAGTGATGTAATTTGCATCTATTAAGCGTCGCATTGAAGTCTAATAAGTTAACCACGGTAGTTCATGAACGGGCACTTGGCTGTTAGGTCCTTGGCCATAGTTGGCCTATTGGTGGTTTCTTTTTTCTCCGCACCAGCATACGCTCAAGATACTGGGAATGAAAATATATCGTGCTGTAGCAACACGGGTTTTGACCTGTTTTTATTGGATGAATCTTCTAATGGAAAACTTTCTCCATTTGAAAATGAACTTTCAGATGAACAAGAATCAACCGTCACAGCATGGCAACAAGGAGAAGTAGAAGTTGGAACGTGGGAAACCATTTGGGGCACCGAGGGAGATTATCCAGCGGAAACTTGGACTTTCACAATACCTTACTTGGTTGAAGGAGCAGCCGGAGTTACAATTAATGCAACATTAGATATTAGAATAGGTGGTTCATTTTACTCGGGTGGTTCGGGACTTAACGGCGTAGAGCCTGTTCTAAATGCTGAAGGAAATCTAGAAATCACTGTACAAGTTTCTTCAGGCTCAGTAAATGACGGAGATAAATTAGAAGTCTCACTTTCTGTAAATAGTCTACTTTTCTCGAATCCTACTCAAGAAGCTGGATTGACTTTCAAATGGGGTTCTGATGATTCAGTAGGAAAGGTAACAGGAAAGATGCCATTGGTCGACATCAAAATAAAAGAGGCAAGTGTGACTTCAGGCCTTGTATATTTCCCAATTGTTCTGAATTCTGGATTTGGAGGCGAAATGTGGTCTCTATCTAGCGGTAGTTTCAATCTACAAGGATCGCCATTAACTCTGAGCCCAATTGCAACGCCTCTAGAATCGGGAGTTGAAGTGACTTTTGTCTGGGAAATGCCTGAAGGAACAGAGAGTGGAACGTATTCTACTGAATTTATTCTATCGCCTCAATCTGGTTTAGAAATCTCTGCATCGAAGAACCACAATATAGATGTCGACGATGAAAATGGAGGAGGAGGTAGCTATTATCCCTCATCTGAACCTCTAAGAGGCAGTGGTTCAGAAATCAGTGTTGAAATCGATATTAAATTTGAAGGTGACTCGATAGAAAAAAATATTGAGATTTCTTTTGACAGTGCTATGTCTCAATGGATGAGATGGGGGATGGACAATATTGGCAATTCTAGTTTAGATTCTAATAGTTGGTGGAAAAACTTGAACTCTTATTCTGATTCAGTTGCAACATCGCATAGAAATAATGGAAAAGTAGATGATGATGAATTACTAGCATTGACTTCCCATATTACTGGCTCTTCTTCTGACATGCGATCATTTATGCAAAATGGATTATCCTTAGATATTGAATCAATTATCGGAATAAATCCTGTTGATTTAGGGCCTACTGAGTACCAAATAGACATGGGTGGAACGAGGTCTTTTGCAGCTGAAAAGATAACTATTAAGATTGAAACTTCATATTCTGTGATTGAGAATGAAAGACAACTATTGATTGAGAATTTTATTCGTAATCCTTCAAATAATTATTGGAATGAGGTTAGTGTCGATTTAGAAATTAAAACATCAATGTTGGCAGGGTTAGGTCCTGTTTCTGCAGAGAATATTGATTTCGAACATAGAAGATGGATATTCTTAGAATCAATAAATATTGAACAAGAAAGCTTGGATAAAGATGAAAATTTTAGAATTGAATTTCTTCCGTCGGGAAATATGGCTTTTAGTCCTCTAATTTCTGCAATGCTATGTGTTTTTGCTTTATGCATAGCAATAGGTATGGGATTATTCTTGACTAGGAATAGAAGTAGTGCGCCTGCTTTAATTTCTGTTACATCCTTAGGAGGATTATCTTTGGTAATTTATGTATTAGGTATGCCAATGCAAATAGTTCTTGCAATTGTAGCCTCCAGTATATTGTTGGTATTTCCAATTTCACTCGTATCACCTAAATCAAATAAGGAAAGAAGGAAGAAGAATAAATCCCCTAGGATTGAATGTCCTGCTTGTGGAACAAGTAATCCCGTCGAATCAGATGTTAGGCCACTAAGAATAGAATGTTCAGGATGTGAAGTAATGCTCCGGATTGAAGAATAATTATATCATTCCATCCCTAATTAATTTATCAATTACCTTACTAGAGGCAATATTCGAATTATTGTCTTTCCAATATAATCTAGCAGAGGAGATTTGCCCAGCTAAATCAGTAGACCAACCAGGAGCCAAAACACAATGCCAGACTATTTCTTCTAATCTGGATGTCGAGGGTTTTGACCTAATCAAAGAACCTCTGACTAAGTTAGATAATACACGTGCCTTTCCTTCTAAATCAAGACTAATCCACCTAGAAGAAATAGCATTCAATGTATTTTCATCAATCCATTCATATTCAGAGACATTAGGTTCTGGAACTTCAGGCAAGGGTACTACTTTGATTAATCCCTCATCTAAAAGAAAATCCCTTAATGCAGAATAAATAGGATCATAAGTATTATCCATCGCAGAATTAATCCAATTGCCAGAAATTAACCATGGACGTAATCTACGTGTCCTCAGACCATTTGGAGAAATCAATTGAGAGAGGGCATGAGCTTGAGATACTGAAGTCAAAGGGCCTTTTCTAGGATCTCCTTTATGACTTATTAATCCATCAACAATCACTGTAGATATTGTTAATCTAAAAGGATTGGTTTCAAGTGATGTCACCTCAGAATCATCATCAATTATCTTTATCGAAGGTGAATTATCAGAATTTTCAATAGAAAATTTTCTACGATAAGTTATTCCATTATCGACTAAAGAAGATTCTATGGCTGCCATTGAAAAGGAAGAAGAAAGTGTTGGTAAGCAAAGTAATAACAATGGCTCATTTAATCTTTCAATTTCTTTAGAAGCAGATAACAAAATTTCAGAAACCGAAGAAAACTGAGTCTCGTTGACTAGTAGCCTCATAATCCGCCGAGGAGGGGGTACTACAAATCTTATCCGCAGAAATCATTCAACCATCAATCGCAATTGATCGCGTTTGTATGTCCATGTTGATGAAATTCGTCCAGTACCTACATAGTACTTAGCCAAACGACGTAATCGAGATTCACAGAGTTCCAGTTGACGACGATTGTGTAAATCTTTCTTATTACTTGAAAGATGATCTATCAAACTAAGTGCTTTACGCATTAAATTCATCATATCTTCAGGATATGTTGATTCTAGATTATTACGCGATAGTGTCTTAGATATTCTTTCGCCCATTACTAATCTTACATCTGGGACTGCGTGCATATCCCTTAGCAAGGTTCCGATTTTTGCAGATGAATGACCTTCATTCGCGTATTTTATGATTAATTCCTCAACAGTCCCTTTATCTGATTCAGACCATGAAGGTGCTGTATCAGTGTTGGGCTTAGAAGACCCGCTAGTTCCTTTTCCTTTGCTGTGCATGCGTGCCATGTGAAGACCTCAGGTAGCCGGCCGACTTGCTGCCCCTCTTTAATCGCTACGCAAACTCAAACAACCAATTTTGATTATAATCTGTGTTGAGCGCGAGCCAACCTACTAGGCCCATTTGGCCATTCCCAACCAGCAGCTTCTGCTCGAGCAGAACCTATTAATTCGTCATTTTGGTAAACTAAAACCTCATCTCCTATTCTAATGCTTCCTTGAAAATCAATTACATTTGAGGCAAATAAATCGCCTCTCCAATCAATCCCTGGTGTAATATGAGCAATTGGAAACTTTTTACTATCGGCTAAAAGTGGGAGGCAGGCTTTGGTAAAAGAAAAACGACCTAGCCGAGGATTCCATAATGCTAGTTGCTTACCCTCTTTGCGAATTGTAAAAATTGGGGGTCTGCCTTGTATCCCAGTACCATCTAACCAATCATCAGTACCATGCTGAAATTTTGATAATGATCTGAGTTTACCCAATCTATGTTTACTTTCCTTAGGGTCTTCTAAATCAAAATCTTTTACAGATTTTTCAACCATTTGTTGGAGATATTCAAGCGCTTCGGATGATCCCGCAGTCATTCCTCTTCTAGTATCAATAATTTCTACAGAATCATGTTCTAAATCTATTCCACTATGATTTAAAACTCTTGAAAAATTATTTCTAGAAATATATTCAAAAGTCATCTCACGGATTGTTTTAAGTTCATCAATATCCCAATCACCAGTTACTGGAATATCGTAGTTAGCAGCCGGCCAGATATCTTCAAGTTCTCTTGGGACTAAACCGAGTGGTGCTGTGACTATAACCTCGTGAACTGTATTAGATGTAATGGATCTACTAAATCTCTTGTGAGATGCGGAAAGTCGGTAAGGTTTGGTTGCTGAACAAGGCAGTAACACCATAACTTTAGATTGATGAGAAGGAGGCTCATGATTACGAGATACTCGTCTACGCCAGTCTTGAATTAATGGGTCATTTCTACTTGAAAAACTATGACATCTAAGTTCATGAAATTGTCCTTTTATCCTTGCTAATCCCGATTTACCGCCATCTAAAGAAGACATTTTAGAGTCATGAATTCTTAATCTTTCTACAGATCTAGGGCTAGAGAGAGATTGTTTCTCTACTAATTCACGTAAATTTCCCTCTCTAATAGCAACTCTAGTAGCTGCTAGTGAGTTCTTCCAACATTGAATTTGATGTTTCATTGAAGAATCTTCATCTATTGATTCCTCAACTTCTCTAGGTCCATTTTCTGATAAAATAACTCCAAGAGAGCTGGCATGTTTAGATCTCGCCAAATCAAAGATATCAACTCCCATCCAGGTTAGAATTGCACAATTATCTGGACCTCCAATACCAGGAGTCCAAATTAATGATGAGGGGAAACGTGTTCTAATGATATACAATGCCTCAGATAGCAATCCTTTTTGATTAGCTAATTGAGGCGCATCAGTTAAAATAATTATTGAGGGAAGTAAATCATCATCATTTAATTTCAAATCATGATGCAAGGATTGCCAAGAAACAGGCAATACTTCTTTTCCTATGCCAAACTCCCCAGAATTAGATTCGACCAAACTAGGAGGAAGGACTAATCCTTCACTAGCTAGCCAAATATCTAACTGATCGAAAGGTAAAGTAAGATTTGTTCTAGTCTTAATAGAAATTTTAGCAGGTAAATTGCTAGAGTCTCTAGAATACTCGAAAGGGGCTATAGAATATGGTAATTCTTCATCATCTTCGCCTAAAATAATTGCAGGAGTCCAAGAACTAGGAGAATTACGGTCACCTAGGCTAAATAAACGTCCAAAACGTTGTCTAGCGACTACACTCCGGGCCAATGGCCTCTCTTCCATACATACTGCGAACGAAGCATTTCGCTTGAAGGATTCTAAGAGGAGGCCGTGTCCGAAGAGACGTGAGACGTACCGCTGCACTGTTGATGACAGTATTATTTATGATTTCAGGAATTATGAATGTTAGTGGACAAAATGAAGAAGAAACCTTACTTTTAGAAGAAGATATAGTACTAGAAGGTCCCTTCTGGTACAGTGTTTCGTGCTTGAAAATTAGTTGCCCAGGATTAAATCTAGAGATTAATAATAATGGAGATATATATTACTTGGAAGATAGTCATCAATTAGAATGGGGAGGATTTCTCCATGAAGGAGCAGTTGTAAGTTTATTTTCTAGTTCTGAGGTGACAATTAATGATATTCAAATTAATATGATTAAATCGAATAATTTGTCTAATATTGAACATAATGATTTAATTGATTCAATTCCATCACCGGGTAATCAGGAGAATTATCCTACAATAATTACAGAAGATCATTGTTTTCTAGGAAATTGTGATGACTCAATACAAGAACAAAGATATATTGAATTTATAGGAATTTTAGAAAATCATTCGGACAAAGATTCCATACAAATCTTTGGAGAACCCGGTGATGTGATTGTACTCTCTGATATTATAGGAAATAATGATTTGAAAATTGAATTATGGCATCGGAATAATAGTATCAAAGAATTGGTGACAAATGATTTAAACGAACCTGAAAATTTATTTGAGTTCCCAGAAGAAAGTGAATTATGGATCCGAATTGTTTCATCATCTAGTGAAGGAATACATCCTTATAAATTTGATTTATACCGAAATAATCAATCAAAAGAATCTGGAAATGAAGGGGAATTGCAAGTCCCTTGGAATCATGGTGAACCATTATCTTATGCAACTTCATGGGATTATGAATCATACATAGCTAAATCTGATCAAAATGGTGATTCTATTCTATTTGGGATTGGAGCAGATATGAAGGCGTCAATGCATTGTTCAACAAGTAATGAAGGAGTTACTTTTGAGTCCTATTTAGTAGACTATTTTGGAAATAAAGAGAATATATCCTCCGATAATGGATTATGTCCAGAAATAATAGAAACAAAAGGAGATACCGCATCATTAGAAATTTGGATAATGTCTACTGAAACCACTAGGTGGAACATTTCATTCACACCATTAAGGTCTTTAGATGGAATGATATTTTCTGACGCTCCAGAGTCTAAATGGATAGATGCGCCTGATGAAAGATGGAATGAACTGCAGTTAGATACTGAGACCTCGGGAAGTCTTCATAGCGGAGATAATATAGATATATTTTTATTGAAGATATCTGATAATAATGGCTCTAGAGTCTTTCTAAATGAGATAATTAAATCCGAAGTAAACTATACAATACAAGAGATAAATCAGAATAATGGGGCACTCGTAAATACATCTAATGGAGAAGTAATTGTTTTACCCCATGGCAATCATTCATTAAGAATAGAAAGAAGAGCTGCTGCAGAAGTTGAAATTTATTATACATTCAAATTAGAATATCTTGGAGAATATCAGGAAGCTCCAATTGACGATTATGAGGATCTCTCTTGGATGTTCAATGATTTCTATATTTTGATTGGAGTTTTGATGTTAAGCCCTCTTATGATTGTTTTATTTTGGAATAGAGGTATTATTTTACAGCGTGGAGAAGGTTCAATACAAATGCAATTACATGAAAAGAAGAAATTAATTAGAATTAGAGAAAGAATTTCTAAACAAATAAATGAAAATGATAACAATGACGACATTATTGATGCTGCTTTGATTCAACTAGGAGAAAGTCCTTGGAGTTCAATAAATGAAATATGGGGGCAGCCCGAATTAAGGCATATGACTGAACAAATAGAGATCTGTGCTTGGAAGATATCTGAGAAAAAGAAAAATCTTCTAATTGGTTTGAAGACATCGAATTGGGATTGGGAAGTTGCATCAATTAGACTTAATTATCCAGAAGGAAATAAACTATCAATCATTGATGTTTCTCCAAAATATATCTCAAAAGAAGATGAAATATTCTTAGATACATTATCTAAAAACTCACAAATATTCCTAAGAATTATGCTAGACGGAAAATCAGCCAATCTTGCTCTGGAATTATCGGGATTAGTTGGAGAAATACCATTGGCAGCAACGCCAAATAAAATAATCGAATGGAATTAACCATTACGTCTTGATCTTGCTTCTTTACGAATTTTATCTTCTAATTCTTCATTTGAGTAACTCATTTCATCTTTGATATCAATCAATTTTTTCTTGAATGATCGAGATATCTTTTTGGGAATATCTAATTTAAGAAGTACCATTATCGAGCCACGACTATTTCGCGATCTATTACTCGGTAGTCCTCGTCCTTTTACAGAAATTGTTTGACTAGGTTTTGAACCAGGTGGTATCTTAATTTTCAATATTTCACCATCTAAATGAGGGATTTCCACAGTAGTACCGAGTACCAAATCAGTGAAAGTTAATGGCAATGCCATTAGCAAATCAGCACCATCTCTTTCAAACCATTCATGTTCTTGAACATCTATCTCAATATACAAGTGCCCTGGGTCTCCATTTTCTGATTTAGATGATTCACCATAACCTGACATTCTAAGTCTTTGGCCATTTTCAACACCTGGAGGTACTGTAAATTGAACTTTTTTTGTTTGATTTGCGCGCCCTTCACCTCTACAACTGGGGCAAGGGTTCTGAATAATTCTACCTTCACCTTTACATGATGGGCAGTCGCTTACAACTTGTTGAGTAAATGGGCCTAATCTCTCAACTCTCTGTATACGTCCACGACCATCACAAGCAGGACATTCTCGAACGTCATCAATGTTTTTTGCTCCAACACCATTACAATCTTTACATGTCTTTAAAACATCAAATTCTAATGACTCTTCACAACCATTCATTAAAGACTCAAATGGTATTGTATGCCTAACAAGTAAATCAGAACCTCGTTGTCTCTTATTTCTTCTAGGACTCGAAGAACCAAAAATTGAATTGAAAACACTTTCGAAACCTCCGCCGAATAAATCTTCGACACTAATATTCACTCCTTGGAACCCCCCTGGGCCAAAAGGTGAGCCTCCTGGGCCGTTATGGCCATAAGTGTCATATTTTCTCTTCTCAGTTGGATTCGAAAGGATTGCATAAGCTTCCTGAACTTCCTTAAATTTTAATTCAGACTCAGGGTCGTCAGGGTTCTTATCAGGATGATATTTTCGAGCTAAACTGCGAAATGATTTCTTGATTTCAGATTGACTAGCATCTCTATTAATGCCGAGAATCTCATAATAATCTCTCTTGACTGACATCATCTCACCTGAATATATTTTTTTATCGCCCCTCTATGAAGTATTCTCTTTTCAGGACAAGTACGTCCCACATGATGTACAGTAAGGATTCTGAGAATTATTTAGAGTTCCGCATTCCTTACATGAAATAACTTTTGGAGTAATTTGAGCTTTAGAAGATACATCCCATTGATTATCATCATTTTGCGTATATCCCTTTACCTTAGTTTTATTTTTTGTTTCCTTTATTTCTCTCTTTTCCGCCTTCAGTCTTTTTTTCTCCAATCTCTTAAGAGCAGATTTTTCCAACCTCTTTGAAAAGAATGATTTGGATGATTCCTTTTCATTATTAATTATTTCTTCGTCGATTATTGTACCAATATTTCGATGATGGGTCACTACTTCAATTTCTTTATCTTCATCTACTTCTTTCTCTGATGACTCGGCATTCAAAGAACCGATGGTTCCAGACATCTTAGCTTGAATTAGAGCCCCTTTACGACCTTTGACTTGTTCTGAAGCTTGATCTTCAAGTTTTTTGATAGCGACATCAGATTTCTCCCATAATCCCTTATCTTCTTGAGTATATGATTTACGAAGTCTCTTTATTGCCGCAGAGCGATGATATTCATGGTCTTCAATTACTCTATATCTTGAAAACATGATAATCCCGATAATAATTGCAAAAATATGAATCGAAAATTCAATTATTCTGTCGTTGGAGATTACTTCATTAATTACTGGCAAACCATATCTTAATGCTACTATACAAAGAGTAGGGGTCAATAACAAAGCGCCGGAGATGGTACTAGAGCGCTCTGTCATAACACTTCTCAGCAACTATTCAATTTCAACCATTCGTGTATTTGGGAGATTATTCAAACAGAGAACTCATGACTGGGCAATACTGCGGACAATCATGGAGCCTGTTATTACAATCTCTTCAATAGTCCAACCATATGAAGATCTGGAAAAGATTATTCAATCAATAAAAGTATTTTTTCCCGATTGTGAAATTAAAAAAAATCTTGAAAAAGAAGAATTTCCAACGGAAAATCTAGAAGAAGAAATCTATGGCAAATCTTGTAGTCTGGAATATCTATTAAATCAGATTAGAATACAAAGAATATTAGACACAGCACTAGATGTTATGACTCTAAATTGTGATTCTGATTCGACCTACTTTCACATCTCAAGGCAGGCTGCCGTTGCAGGGAAAGTTTCCTTTGTTGTAGATGAGAAGACACTCGGTGGAATGATTAAAATCAATATCTCAGGTGAGGATATAGATATATGGCTGGAGCAACAAACTTGGCATGAAGGAAGGAACGAAATACCTAGATTCTCAGGTGATGAGTTAGCAATGAGGAGCGATGGTGAGCCGGCTGAATGGTTTGATAAGAGAGGAAATCCAACTATTAATATTGATGAGGACTAGGAATACCTTCAACAAACCATTCTTCAATAATTGGTAAATCAGCAGGTAACCAATTAACTTCAAATAATTCATGTTTATACAGCCATCTCATTTTATCATGTTCAACTAACTCAATTTGCTCCTCTTTGATTATTCCACAATTCAAAACCATTAATTTTACATATTTATCTTCATAATCAAAAAATTGCTCTGCAATAATTTTTGATGGCGAAACATTCAATGAAAGTTCTTCTTTTAATTCTCTAGATAAGGCCTGAAAGGGGGTTTCTCCCGATTCTACTTTCCCTCCAGGAAACTCCCACCATGACGGCCAAGACTTCCCCTTAGGACGCCTGCAAGAAAGAATTCTATCATTTCCATCAAATATTAACGCACCTACTACCTCAACATATAGTTTAGTAATACATCTAATTAAACGCTCAATAATTTCAGTCTGTTCACCGATGTCAATAATATTCTCGGGAGGTAAATGGACAAAAAGTACCTTTGTTTTATTATTCTGTGTCTTAACTATATTTAGAGTCTTGAAGTAAGTTTCATTACAAACAAAACGGCCAGGATTAATACTCCATTCAACACGAGGATCATCTTGAAAAACTTCATTGATTACAATTTCATTTACATTTGTACGATGCCGTGTTATTTGACTCTGAATTATTGCACCGGAAGATACACAACGGCCAGAATTATCTGAGTGTGACATATTATACTCGTTATATGCATATTTTTCAAAACGAAGTTTTTTTGATTTAGATGAAAAACCCAAATGAATTATTGTGTCAAAGTTATCTCCAAGGTCGATTTTTTTTGCAACTAACTCACTACCCTCTTCATCAACAGATAGTAATTCAGTAAAGATATCTATATCTGAGAAATCTATTTCTCTAATAATTGATAATATCTTTTCAGAGACATTATTATCGAAATTTGAGAATTTTGGATAGCCCGTAATTAACACACTTGGACGGCCCATGGTAATTTGCATAAGTAGGAGATAGTTGGTGTTTTCCGTACAAATAATCGCTATCTTCATCATTCAGGTATTCTTAGCATAGGCATGGCAGAAGAGCTTATCGTCAATATAGCTGAAGACGAAGAGCTAGAAAAAGTAAGCAGGTTAGGTGTTATTGGAGTAATTTGGAGTGAGCTTAATGGAGGAATAGGGCCATGGGGTACTTTGAGACCATTATTCACAATTATCCTAGCTCTGATTCCATTCCTTTTCTTAGGTCAACATTTTAATCGACAGCATGAAAAGGCAAATGGTTGGTTTTTGATACAATTACCATTACTTTTCACAATAATTTTATGGTTTCTACTATATGTATGGTCTATTGGAGACGCGTTTTTTGTTTCGAGTAGAATTGTAGCAAAGGCAGAAAATGGATAATCAAAAGCCATCATCTAATTCTAATGGACTGAATAAATGACCGGGGCTTGTAGATTTTGCAAGTTGAGTCCGGATAATTGCTTCCCAGTCTCTTAATAACATAATAGCATTAACAAAGGGTATCTCTGAGCCATTGATTATAGTTCTAATTATTGTATCAAAAATATCCATCCTATCTTGGTCTATATTTTGCATTAATTTATCAAGTGGGAAATCCTCTATCTTGGGTGTTTTTAGATTACCCATTATTGCTCTTGGTTCGGTTATTTCTAAAGGTAAGACTTCATTCTCAATAGTTGCTTTCTTTTCTAATTCATTTAATAGAATATTGATATATTTGGATATTACCAACGCAGATTCAATAATTGGTAAACTATACTGTTTGACAAAATTAGATAAATTTTCTTGAAGAAAAAGTAATTTTTCTTCTATAGAATCTGTAGAGGCAGGCATCTCCCCTTGACTATCCATAAGTTAACCGAGAAGAGATGAGCAAATTAATGCAATGAATATCATGTAGTAGTTCTATCATCATATCTTATTGGTGAAGCACTATTTCCACGTACTCCATCCAACATATCATCTTCTATTTCAAAGAAGTCGTTTAACCAGTCTCCATCTGTGTCCCATTTTGTCGGATCAGTTCCATCAGCAATCTGATCTCCATCAATATCTAAAACCCACCAACCAAATACATATTCTCCAAGACCGATATTAGGGAAATGATACTGGTCTCCTGCGAATCTTTGGTAAGAATCGGCCCATTCGCCGTTACACAATGTCTCGTCGTCTGTAGTGTCTAAGTATTGATAATCCAAATCATTATCATCAACAATTAATGCAAATAGTTGATCATTATTATTGATTTTATACATTCTAAAATAATTTGATGTAAGTGCTGATGAACCAGAGCATGTCCCTAACAAAGACTCTCTTAACTGCCACCATTCTTCAACATAATTACCTGAACAATCATTCAATAAAGACTGGCGGACTAAGGTTGGAGAAGATAGAGATGCATTTACCACACCATAATATTCTTGGAAATTATTGTAAGGTTGATATTCACAATTTCCTCCTGAACAGTCCCATCCTCCATCATTATCAGCATCTTGACCAGCATCACTAGCATCTGTTGCATCATGAGTAAACCAAACCCAGTTTAAAATCGGTCTAGAAATAACATTATTAGAAATCTGTACTGGTTTTAGATTATTTGCAGAAATTTGCTCCCATTGTACTTCTATTTTAAGATAAGATGACCAATTGTCATTAGTTTCATTCCATCCTCTGTAGTATTCATAGAAATCAGGCATCATATCTCCATCAGTATCGTTGTCTAAAGGATTTGTACCATACTTGAAAATTTCTCGACCATCACTTAGATTCATGTCCTGGATATAATCTGTAACTTCGCCATTAGTAAAAACCGGCTTCATCACCATGGAGTCATCATCTGAGTCTGAATCCAGTGGCAATGTTCCGTTTTCATATTCCATGATATTACTAAAGAATAAAGGAAGTACTCCATTACCAATTTGATTTTCCATATTTTCTGGTATAAATTGTCTATTCTCCCATTTCCCTTGGGTTGCTGGATCATCTTCCCACTGCCTGTCATACCAACCATCTTCATCAGGATCGTAATTTACATCAAGTGGATTAATTGGATTCATTGACCATCGATAGTCATTAACTGGTAAATATTGACCATATATTGAGAAACAGTATTCCCAACCATCCGGCATTCCATCCCTGTCCGAGTCAGAATCTGTGGGGTCACTAATTCCTGCTAAACTAATATTAAAATTATCAGGGTTTATCTGATTAATTAATCCCGATTTCTCAAATGAAGATATTGATTTCGAAGAAAAAGTAACATATAATTGACTTAATGCCAAGGAATAGCTCATAGATTTTTCATCCATGTATGCATTTACAGTGTCTGCACCATATGAAACAAGACCTGTTCCGTTGGGAATGCTATCAATTGCTAATTTTTTACCATATATTCTTGATTCGAACTCTGCCAGATTATCATAAGATTCGGATGGAGAAATTATTCCATCGCCATTACAATCATATGAGTCTTCGTCACTATCAACAGAAATATCAGTCCCCGTAAGAAGATTCATCTCCCAGCGATTATCTTCAAGATTCCATTCAGTAAACCAATATTCGTAACCATCACTCATCCCGTCTCTATCTGTATCTTCTGTTGTCGGATCTGAGACTCCAAATAGGGCTTTAAGAAGAGGTTTTGCTGTGGCTCCTCCTTGCCAATCAGCAAATTGCTGAAGTGCTAGTTGGGCCCTCCCTTCTTTGTTGAAAAGAATCCGATATACTCTATTTTCGGCCTCTGAAGGGTCAAGATACTCGGCCTCTTCCCAAAGTCTAGGTGCATCCGGAGGAGATAGCCCTCCATTGAATGGATTATTGAGTGTTAGATTGAGCTCGATCTGATCTGAAATACCATCATTATCTGAGTCATAATTTCCATCATTAGGTACAAGAGGGTTGAGGGTCCAAACCTCATCGGTTGAGTTCCATCGTGTGAAGATTAATTCCATACCATCTAGTAACCCATCTGAATCTGTATCAGGGTTATTGGGGTCTGCTGTTAAACCTGTAAGATTAATTTGTTCAGGTGTCAAAAATGAGCCGAAAGAACTGGAGGACTGTGCAGATAACCAGGGATTAGGAAGATATTCGCCACCAAAGTAGAGAAGATAAAATTGAGGAACCGTAATTAGAGAATCTATCTCTGAAAGATTACTAGATATTACATTATATTCTTCCCAGTTGTTCATTCCAT
Organism: uncultured Candidatus Poseidoniales archaeon; assembly: GCA_964003245.1. Classification (GTDB taxonomy): domain Archaea; phylum Thermoplasmatota; class Poseidoniia; order Poseidoniales; family Thalassarchaeaceae; genus MGIIb-O2. Next base: position 27,918 of record CAXFIU010000003.1, read on the forward strand.
CTCCATCAGGATCACCTATGCGATCATTCTCGTTAACTGGATTGAGGGTCCAAGAGCTATCAAAAAGACTCCATCTAGCATGATAAAACTCCCAACCATCTGGCATTCCATCTAGATCTGAATCGGAACTTAGTGGATTTCCTGAGCCTACATCTATTTCAGAAGTTGCATTGATTAGGTTATTGTAATTATTACTAGCATACTTACCGAATGAACCACCGGCAAAGTCTTCCCACGTATCATTGAATAAAAATGTAGTAAAATTGTCAGGGAATGGAATATCATTATCGGTACTGTCAGAAAAAATAATCTCAGATTTCCAATGGAACTCCATCCAATTAACTAGACTCTCTTCTAATTCCAAAATACCATTATGATTAATGTCATATCCATCACCATCTGGATTATTCAATGCATCAGAGCCATTCAAAGGATTGAGCCCCGCAGCATCCACAGACCATGAACAAGAGTATCTTGCCTCCCATCCATCTGGTAATGTATCGCCATCTGAATCAACATTATTTGGATCAGTTGCAGTCCAATTTAAGGCGGCATCGGAGCTTTCACCATGTGAGGGGAGACCTTCATTAATGACAGTTTGAAGTAGATTAGACCATTTGTACTCACATAAATTGGAAAGTCCATCATTATCTGCATCACCTAGAGCATCATTAGGATCCCTAGGGTCCAATGTCCATAGATTACCGCCATTATATACATCTCCGATCCATCTTCGATTTGCAATTTCCCAACCATCCGGCATTCCATCACCATCTGAGTCTGTATCAGTAGGGTCTGTAGGTCCATCAGTTCCTCCGCCTGCACCAGAACCCAACCATCCTTCAAGATGTACAGACAAAGCTTCAGAACCAGTTATTTCATCACAAATATACTCTTGGTTCAAATAATGGCAATCAAAATTAGTAGATTCTGTAAACCAGCCCCAATATTCTTCGCCATCAGTTAATCCATCTCCATCAGTATCTATATTTCTCGGATCTGTTCCATTAAAACCATTTTCTGAATTAGTGATAAATCGGAACTCGTCTAGATTAGTCCAACTCCTATCGATACCTTCGCCGAACTCAGGATTGTATAGGACACCATCGGCATCTGCATCTCTATCTCTATCATATGGATCAGTTGGATCAAGTCCGTGAATAAATTCCCAACCATCGGGCATTCCATCAAGGTCTGAATCAGTTGATTGAGGATCAATTGGCATTATATTCATATAATTACCAGGAGAAATACCTGCGAACATTATGATTGATTCGGATGATTCTAATGTCGTTAATGAAGTTACTAATCCTGGAAGGAATGTTTGATTTTCTGACATTCCAGTTACTCCCTGATAACCTCCTTCGAGAACCCAAGTGCCATCTTTAGAACCAACTATTACTTGATTTTCAAATGTATGAACTGAATGAACATCGTTTGAACCTGATAACCAATTCTCTTGATTCCACATTCTCTCTGAATCAAAGGCAGTTACAGGCATTGATATCAATTTACCAGTATCAATTAAATGTAAGCCTCCAGATGTACCAATCCATGCACCAGTAATTAATTCAAAATTTCCCGAAGAATCTTTTGGCCCAGCAGGTTGCAAAATATTTACTATAGCTGATTTTGAAACATTAAGTAAATCGGCTTTTTGTACAAAATCTTCGGCGTTTTCTCTATTGAAGACCCACCAAGGAGTACCTACAGAGTCAGAACCGTCTGTAGTATTCCAGGCAACTAATCCACCATCCGTTCCTATCAAAAGTAAAGGTCCACGGCCATCCATTTCCATATGCAATGCAGTATTTACATTGGCTGCATTAACAGACAATATTTCCGAGATGGAATCAAGATAAATTAGAGAATCTATAGTTGTCCCAGATATTGATGCCGTCCATACATCTTGTCCTGAAAAAAGCATTAAATCTAGATTCCCACTACCTGTCTTAAGCACAACCATTTCATTTATTGAATCCACAAAGATACTGGAATCCGATTCCTCAAAGGTTGATGATTCGATTTGCGGAATACCATTAATCATTTCAACTATTGATACCCCTAGGTTTGTTAATAAAATTAGATATTCTCCCTCATCATCTGACCAATCCATCATTGAATTCAAAACTAAACCTGAAGGAAGTTCTATCATTGTAGATACCTGATTAAACGGATCCAATATGGTTATTCCATATTCTGAACCTACGATTAATCGATCTCTCTGATTATCAGAGATAATAGTATGTACACTAGCATCTACTAATTGTGGAGATGTTGACTGATCATATGTCAAGAAACTATCACCAGGATTGGACAAATCAATACTCCTGAGTCCAGGAGTAACTGAAACTCCTTGATCATAAAATATCATATATTCTTCATAATTACTAAAGGATTCACCCCAACTAGATGTAGCTACTGAAGTGTCAGGAATAATATATCCGTCCCTATCCAGATCCCAGCCATCTGAATCTGAATCTATAATTGCATCACTAGCATTTCTTGGGTCAAGCCCATAATGTACTTCCCAACCATCTGGAATTCCATCTCCAGGAACGGCTAAACCAACAGAAATAATCTCGGCCCATGAATAATAGTCTGAATCAGATTCGGTTGGATCACTACCTAACCATCCATCGCCAGTTTGTCTTTCTACAGATTTTTGGCATGATTCTGAATTTAACATGTTAATCTCACCGAAACACCACAAACCATCTCTCTCAGTTACCCAGTCTTCTGGAGTTCCGAAGAGATATTCCTCAGAATTAGTATATTTCTCCGTATCGTCTATAATTCCATTTCTATCCACATCAAAACCGTCCCCGCATCCAAATGTAAAATCTGCACATCTATCAATATCCTCCCACATATCGCTGGGGTCTAATGGATCAAACCAGAGACAAGTCCATGCATTTGTTGTGTTAAGATAACCAAGTCCGCCTTCAGTACACATATAAATTTCATAACCGTCAGGGAGACCATCTCCGTCAGTATCTGCTACTCTAGGGTCAAGCCATTCTCTCATACCTGAATCTGTTAATTCTCCCGGCTTGCCAGTTAATGATACTCTATCTGTAAAACATCTATCTAATGTATAAGGCCAACAATACTCAAGAAGAGCACTTGCTCCATCACGGTCATGATCAGACATATTATCCGTACCATTCCTTGAGTCCAATCCAGATATACTAATTATTTCAGTCCCTAAATTAAGAATAATATCTTCTCCAAATAATATTTCTTCATGGAAATCAGGAATCTTATCTCCATCTTCATCAGTCACTGGAGGACCTCCTCCAGCAGCATCTCCAGGGTCGACATTTTCTACCGGCGCCTGAGGCCTAGTTTGAGAAACAAAGGCTAAACTTGACAGGATTAGGACTGTCATAAGAAGTGCTGTTTGTTTACGCCTCATGCTATCACCTCTCCTTAACTACCCTTAGCGACTTTCATGTATTTATGACCATGATGGAGCGTCGTTCGGACAAATATGTATGATTGACACATTATGGCGGTCTCAGAATGGTGTGAAAATTTGATTTTTTGGGAATATAAAACAGATTCATTGAAGGACTAAACGTCCCCTCAAGAGGTGATTGATGTGGGGCTACAGATTACTCATTTAGGTTCAGGTAGTAGAGGTAACTCTACCTTGCTAGAATCCGATAATTGTAAAGTACTAATTGATTGTGGTTTCTCGCTAAAACAAACTGAAAAAAGACTATCTAGAATAGAAATTGAACCAAGTTCAATTGATGCGATTTTTATTACTCACCATCATGGAGATCATTCTAGATCCGCCCTTAAGGCCTCTCAAAAATGGGATGCAAGACTCTATTGTAATATTGAAACTGCTATTAAAATGGGTTGGAATCCTATTTTAGATTGTAGGACATTTGGTAATCTAGAACGAATCAATGTCAATGATGAGATTAGCGTTCTTCCGATACCCATACCGCATGATGATGCGGAGAATATAGCTTTGATTGTAAGTAATGGAGATGGCAATAGAGCTGGTTTCGTCACCGACCTAGGGGAAGCAACCGTAGAATTAAAGCGACATTTGAAAGGATGTGCACATATCTCAATTGAAGCGAATTATGATCATAGTAAATTAATGCAGGGACCATATCCAGATTCACTAAAGAGAAGAATAACTAGTAGAGGTGGCCACTTATCAAATAGTCAAACCGCAGAAATCCTGAATGAAGTTATGACGCCCGAACTCAAAACAATAGTTCTATGCCATTTATCCGATAAAAATAATGCACCACATCTAGCAGAAAGTGAAGTTTTAATGATGATAGGTGAAGAATATAAAGGAATGATATTCATATCTGAACAGTCAGGACCTGAATTTAAAATTATAATTGGAGAAAATAATCTAGAAACTAAGATTAAGACTGAAATTAGTGACCCATGACCACTCTGTGAACTGAGTTCTGTACTTCTCTCATACGATCATTAGCACCGAGTTCTCGGAAAACTGAAAGTGCTTTCTGAAGATATTCCATTCTTTGAGAACGATCCGTTTCGACTTCTCCGAGGCGAGCGAGTAATTCTCCTTTCAAATGGCGGAAATCATTGGCTTCAGCCAATGCTAAACCTTCCAAATAATGTTCGGAAGCTTCCTCTTTTCTACCTGCGTCACTCAATACTTGCCCCAAGAGCATTTCAACTTCAACAGCACTGTGAGGATCTGCCTGTTCTGAAAGAATCTCTAAGGCACCAGAGTAATGCAACATTGCTAAATCATTATCTTTAATTTTTGCATAATATCTCCCCAATACTGCTCTGGCTCTAGCATGAAGAGTGTCTTGACCATTATCCTTAGTTTCATCGTGAGCCAGCATTGCATGATCTCGTGCACGATCTAATTCTCCCATTTCTAAAAATGCAGAAGCAAGACGTATTCTTGAATCGCATAACTCAGGATTATTTTCTGATTCAAGAAGTTCCTCGACGTTTCCGTATACTTCCAAAGCATGTCTATTATCTCTACGACGACGGAAAATATAGCCCATATTATTGTATGAACGTGCTGCTGAAACAGCATCTCTAGTCTTGATTTGAATCTCTAATGCTTGTCTATGTAACTCTAATGCATCATCCATTGCTCCTCTTTTGACCGCTATATCGGCTCTTGATGACAATAGTCTAGCTAATTCTTTATTCTGTTTGTTTTTACGTGCTATAGGGATTGCTGCATCATATTCTTTCTCAGCATCGTTCCACTGTCCTTGAATTGATAGGATATCACCTCTTAGTTCTCTAACAATACCCCAAGATCTAGAATCAAAACCTTCTCTATCTAAAGATCTCAAAATTCCTAGAAGTTCTGTATGCCCTGATTGGACTAGATTAGGCCCTTCTGAAGATAATACGGATGCCAACTCTTCTATTTGATCTGAATTATTCAAATGATGAATAAATTCAATCCTATCAGTAGGGCTGGCCTTACGATTTCGATACCAATTAACAGCATTATTGTGTAACTCATTTCGTAAATTTTGCTCCATTGAGAGAACTAAGAATTCTCTAACTAAGTCATGAACATCATAGTTCTCACTATCTGCTTGTCTAGCTAATCCTTTCTCAACTAAATCATCTAACAAATCGACTGCTGCATCAAGATCACTCAAAGCACTGAGCGGCATTGGTTCACGGAAAACTGCAATAGCTCCAAGAAGTCTCTTTTGAGGACCAGATAGTCTACTAAATATTTCCTTTTCTACAAATGTTTCTAGAGTGGCGTGGAAGGTCCCTCCGACGCTACCTCTGTTAATCAACTCGAGAACAAGTGGATGGCCTCTAGAAAGTGAATAAATATGTAGGAACTGAGAGGCATCCATGTCAGGCATTGCTGAAAGAATCTGTTTGCTTGACTCTTTATCAAGTCCCTCAAGAGGCATTACTAGTGTGAGAATTTTTCCTTCTGAGTCTTTCTCAGGAACTACCATTCTAAATGATCTGGAAAACATGATTACGCCAACTTGATTCAGACTAGGGATTCTTGTGGCTATACCTCTTAAGATAGTGATAAGAGTCTCATCACCAACTTTATGCAAATCATCAATTACAATTAAACTAGGAGAATTTCTAAGACCTTCAATAATTAGATCAATGGCTACGTTAGACTGAGGTATTGGAGTGGCGGCTAAGTAATCAGATAGCCCATTATTCCCCATAGTTGCTTGCCATTCTGCAGTTGCTTCAAGGAAAGCTCTAGAGCCTTCCCAATCCTGACATCTATGATATAAAAGATTTCTTTCATGAGTAAATCTTTCAAGAATTTTCCCTGCTAGAGCAGTTTTTCCAATACCTGCAATTCCAGGAACTAATATCGATGAAGACCTTTTTTCAAGAAGATTGACCATATCATCTACTTCTTTCTCTCTGCCGAAAAATTTCCTAGTTCTAGGGAGATCATTGAAAGAAGTTACTAGCTGTTTTTCAATGTGTTTTGATAAGTCTCTCTCAATTAATTCTGCAGAAAGTACAGATAAATCTAAACTACCATTATCATCGATATATCTCAAAATATCTACATGCCTTAATGGTAAGTCTGTCAACTCAAGAGCATTCACAAGAGGCACACTTTTCGAACTTCCATCAGGAAACTTAAGTCTGACATTCTGTGTACTAACTTTTTCCCAAATACCATTAGCTACTTTTATCCCATCATCTGTAAGAAAATATGCCTTTCTCTTGCGAGAAACTCCAGTCACATGAGCCTGTCTTTCTATTAGTAGACCTTGTTCCCTCATTCCGGAGATTGCTCGAGGGACATTTGATCGGGCTATTGCAACAGAATTAGCAATACCCATCTGTGAAAGCGCAAAAGGAACTTCAACCCGTCCAGCATGCTCAACATAGTCTCTAAGATGTAATAGAATCCTCTCTTGAACGCCGGGCCTAGGCACGGCCATGTTACTCATATTGTTACAGCAATCTGAATCAATACATGAAGTTTCGGTGGAGAAGTCTCTGAGTTAAGTCATATGAATTAATAATTAGGATCTTCTACCCATTCATTAGATTCTTCATCCCAAATCCACCCCTCGGTAGACTCTTCATCAGCAGTAGAATCTGACTCTGAATCTTCTTCATCAGTCGAAGAATCTTCTTCTATCTCAACAAAGAAATATACAAAAGCACCACCTAATAGAGACAATATTACTATCGAGATGAGTGCAATCATTAACGTTGACATACCTTCATCAGGCACTCCTACGGAAATCTCGACACCACTAGAATAATCAGAACCAACATACCTGAAATCAGGAGTGACTGGCCGATCATCAAATCGAGATGAGGGGATATCGAGAGACCAAGTCGAATCACTATTGACAATTGTACTGTTAGCAGGAACCTTATCAATTAATGCAGTAACAGTCTTACCCGGAAGACCTATTCCTGAAAATGTAACACTCTCTCCATCTTTAACAACAGTGATATCTGGAACATTAATTTCAAAATTTATCCCAATTACGGTAAAAGTTACTGGCGACGATATTTCTTTAGAACCAAATGGGTCAGTGGCAACAAAGATTACATTTTCTAATGTCCATGAACTCATATCAGAGTCATAGAAAAACATTGAAATTGGATCATATGTAGCAATTCCATCCTGGCCCACATTAATTACTAATGCGAAATTGTCATCTAAAGTTGCATCAGGACTAGAGTCTTCAAAGACAGATAATATTAGCTCTTGACCATTATCTATTTCCGTAAAGAATTGCCCCAAATCTATTTCTGCCTTAGTACATCTATCCTGTGATTGTGACTCTTTCTCACAATAAAGAGTGATTTCTTGTACCCAGCCATCAGAATTGAAAACAGGTTGATTGTTACCAGCATCAGAAGGGTTATCTGCAATTATTGTAATTGTAGTCATATCGCTGTAATCATATCCATCGTATGATAAAACATCAATCTCATATTCAAAATCGTGTTGAAGTATTGTAGGATCCCAAGTAGTAGACCAAGCACCATTAGGTTCGAAATCAGAAACTGATTGCTGATGTACTATAATATCGCCATTGTAAATGTCCCTTACGGTGATATCTACTCTAGAAACTGAACCATCATTATCTCTTGCTACGCCCTCAATTGTATTATCAGAGACTGAAAGTCGCTCTCCATCCTGAGGAGAAAGTAGACTTACAAAAGGTGCTGAATTAGAGTTGTCAATAGTCAATGTCATAGTTACAGGTTGACATTCATCAATTACACTCAAACAAAAGTCAGAATCAGAAGCCCAGATAGTGAATGTATAGTCAGATATAACTCTTGGTTGACCACTGAAATCCCATGTCCATGACCAATCAGCACCTCCAGAAGTAGGAGTAGTCCCTTCGAAATTAGGGCCACTAATATAGAAATAAATTTCTCCAACGTCTTGGCTACAAGCAATAGGGCAACCATATTGATCATATGCAGTGCCCTCGAATGTTACAGTTCCATCGGACCAAGTTGATCCGTCACTAGGTGAATTTACACTAATTACTGGTGGTGCTGCATTCAACTTAATTGTCCTTGTAATAATTGGACTGTAATCAATTCCATCAAACGACCTGAACTCGAATGTATAATCAGTTTCTTGATATCCTGACATATCGAATGAGTAATACCAAGAATTGAATGGATGATTGAAGCGAGTAACAGTGCCAGGTTCGGCTCCGCTATCGTCAACTGCCTGCCCAGCAGAAGCCCATTCGCTGGTGAAAGGGTCTCTAACTTCAATAGAATGAATATATCCTTTCTGATCCCACTGTGCTAATTCGTCTGTAGCATAGAATCCAGCCAACTGGCCATCATGCGCTGAACCAGTAAAGTTGACTATCTTTCTGAATGAGTGACCTGTTTCTTGAGTTACAGAAATAGATGGCCCTGTATTTACTAAATTAATCACATCTTGGTATGTTGTATCTTGAATGACAAAGTCATCCCTATCATAACCAAAACCAAATTTGTATGCAGTATAGTAATAACGAGAAAGTTCACGAGTTCCCGCACTATAGTCGCAATCATCATCATTATTATCAATAGTTAAATCGCCATCATTATCTATTCCATCGGAGCATGAATCTTCATATTCATCATCTGCAAAACCATCAGGATTATCCCCTCCAGCAAGTCCTCGGAAATCAAGATGTGAATCTGAAGCCAAGGCAAACCAGGGAGTATATCCATCATCATCTGTATATAATGAATATAGGTCATTACCTAGAGCATCTTCAATTAACACATTGGCATTTTCTACTTTCATGCCATCGACTAACGTTTGAAATCTAACCATTTCTGCTCTTCTCACTTGGACGGCATATTGAGTGGGTTGAGATTTAATAAATATCTTTGATGTATCGACATTTGATAGATTGGCAAATGTAAAAACTGTAGAATTATTATCCATATTTACTGCAAGTGGGAAATTTCTAGGAGTTAAATTATCACAACTAGCACATTCAGAAATTGGAGTAGGGATAATTGCACCTTGGAATCCATTGGCAGGCCAAGCTTCTTGATCAGGCCAGTCCAATATCACTGGATATTCACCAGGAGGTGAACTAGGTATGAACTCTGATTGAACAGTTACAGAAGATTTAGTAATATTGTAAGCTGTTTCAATACCATTCCAAGTATTTAATGAAAAGAAACCCAGTGAACCGTATTGTTGTGTATTTGCAAAACCACTATCATAATTTCTAATCACAGCGCCCGTTCCAGGAGTATTGAATAGATTTCTTTGAACATCCATCAGTCCACCGATTGCTCTGATTCCATCAGCATCTCCACCTAAACTAAATTCATTGTCATAAAGCGTTACTCCTGAACGGAATACACTGACTGCAGGACAGGTGTATTCACCTCCCCAATACTTGAAACTAGAACAAGTACCCGGAGTATTTACACTGACTGTGTTATTTGTAAAATGAAGTCTAGATGCTGAAGGAGCAGGTCCAGATGATGATAATTCCCCAACTTGAATAGGAGTTTTGGCGGTATCAATAATTGTATTATATTCAGCAATGACATCGAATGAACCAGTTAGCCAGAGTCCATTCCAACCACCGATTGGCCCGATATCATTATTGTGAATGTAGGCCTTACTAGATTGCACAGTAATACCTGAACGATCTGCTACACCTGAAATCTCATTGTTATGTAATTCCGCATCTCCTCCATCATAAACTGTAATTCCTGATCCTTCATCAGTATTGATCTCATTATATCCTACCTCAAACGTATATGCAACTCCCTGTATCGCTTTGACTCCATTGATATCAACGCCATTACAATTTACATTTATATCGGAATTAGTTAGTAAACCTGATGAGCTAACAAATGCAAAACCATAATCACCAGTATTCACCGTTGCATCATTAATCTCAATGAATGTTTCTTGGGCCCATAATGTTGGACGGCCCCCGTCGTTGTTTCCACAACCATTATCCGTACCAATAAAGAACGGAGAATTCATTACAAGAGGAGTGACCTGTGTCCCAGAACCATATATCTGGACCGCGGAACCACCTACTCCACTTTTCCCATCGTTACCAGCAACATAAGTCCCTCCCTCGAATATTGGTTGTGCGAGATTAGTAGTTAAGACACTGCTAGTATTAATATTTTCAAATCTCATTTGAGTCAAAGTAGGGGATGCTCCATCAATAACCATGGCTCCATATCTCCATCGGTTAATTGAATCAATGTAGTATGGAATACCCCAAGCATCATCTATTGTAATGTGTCTGAAACCTGTTTCTGACAAATCAATAGAGCTGCGAATTAATATTCCTTCGAAGCATGAGGCGTCTTCAACCTGTATTTCTTGGGATCCTTGCGTCATTCCTTTACATTCTCCAATCTCACTAGAATTGGAAGGATCGGTCCAACGCAGAGTAATTTTATTCGCGAGACTTGCATCTCCTGAAGATCCGCAAGACATGTCTCCTGCACAAAGATTTCCTCTTACGTCGAGATAAGTCCCGTTAGGGAAAATTACAGTGGTCCCCGGTTGAATAATCAGCTTGGCACCTGATGCGATAGTAACGTCTCCAGTTAACTGATGTGTCCCAGACCATGTCTCCGAGGTAGTAATGGTTCCTGAAGTAGTTTCATTATTTGCCATCACAGGACTTGCAGGCCCTACTAAAGCGATTAACACACTAGATAACATCAGAAATACTAGGAAGGAACTTCTTGCTCGGCGCTTGGACATGTTTTACCGTGTTATGAATCATTTATGAACGATATAGTTACAATGTGCGTTTATGTATCAACAAAGCGAATTAGTATCACGTTTCAGGAAATTAAAAATTATGCTACATTAAATAAAAAGGCAACTTCATTGGACCACTCTACTAAATCTAAAGAGCCATACCCAGAATGTGAATTATGAGTGTCGGATTCGAAGTTAGTTCTGTCAGAAGATGTTGCTAATGCCTGTTTAACAAGACTCATTTCATTCTCATCTATGATTCCATCGGACCCTTCAATATCCTCTCCAAATTGTTGAATTATTAATGCTAAAGCACCTGATACGAAAACGGTAGAGTCGCTGGTTCCTGAAGAATAAGCATATGGTGATGGCAATGCGCTTGATGCTGTTGAGAAAATATTAACACCCGGTGCTAAAACCTCCGGTTTCTGATTTGGAAAATCTCTTTCTTCTCCAGTTACTGGATCAATTGATGAACCAAAAGCACTGCTCCCCCATACATTTCCAGATTTGCTAATAGCTCCAACAGAAATTACCCCTGGTATACTAGAAGGTTGAGAAACATCATTTATTTCGAGATCAAGTCCCGTATTTCCTGCAGCAGCTACAACGAAAATACCGGCATCCAATGCTTCTTGAACAGCAGAGTTAGTTTGTGAACCAGCCCCCGAATTAAATTGAGAAGGCGAGCCTCCTAGACTCAATGAAATAATGTCAACTTTCTGAGTAATTCTACACCATCTAATAGCTTGTGCAACTCGATCTGTAGAACCTGAAGTGCCTTCTGAATCCAAAGCTAGAGCCACCGATAAGCCTACTTCTGGAGCAACTCCCTTAGAAGTACCATTAGATATTAATATTCCAGTCATTAATGTCCCATGCGAACTTTCACCGACGTCTCTAACTGAATCATGATTGCCACTTACAAAATCTCTGAACCCTAACAGTTTTTGATGAGAAAAATCAGGGTGTTCAATATCTACTCCTGTATCCACAATACATACATGTACTCCTTGACCAAAATATCCTTCTGATTGTAATTGCCTAATTCCAGAATCTTCGTAAGCCCATTCTGAATCTGGGAGTATTGGTATTAAGTATGAGTTAATCCAAGGCCAACCAGCGATTAAAAGGAGTGTGAATAACGAGAATAGAATTGCGCCATTAGGCCATAGATATTTTTTGATTGGCCCCATAGGCCAGCGCAACTGTTGTGCCTCTTCGTCACTTAGACCATAATCAGAACCTGGATAACCAGGAGCTTTACTATCAATTGCAGTTAGAATACGGTGGTCATCTGGTTCTGGAAGCAAATCAAGATTCTCTAAAGACCTCAAAAGAATCACTACCTATACATTAGGGAAAAGATTCAGTATAAGAATCTCTGTTCCTAAAGTACGGTAATCATCTCTTTATCAGAACGGAGCGCCAGGGCGACGGGAACGTCCCTTGGTTAGATATAGCCCAATTAACACCAATGCAATGACTAAGATATATGCAATAATATCTGTATTCTCATCATCAGTAACAGCAGGAGATCGAACATCCACATTCATTACTCCTTGCTCCACTCCATCGCTAATATGCCATGAGTCATCGTCTATATTTTCTTCATTAAATCCTGTTGAGTTTATATCAAGCATGATGAAATAAGGCCCCACATCAATATCTGACAAATCAAACAAGAAACTAAATTGAGTAGAAGTTTTTGCAGAAATATCCATTATTGTTGTCGCAGTTACAGATGTAGGAGAAGCGCAAAGCGCATCCGCACATAGAATAGAATTGAGTTCTACATTTTTCGCATCGACCAATCCATCATTAGATAATGTAGCAATATATGTGATTTGTCCGCCTGCTTCTGGTTCTCCACCTCCATAGGCTTGTAAACTCTCAATCTTCAATACTGGTTCAGAACTCTGAATATTTATTTCAATAACTTCGTATGAGTTGTTGACTTTATCGGTCACAGAAACATAAATTGAGAATTCTTCATTGGAGGTTGCATCACTTGGAGATACTACTGTTACACTGTGAGAAGTACTAACGAAACTACCAAGTGTGTGCGAAGTCGGACCTGTTCTACTCCATCCATCAGGTAACTCTGAGTCGTCAAACTCAAAATCATATTTTTCATCGCCATTTCCAGAATTTGTAAAATCAATCGGAATAATAATTGATTCACCAGGAGATACTCCATATGAATCAGCCATAGGATTTGTTAGTTCGAAGCCATGTATTTGAGGGACTCGAACAATCAAATCATGTGTTGCTAGATAACCATCTAAAGTTGAGATACTGATTGTAATCTTATGGCCATCCTCGAAAGAATGTGCTACAGATTGGTTAGGTGGAATCACACGAACATTCAAACTGTTGAAATCAAGACTATTATCTAGACCGACTTCGAACTGTGTTGAACTAGTCCAGTTTCCAGAACCATTATTGAATTCAACTGTCCAATCTGAACTATCTGTTCCCGAAACAATACCTCCGACTGTAAATACATCAAACGATTCATGCCCTAGATAATCTACGCCAAGAGTGAAATCGACTGGGATGAAACCATTCGTTTCATTTAGAACTAGTGAAACATCACCTAATGAACCGATGTAACTTTCATGCCCTGAAGTCCCATTCAAGGTATTAATCTCTATTTCATGATTTGAAACTCTGTTGAATAACAGATTCATAATTGGAGACTCTTGGCCAGAATAAACGTCAACACCTCTTCCTGCCGTGAATTCCATAATCAATCCTCTCTGTTCTATGTCGAAGTTTCCTGAGAATTGGACATTACCATTAGGTAGCAAGAGATCTAGACTTCCATTTTCATCAACATTTTCTAACCATTTCATACCAAATCCAATATCTATCAATACATTAGCGTCCAAAATTTCTCCTAGATTACGTGAGTTTCCATCATAATCTAACCATTCTGTTTGTACTCCAAGAGTACCTCCTCTAGTTAATTCCATATCTAAATTGTTTGAACTACCAGTTACATCAACATCCATAAGACCCATAATTACTAGATCTTGACTTGGCACACTGGCACGGACAATCCATAATCCTGGTTCCAATTCAGAAGACCAACTACCAGACCAACCAGTATCTTCATCAGCTACTATTTCGATAGTAACGGTATCTCTAACTAGGCCCTCAGTAGGGATTAACATCAATACTATATCTTCGACAGGGATACTAGAAATACCAAGATCATAAGTAATGTTTCCATAAACATCAACTAAACCTGCAATTAATTCTAGATCAACATCATTTGGAGAATCTGAAACCGCCACGTTCTCATCAATATTTTCAAAGCCATCATAAATTGTTTGGATTTGCCAACTTGTATTGTAAGGTACAAATAATTCCCATTCACCGGCTTCATCGGTTGAAATTGAATGTTCAATTGTATCTGATGTTGCTGTGAAAGTCATCTGGACTTCGGAAATACCTTCGCCAACGTTTGATACATTATTATCATTAAGATCCCAGAATACAGTACCAGCCAAGGCAACATATAGATTAGCTTGTAAATCAACATGATTTTCGCCCACAACAATTGTAATTGGATGACTTTCTACAACCCATCTCTTACCATCATCAGTATAATTAAGAGAAACTATCCAATCACCTTCTACTATGTCAATAGTTGTAATTCCACTACTATTTGTTGCTTCAATACTAAATGAACCTAGATTATTAGCAGATTCCATTAATAGGCTAACTCCTGATAGAGGAGAATTAGAGGAATCTACAGAAACATTAAACGAAATTTCTGCGAGTTGACTAGTTGATAGCGCCAAACTATCATCAGAAATATCAGAATTAACAGATAGGAGAGTTCTCAGTCCTTCCCTAACATCGTTGTTTAACACCTCAGTAGTGGCTATCCAATCGCCTTGAGGGAAGAAATCAATAATGCTTCCATTGGAGTCAGTAGTTCTAGATAATACCCAACCATTTTCAACATTGGTGAATCTTACTAATTGTTCTGACAACTCACCTCCACTTTCATTGGTGAATGACATTTCTACTTTCCATTCAGGATCAAATCCGATGCTTCTTGAAATGTTGGTCGAGTCAATACCTACTTGGACATCTACTTCGCCGCTCATTATTCTAGTTCCAAATAAATCTCCTGAAGATGGGTCAGCAATATCTACAGATATCCTATAAATTCCTGGTTCCACAGATACCTGTGCAACACCATTATCAATCCAATTATTTGAAGAAGAATTAACATGGTAATCAATACCATTAATTAAGGATAGAAGACTGAAATCATAAGTTACTGGAGTACCATTAGATACATTATTATCATCAGAATTATCGAGGAAGAAATCTAAAGTTAATACAGAATCTTCAGGGTAAATAATGACTTCAACGGTATTATTGTTATTATCTACATTTGTAATATTAGTTCCTGAATTGAGCTCGTCGGATAAAACTGTGAATTCCCATGTACCCTTAGGTAGAACCATCTCAAAGAAACCACCATCATTAGTTTCTGAACGCCATGTAACATCATATTCTTCACTTTGTGCGACTACTGTGACTGGCTCCCAACCACCTATCTCTGTATTGAATAAGTTGTTTTCTCGATTGACGCTTACTGCACCATCGATTGCTTGACCCGGCCGAGCAACCATAGTAATCTTATCCATATTTTCATCGACTGTGAACTTTGTTCCATTTACTAGTTTCAGATCAACTCCTAATTGTGCAATTGCATCAACGTCAGAACCTACTGGTAAAACAATACTGAATGTCCCATCAAATGAGGTTTCAACGGTCGTACTAAAATCATCCCAATAGAAAACGATAGGTACGAATTCCAGTATCTTACTTGTATCTATGGTGTCTGATTCAATATTTTCATCATAATATAAAGTACCATTCACAGTCTGACTTGTATAGAAATTATATGTATCTGTAAAGTCGGAATTGGCAAATACTTCAATTTCTTCCCATAATTGTTCGGTCTCGGATAAGGTATAATTTAAAATCCATGTACCAGGAGTTAATTCGACGTAATAATTGTTTGAAGAGTTATCATATAATGAATCCACTGGAGAACCTGAACCATTCTTCTGATTAAAGGTCAAATCAAGCCCCTCTACAGCTATATCAACACCATCTTCCACTTTAATCAGTTGGAAAGTTAAATCTGTGGTTTGAGGTATTGGAGAAGGTAGAACAAATGATGATTCTTCGTTAGAGTCGACAGTGAACTCCAATATAGATTCTGAGAAATTATCTGAATCTGTATCGATAGTTGCGATGTATGAACCTGGCATAATTGGGCCAAACTCAATCTTAGAACCTACTAATATGTCATTTTCATAAGTTAACTGAGGGAAAATATGGCATGGCGCATATTTTACAACTTCACAGTCACCAATTTCCTCAACATTTGAAGAAGAATCTACTGATTCAAGAAGAACATGTGAATCGAGATAATTTCCTGAAACATCGATTAGTGTACCTGTTATCAAACCACCATTGATATCTATCTCCGTCGGAAGTACTGAAACCGCTTGAGTAATTGTAAAACCATCATTAATTTCTATACGTGTATCGTCACTAAAAATAACTGCTACATCATAAGAACCAGGAATTGCATCAACCACATGGAACGTACCTGGTTGAACCATCACACCACTGAATATTCCCATTCCAGAGAATGTACCAGTTGCATTGATTGTACCATAATTTTCCAGACTACTATCTGATGTATCTGGAGAAAATACTCCTGAACCTATTAGAGTTGATTGAACTAGTTTCTGAGTAAATGATGCTACCCCATTAGCAGTGAAACGACCACTAGCATTAACAATTCCATCGAGAAGATAATTACCATCAGATTGTATGCATAAACTATTGTTCTCTGGCATTGTTTCATTTAATTCACAATTTACTATATCTGAGAGGTCATCATTGATCTCACCGTCAATAATTCCTTTACCTGCAAACTCTCCTTCACCAGTAACGCTATGATTATTGAATACAGTTTGAGTGTAGTTTCCAGTGAAATCAGATACTGTAGCTATAGATGATGTAATTACATTACCTTCTCCAGTAAAAGTAACTTCACCAGTCCCTTCAAATCTCAAATCATCGCCCATTATTGAACCATTTGATGTTGAAACCAAATATGGAGATGCTTCTATATTATCCCATGACGGAGAAAGTTCAATTGTAGCATCATCTAAAGAGTTACCAGAAAATATTTCTGAACCAGACCAAACTAGTCTTCCGATTGAAGATACGGGGCTAACTGAAATAGATACAGGAATTATTTCTTCTCCATTACTGTGACCATCTTCGCCTGAAATATTAACAGTGGTCTCTGAAAGCCAGGTTGAACCGGACACATTACCCAAAATACCTGTGATTGGATTCAGAGTACGGACTCCTGAAGTTTCACTCTCGAAAATATCTCCTAAAGTTTGGCCAACATTTGAAGTCATAATCTGAGTTCTAGCGGCTTCGAGATTCGATTCGCCATAGAATGCAGAAACACGAATTTTACCCGCAGGAGCTAAGAAACTGAAATCACCATTTGAATCTGCATCAGTAGTCCCTATTGGTATCCAATAAGTTCTTTGATCTCTATCTGTTACTTGACCATCAATTTCTACTTCATCACCACTAAAAGCATCTCTTTCAATTAGAATTCTAGCATTAGGTACTGGACCTATTCCTTCTAATTCAACTGTACCTTCAATAGTAGCACCACTGTAGTATTTCATTACTTTAACTTGAGTATTAGCACTTCCAATACCCAAATTTTCACATTCAGGATCTAATTGATTACCATCTTCATCTGTCTCACAATCAGGAGCATACCAGTTCGAAAGAACAAGATGATTCATCATAGCACCAGGAAGAGGATAGGCGTTTTCCAAGTAAGAACCAGGCGCACCTGAGGTATAGAAGTGAGGAGCTGGTTGCTCTGCATCACCAGGTAGCCCTAAGGTAGAACTACCATATCCTACGTAAATTCTAGCAACCATTGTATCGAAGAATTCTGGTTGATGTTGATAGTCAATATCAACCATTCTGATCATCTCATTAACATCTGTTAAGGCACCAGATTGTTGTCGAATTACATCGTTAAGATATTCATTTTCATATTCCTCACCTGTTCGTGGAATAATTGGCCCATCTCCTCTTTGTGTCTGATAAACTGATGAAATATAGGTTTCAGTATCTAATCCAGATAACGAAGTAGGAGCATGGAAGATTCCTGTAGTTTGTCCTTGATGGTAACTATAATCCTCATAATACTGTCCTCCAAGAGGGTAAAGGCGATTATCTACAGCAAAATATCTAATCTCATTATTCCTAGAAATTGTATCACCAAGAGGACCTTCGTAATTCTGGACTTCGTATACAAGTTCTGTAGACATATCATGATACAAATCATTAATCTCTTCAGAATTGAAAATCTCTAGTAGTAGAGCACGGCTTAATGCCAACTTTGCATTAACTCTGTGTAACCCACTAGAAACATCATCAAAGTCCTCGATTAGATCAGGAGTATATCTGTAACCCGAGATGTCATAATACTGGATTACTAATTCTCCCTTCCTTGCACCCTCTTTGTACCTATCTAATTCCGAAATTGAGTTCCTAGCGTCATTGAAACTTGCAATAGCAGATTCCTCGTCAACTAAGTTATCAGAAATTACCTCGCCATCATCTAAGACTATCCATTCTTCGGATTCACTAGGAAGGCCATTGGATTCCAAGGAGTAACCACGTAATAATTCATAATCACCATCTATTGCTACTACTGACATTGATCTATCAAGTACAATTTTTGAATCACCCATTGCTAGGCTCATGATTTTATCAAATTCACTCAATTGTGATTCATCCATGTACCCATCTAATAGTAAATTACTGAAGTCATTGGTGAATCCAGATTGATCATTGGATCTTCTATCACCCTGTGCTAATGTGGTAATGAATAAAGAAACAGTATCTTCTTGACTAGCAGAAAGCAACATTGCTCCACTATTAGGAATTCCTGACTGGAAATTGTCTGCTACAGTAGGGTGGTCACCTTGAGCAAGTGCTTGGAAACCATAATCCCACCATGATACGAAAGCCGGGCGTTCTGAGAAACTATCTTCGGTATCTTGTTCGGATAACCATTCATATGCTAAATTCCATGCTCCTGAATTAAAACCAGGTCCAAAAGTTCCCATGTACCACAAGTCGCCATTTGCATCATAATTCTCACTATTTAGTAGTGAAAATCCTAATACTTCTTGCCTGAGGATATCAGGAGTTATATCATGAATTGTTTGATCTACATCCGAAGCAGATTGTTCGCCACGAGGTATACCTGAGTCAATACCATATGTCATGTGCTGAGAACAAACTAACATCAGAACAATCATCAAAGCAGGAACACCAGGATGTCTTCTTGAGGCAGTCCAATTAGCCCAAAATCTTGACCTAGGTGTAGATATTCCAGATTTTCTCCATTCTTTGAGGAACCCTGAGAAATTGGCATAATTCCACATCATAGCAATTCCAATACCACCAACAACTGAAATTGCAGGAGTTGCATTGAAAATGAATCTTCCAGCAGACCAAGCCATGTAAATAGCAATTAAAACCCATAATCCTAGAAGTATATCGCTTTGTTTTTCTTTTCTTGCCCCTCTCCACAATAACATTGCAGCCACAAATATCGCGATTAACGAAACGATTGGTCCGTAAGAGGCGAAAAGTACACCTCTACTAGGAGCCTGAGCTTCCCCAATTGTCCCGAATATTTTATTCTTTGAAAAGTAGAATCCGCCAGTGAATAAAACATCCCATCCATCGTAAATATTTGCTTGTTGTAAGGCATATAATATAGCTAAAATTGAACCCATTAATACCGCAGTACTGCCGAGTACCAGTAGCCAAGGTTTATCTCTATAAGAAGAGGAAACCCAACCTAGAGCAAGGGTAAACCCAATAATGTAAAACATGGGTTGAAAACCACTAGGATCAAACAGTAGATTAAGCCCTGGCCAGCAGTAGAAAGGTAATGGAATGACAAAAGCGGTAAGCATCATTTGTAAAGATGCTGCAGTAATTGGAAGACTATCTCTACGACGGAACATATTGAAGAATATCTGGAATGCAAAAGCAATAAACAGAATTCCTGGCCCATATACGAAACCCTTCCATCCTAAAGCAACTACTGCGAAAGATACACCTGACAATGTAGCATTAGACATTACAACAGGATTAGAAGACCACATTTGTCTTATTCCTGCTATGATGTAAAGTGGACTTAAACTTGGAGTCTGGAATAATCTCTCATTCTTCAGTTCATCCATAGCTTTGACCCAATAGTAAAATGCAATTGCTAGGAATAACATTGCGAATGCGTCGTGATCAGCTAATCCAAATGTCGAGTGCCCGATGTGACCGGGCATTAATGCAATTAACCAAGCGGCAACAATACCGGCCATATTACTGTGTAGTTTCCTTGCAAGTCCTGCAATTGGTAATACAATTAATGCTCCGAAGATTGCTGGTAAAGAAGCTACACTCCACCAAACAGAGGTTTCCAAAGTCATTCCGGACAACCATGAGAGGAATAAACCTCCAAGTGCTAATGACCATGAGAAAAGAGGAGGTCTTGGATTAATTGCTACCATTGGATAAGCCCTATCTGCATCAATAATGAGGTGACTCTTTTGAAGTACAACATAATCTACAACTCTCTTCATGTACCAAGGATCAGAACCCCCAGACATATCCCATAATCCAGTCCCCGAAGCATTCATTGCAGGAAGAACGTTCCAACCTGTTCGAACGGCTAGACCAATTATTAGCGCCGAACCAACCATGATTCCATAGGAGTGTTTATTCCACCATTTTCGGAAATCAGAATGTTCTCTACGAGGTGAGATGTCTCCAAACATACCACGTCCGGCTACCATCATTGCACCGATATTTAGCCAGAAAACAAGTAAAAACCATGTAAAGAGGCTGACATTATCATCACCGTTCAAAGTTGAAAGAGGCAATTCATTTCCAATTTCTTCTAAGTGCGCTAAAGTATACATTAACCAGTTTAGACCTACAACTGTACCTAAAACATGCCACCTCTCAGAATTACAGAAAGAAACGAAGAGAACAACTATTGATGCGAATATTGCCCAAACAGAACCTAGGTAATGATGATCATTATATGAATTGACATCATCTATGGTGCTTAACCAAACTAATGGAATTAAATTAACTAAGAATATTATTCCAGCAGTTATCAAACCCGCTTTAGGCATAATTGAAGGAATATCGCGAAACCATGGGCCCTGCCCAGGATGTGCCTGCCTACCTCTAATAACTAAGGTAACAAGAACTCCGAGTATGATTGAAGCAATCCAGAATGCGAAGAACACTGAAGCGATTGATGCCCTAATTACATCAATTAGTTCGTCAGGGCTACTACTCCATGAAGAATCATCCAAAGTGTATCGGGTAGCAAAAGAAATTGCTAGATGGAAACCAATTACCATCGATAGTAAAATTGAGGACTCCTCATTCCAGTTATTTTTATACAGGAAAAGAGTGAATACAAATACAAAAGCAAAAGTAAAACCTTCCATAGGAGTAATTGGAGTAAACTCAGGAGCCAAAATCGACAAAATAATTGCTGCTAAAGAGCTAAGAATTATTTGGGAATCACCTTTTGAAAATTGGTCTACTACGATTCTACCGATAAACGCGGCAAAAGCAGCGATAACCGGTAGAATCAGGATTTCAGCATATCCGTCGTTCTCAATTCCACCATTAGCGACATAATCAGTCCCAAGGAAGAGTACCATCAAAGTTGCTAGTACAGCAGGGACTGGGAGCAAATTCTTATTCGAAAAACCTCCCTTTGTCGCGTCATTATCATCGTTCATTATTCATCACCATGTTGTCGAGCCTGCAGGCTCAGAGTTCCGGCGAAAATTGAGGATGTTATAACCGTTAGTGGGTTAAAGGTTTTCAGATAAAAATAAAATAGGTATAAATATTGCTCTCAGAGCCCTCTATGAGCAATATCCTTCCTGAAATATGAACCTTCCAATTTTATGTTCTCAATCACTTCATATGCGGCTTCAACAGCGGTGACTAAATCAGGAGCTATTCCTGTTGCTGCAAGCACACGACCACCATTAGAAATTAATTCTCCCTCATTAGAAATTACTGCACCAGCATAATGAACCAGCGCACTGATTTCACCTTCCTCAATTATTATTTCCGAACCTTGTATGACTCTTCCAGTAATTGAATTAGAAGGATAGCCCTCCGAAGACAGAACAATAGTTGCCGATGAATAAGGAAATGTTGTAAAATCATATTCAGAAATTTTTCCATTGGCACAAGAAATTAATAATTCTCCTAAGTCACTAGAGATTAATGGAAGTGTGACTTGTGTTTCTGGATCGCCAAAACGAACATTGAATTCTACTACAAAAGGAGCACCGTTCTCATCAATCATTAATCCAACATATAAACAACCACGATAAGGTATATCCTGATTTCTAAGAAAATGATGCATCGGCTCAATAATTTCGGAAATCGCCCGCTGCTCTACAGCAGGAGTATAGACGGGTGCAGGTGCATAAGCACCCATTCCACCAGTATTAGGACCATTATCACCATCCAGAAGACGTTTATGATCCTGACTCGCAGGAAGGCAAACATATCCAGATTCATCCATCACTACCAAAACCGATGCTTCTTCACCATTTAGAAACTCTTCAAGAAGTACTTTGCCATCCAAAACTATTCCATCGCTCAGAGCATTATATGCCTCATTGCGATCAGTTGTAACAACAACTCCTTTACCTCCAGCGAGAACATCTCTTTTCACAACCCAAGGAGGAGGAAAAGTATCTAATGATTCATTAATTCTATCAATATTCTCGATTAAAATTAGTCCAGCAGTAGGTACTTTCATTGATTGCATAATTTCCTTTGCATACAATTTCGAACCTTCTAACCTAGCACCTTTTGAATTAGGTCCGAAACAAGGAATTCCTTCTTCTGAAAGTCTGTCGGATAAACCTGCTACTAGAGGTGCTTCAGGACCTACGACTACCAAATCAATTTTCAAAACTTTAGCTAGATTAATAATACCTTCAATATCCATTGAATCTACCTTATGATTGGTTCCAGAAATCGCTGTACCTGCATTACCAGGACAGGTGTGGACATGATTTACAGATTCACATTCCGAAAGACTGAGAGATAGTGCATGCTCTCTTCCACCACTACCTACAACAAGAACTTCCATACCCTGCACACCTCACCCGAGAGAGTATAGGAATTAATGAATTCGAATGCCGAATTATAAAAAAATCTAGTAAGGAACTTCTTTAAGTCCGAATTTATAGCCTATAATATTGAAAGAACGATGAATAACTGGAGTGATAAGTATAAGAAATACAATTTCTTCTACTAAATTAGGATGAGTTATAATTTGGCCATCGAATAGTAAGAAGGCTGTAACGAATATAGCGATTGCAAATGGAACTGTATCAAGCAGCGGGGCTTCAGAGCTTTCATCGCCTTCTCTCTTCAACCCTCTTCTACGCTTTACAAATGAACCACACATATCTCCTATCATACAAGAAAAACCGAGTATAAAACCCATAGTAAAAGCAGCGAAAGATGAACCCATTTCTCCTCCGAACAACCAAAACCAGTCACTGGAATTCGCATAAATTAATGGATCAATAAACGGTGCATCAGTCCCATTATTATTCCAAAGATTATGAGCAATGATAAATAATATTCCGCTAAAAATACCGCCTCCAATCAATCCATTCCAAGATTTACCATCTCCGAGTATTCTATGGCCATCAGAGTGATTTTTGCCACCATCAATAATTAGAACCGGCATTCCTGTTTTATCGGGTATCCATTTTCCGAATAACATTGCTCCAGTATTAGCCAGATAAGCAGAACCATACATCAATAAAACACATAGTACGTTTACAAAAAAAGAGCCAAAGCCATCTGTTTCGAAAGGAGTTGATGAGATATCCACAGCCTGTCGAAAAGACTTCTAGACATGAAACATTCCCTCATGAAGCCCAAGTATTAATTTCCTATTGACCATTCGCAGCACTATGGATAACATACTAAAAATGAAAACTGGAATAGCCTCGATGTTACTAATTCTAGTTTTTTTCTCAGTTCCTGTAGTCGCAGATAATCATCAAGGAGATATAATTATTGATGAAATTGTAGAATGGACTACTGATCAAGAAATCAATAAAAATATTCACATCACTAGTAATGGGAAGTTGACTATTAGTTCATCAATTACTTTCTCATCGTCATCCACAATAGTTATTGATGAAGGTGGTGAAATGAAATTAATAGGATCTTCCGAGTTAATCTCTGAAAAAAGAGCCACTTCTCTGGAAACACTAGGGATGATTGATGAGGTAAATAGATCGAAGATTATTATACCAAGTTCAATTCATAGTGGGGAAATAAATGTTATAATTAATGCTGAAGAAGGATACCCATTAGATGGAAGTAATGTCTATGTAGGAGATATGGAACCAATACTGATGAGTGGGATGAATTTCTCATTAAATATTCCAGAGAGCCAAGAGGATACTATTCTGGGTTTCACGGGTTATGGAAAGTTCCCTATCATTAAATCGATCATTTTGGAAACAGATAATGGTGATTTTGAATACAAAGCTAACGAATTACCATATCAAAATATGTTACTCAATGGAGAAAATGGACTTACAATAAACTCAGCAGGAAAGATTGAAGTTATAGAAAACTCTACTTTACATGGTGTGAATATTATTTCAAGTGGTGAAATAATAGTTAAAGAGGGCTTTATCAGAGATAGTTGTCCAATGATTCTAACAACTGATAGTTCATCATTAATTATTGAAAATAGTGAGATTTCAGGTAGTAAAGAAGATCATTATGTTCAAGCACAACCATTCTCTAACATTGAATGGGGTAGTTCAGAAGACGGCACTACAGTGGCTATAAAAGGAGATTTAATTGATAGATGGGAAAGAATAATTTCTAATCAAATCATTATTTTTGATTCTGTGGGAGTTCATTTTAGCATAATTGGAACAGGGCCTAATGGAGCACTAAATATCACTAGTTATAGTGGTCCTGATGGGAAATCAGTCATTAATGATGGAGGAGATTCTAGAACAATTGAGATAGGATGGGCGAATGGAGAAATAACTACTGAAGAAGCGGTTATCTCTATTATAGAATATAGGACTGCTTGGAATACAGAGTCTAGCGGAATTATCAATTATGGACCACAGGGAGGAGATATTGAATTAACCTGGGAAAAAGAAATAGATTTGACCGGTAATAATATCCCCGATATAGAGTGGGTTTCCCTTACAGCTAACATAGATAATTCAGACTCTGAGAATGAAATTCGAACTGGGGTGACTCAACAGATTTCTGCAGTATTGGCTAATAGAGGAAGCGCCTCAGCTAATCTGTTCTTTGATTGTGATGTCACAGAAACTGGAATGGCGGCTGATATCGGAGGATATCAGAATGTAAATATTGATGCAGGAGAAGAAGTAGAAGTTTTCTTTGGTTGGAGAAATAGTGAACCAGGGACTTTTAGCTTGACATGTGAGGTTTTAACGCCGACGCAATTAGTAGATTATGAAAACTCACAAGCATTCGGAGGAGGTAATATGTCTACGCAGTCCATTATTTGGGAAGAAATTAATGATGATAGTTTCAATATGATTCCGATTTTTATCGTCATAATAATTGTCATGATTTCGGGAGGAGTTTACTTGGTTCACAATTTATCTAGGAATGCTGAACAAACCGCTGAGATTCTTGAGAATTATAATAAATCCACAGAAAATGAAGAAGACTGAATTCAAATGTCCAAGACAACTTGAGCCATCCAACCGGGACCCTCAAAAGTAGGGATATTTGGATTAACTCCATTTACTATTTCACCTGTCTTTATTTCTCTGAAAACTAGTTCATGTAATGTCACCGCTTTAATTTCAATCTCACGCCCTACAAATTCAGAATCGACCCAAGAAACATGTGCAGATATTGATTCTTCATTAATTTTTATGGCTAAATCAACTAGCCATTGATTTTCGACCGAACCTCTGTAAAGTGTTTCTTCTAGAAATTTAACAAGTCCTCTTTCTAGATCATTATTCTTAATTCCTACCGACCATACCCCATTGGATCGTGTCAAATGGTTGAGCGATTCGGGCCTCTTGTCCTCTAATTGTATGGATTGAAGTCCAAAAACACATTCAGTAATAGCGCCCTCTGCGGTGGAAGAAAATGCTCTAATTCCTATATCAGCAGTAGTCGGAAGAATCCACCAAGACATATTTAGCGTCACTCAAATTGATTGCATAACTCGCCCTGACTGGGGAAACTCACGGGATCTTTTGGATTCGTATTCCATTTATTCTCACACTTATTCAGAGAACCATCTCCATCTGAATCAATATTGGCATCGGCTGCATCAAACGGATCAAAGTCAAAGAAATATTCCCATCCAGCCCACATACCATCTCCATCTTGATCTTGATGGAAAACTTCAGAACCATCAAACCACTGATCACCGTCAGTATCATTCAATATTGGGCTCGTTCCATTTTGCATTTCCTCAAAGTTTGTATAATTTTCAAGATCATCATAGAATCTTTGACCATAATCATTCATTGGATCAATGTGACACTCTGCATTTTGAGGATCATCCCAACCAGGACAATAGCGATATAGAAGATTTGTTCGATTGAGGCCATCGCTATCAAAGTCTTCCTGACCATCATCTATGCCATCTAAATCGGAGTCTTTCATTGCTGGGTCCATTGGCCCTCGAGCACCTAATGCATTCAATGAATTATTATCTACAATACCCAAAGAAATAGCTTCGCCTGAATAAAATACTTCCCAACCATCTGGGAGTTTGTCTCCATCAGTATCATCATTAACAGGATTAGTATTCCATCTGTCTGGTGCTTCTAATTGGTTCATTAATGTATCATTATCAATATCATAAATATTATCTGTCAAAGAACCATAAGCAGGATCTAAGGCCCATCTACCATCATTAGGAATTACGAAACCAGACAAGTTCATCTCATGTAAGAAATATTTTGGATCCATTACTCCATCTCCATCTCTATCTCCAGATGTAGAAAATCCTTGAACATAATTTGTCCAAACCCATCCACCAGGTCCTAGTCCACATTCAAACATATTATCGCAGCCAGGAGGGAGCCAATTGGTGCTACTAATCCACAAGCTGTGACTATTGGTATTCTGTTGTATAGAAAATACCTGCATTTCCCAACCATCAGGTTGCCCGTCTTCATCTGTGTCATTAATTAGAGGATTTGTAGCCGCTTGCCATGGTCTTGGGATAAACAATACTTCGCCACCGTCATTCAATCCGTCCCCATCACTATCGGCATTATTGCCATGAGTAATATACTGATCTTGGCCATCTACTACTTCTTCACCATCTGCTAATCCATCATTATCTGTATCAAAAGAAGAAGCGTTAGTAAAATATTTTTCAGTAATGTTCCAGTAAAATCCGTCCATGGCTTCTGTGAAATCTTCTAAACCATCACTGTCAGTATCTCTATCTGTAGCGTTTGTGAACGTTTCATAATATTCTACTGCATCAGAAAGGCCATCACTATCGGTATCAAAGACACCAGGGTCACTTCGGACTAATACGTCTTTAACTCCATTATCGACTACTCTAATTGTCCATCCAATAACTTCTATTCCATCAATTAAACCATCATTATCCGTATCAGCTACAAGCGGATTAGTAGAACGACCATCAGTAATTCCATCTCCATCTCTGTCCCTAGCATTGTACTCATCTAAGTTAGTGAACCTTTCATGCTGCTCCACAACTATGGCTAAATCTTGAGTACGAGTAAGTACTTCATCACCAACATTGACATTTATCTCATAAACCCAACCTTCTGTTTGAGTTTTTACTGGAATGTTTACGTAAACACTATTTTGCACTGTTCGAACCCAAAGAATTGTTTTATTCACTGGCACATATTCTCCTAATTCAACTGAAATCAGGTGAACTGTACTAACTCCCACAAGTTCGTCATATCTAACACCACCATCTCCGTCAGAGTCATAACCATCAAAATCAGGGTCTTCTAGAGCATTTGCGCCATCGTCATTAGGATGTATCCCATTCAAGTGCTCCCAACCATCAGGCATTCCATCGTTATCAGTATCTGAATTTAGTGGACTAGTGAAATTTTCGGGACCCCAGGTATATGCAACTTCATATTCTTCTACATTGTTAAGACCGTCTTCATCTCTATCGCCATAAGCATCAGTTGCATTGGCGGGATTAAGAAACCTCTTATTTTCGTCATCTAGTGCATAACAATACTCGTATCCGTCAGGCATTCCATCGCCATCTGAAT
>CAXFIU010000004.1:0-53636 GCA_964003245.1 uncultured Candidatus Poseidoniales archaeon
GATAAATTATCAAAATTATTCCAGCAATCATCCAAATCCTCGGACCCCCAGAAATACATGTATGGGTCGTCACTGGTAGGATGATTATCCACAGAACTAGATTGAGCAGTCGCAAAAATAGACAAATAACTGAATGTTACAAGTAATACAACTCCAATTGTTAGACTACGACGTGTGGATTGCATAAGTTCGGGAATGATTGGTGACGTTTGAGGCTTCTCCCAATATATTCACTATCATTTCATGGTTATTCCATTACTATCATAGTCCCATTCTATTAATTGCCAACCTGATTTTGAGATCTCTTCTCTTACTTTTTTAATAGACAGAGGATGGCATAAAATAGCCGCACAACCACCTGAACCGGCTCCTAGAGCTTTCCATGCCATAACACTGCTATCTTGTAATAGGGGCTGAATAACAGGTAAGAATGGAGCATTAATTGATTTATCTATGGTGTCAATCGCGTTAGAAACTTCATTAAGAGATTCTACAAATAGTTGCCTCTGATCTCTTTGTAAAGAATCAGCCATTTTTCTAGTGGTAAGACGGATCCTATGAAGTCCTTGAATTACTTCTTTATCTCCTGATTCGTACCTTGACCAAACTTGGTTTTGTATATCTCCAGATTTATGAGAAATTCCAGTGTGAGCTATTAGGAGATGTTTTTTTATCCACTTAACTGCCGAACGAGCAGGTTCAAATGGCATTATTTCAACATTCTCACCATGAAACATAAATCGATTGAAACCACCAAATGTTGCAGCCCATTGATCCTGTCTTCCACACCTATTCCCTGACTTAATTTCTTCTTGATATGCTGCTTCTGCAATTTGATCTAATGAAGGGTTTTCAGTTTTTTTTAACAGAGCAATACGAGCCACATTTACAGAGCCGCTCGTGCCTAATCCTGAACCTATTGGTATATCAAATTCATAAGCTATTTCTCCAGAATCATCAATTCTAGCTTTAACATATTTATTTATTGTAAAATTGACTACTTCCCCACCAAAATCAGTACAGTAAGGATTGACATCAGTCCATCCTCCGGATAGATCTACACGGACAGGAACCATGACATCGAATTGGTCATCCACAACCTCTCCGAGGGTTATCTACATGAGAACCCTCCGCCGAAGAGAAATCATTTAACCGAAAACAACCCCTATCAGAACCTCTTCCGAGATGCATGGCTGACAGCGTAGAGGATGCAATTAGGGCATTTTCACAAGGTAAACCTGTGATGGTTTTTGACTCTGACTTTAGAGAGAAAGAAACGGACCTGCTTTGGCCTGCAACAGCCGCAACACCGGCAGTAATGAGGCGTTTGAGAATAGATTGTGGAGGATTATTATTCTTAGCAATAGGCAACGAAATAGGGGAGATGTTCGATTTACCGTGGCTTCAAGATCTACATACACATGAAAAATTAGTAGAGGACAATCCCGTATTATCGCACTTAATTACTAATGACTTACAATATGATACAAGATCCGCATTTACTCTTTCTATAAATCATCGAGATACATATACAGGAATTACTGATAGAGATAGATCACTTACTACCAAAAGATTTGGAGAGTTGTCTGGCGAGTTAATGGAAAAATCAATTAGCGGAGAAGATGCATATAAGGCATTAGGTAATGAATTTCGCACACCAGGCCACATACCTGTATGTAGAGAATCTCCAGGTGGTTTGTCATCTAGACAAGGGCATACAGAGCTAGCAGTAGCCATCGCGAGACTTGCAGGACAGGTTCCAGCAACAATAGGGGCAGAAATGCTTCAGCCAGATGGGGATGGAGCTCTTTCGGTGGAAGATGCAAGGTCCTATGCTTCCAAATATAAAATTCCAATGATAACTGGCGAAGATTTACTCAATGCCTTAAACATAAATAAATAAATTGAAAAGAGTTGCTATTAGTATTGAGTGTGAGGAATATGGTTCGTGTAATGGCAGTTGGTGTCTTTGACCTACTTCATGCAGGTCATCTACATTATGTCGAGCAGGCAAAATCATTGGGCGATGAATTAGTGGTTGTTGTTGCTCATGACGATACTGTACGTAAGCAAAAGCATGAACCTGTGACAAATCAAGAATTAAGGAGAAGAATGGTGGAAGGCTTGAAACCAGTTGACAAAGCGATAGTTGGGAATCCTCCAAGTATTCCAATTTTTGAAATATTAGATTCGGTGAAACCCGACATTATCGCTTTAGGATATGATCAGAAACACTCTCGTGATGCAATAAAACTTGGATTGGAGAATAATGGTTGGGGTCATGTAGAAGTAATTCGCGTAGAAGGATTAGCAGATGACTTAGATGGGACTAGAAAAATAATAGCGAAAATACTTAGTTTATGGTCGGGCGAAACTGGTGGCCCCTATGAGGAAGATTGAGATGTTCACTGGAATCGTAGCTGGGACTGCCCCTATAGTTCAAATTGAGGAAAAAGATATCATTCGCAGCTTAACGGTAAATTTAGAGAAATATACTGATAATTTAGAAATTGGAGCCAGTGTAGCTCTTGATGGCGTTTGTATGACTGTGGTTTCTATAGATGATAATCTAGTAAAATTTGATGCTATAGAAGAAACTCTTGCGCGTACAACCTTAGGAGAATTAAGTATTGACTCTCTGGTAAATGTCGAAAGATCTCTGAAAATGGGAGATGAATTAGGAGGGCATATAATATCAGGACATGTCTTAATGACTGCAAAGATAATACATATCACCAATAAAGGTGAAGGGATAGATATTCTAGTTGAAAATCCGCCAAATGCAAGTCATTATATTCTTGAGAAAGGATATATTTCGATAGATGGGATGTCCCTGACTATAGGGAAAGTTAGTCAAGAAAGTTTCTCATTACATATTATCCCTGAAACATTGAGAGTTACTACGATAGGGCAAAAAAAAGTTGGTGATTACGTAAATATAGAAATTGATTCGCGTACTCAAGCCGTTGTAGATACTATCAGAAAAAGTATGGAAGTGAAATAATGAATATTGCAGCAGTTTGTGGGAGTTTTCATAAAGAAGAAATTGAAAGAATGCTCGAATATGCGCAAGATGAAGCAAGTATCAAGGGTGTGAAGATATCAGAAATCTTGTGGGTTCCAGGCTCAATGGAAGCTCCATTGGCTTTAGAACGTATATTGAAAAATGAAGGAGTTGATGCTGCAATTACTCTTGGAATTATTGAACGTGGCGAAACTCAGCATGGTCTCGTTATGGGTCAAGCAGTTACTAAGGCAATTATCGAATTACAAATTAAGTATAACAAACCAATTGGGTTAGGAATTATTGGCCCAGGTGCTGAGAAACACCATATTGAGCCAAGATTAGAGCCACATGCAAGATCTGCAGTTAATGCTGTAATTATGATGTCAAAATGAATATCATTAACCTAACTAGAAGTAATGAATAGTGCTTTCTTCGAGTTAATGTTCAAAGCACTCCTATCATTCCGAGACTCATGACTGATGAAGTGCGGAATGTGATAATCATAGGTTCTGGTCCTGCAGGATATACTGCGGGCCTATACTCGGCAAGAGCATTGTTGGAACCATTGATGTTTGCCGGATATATGTCAGGTGGGCAATTAATGCTAACATCGGACATAGAGAATTTTCCTGGATATCCCGAAGGAATTGGAGGGCCAGAGATGATGATTCAGTTGAGAGAACAAGCAGAGAAATTTGGATTAGAGGTTCAAGATAAAAATGTAGAGAGAGTTGATTTTTCTGAACAGCCATTCAAAATATGGGTTGAGGGGGAAGAGTTTCGTTCAAAATCAGTAATTATTTGCACTGGAGCGGAATCAATCTGGCTAGGAGCAGAGGGAGAAGAAGAGCAAAAGGGTAGAGGAATAAGCACTTGTGCAACTTGTGATGGTGCATTCTTCCGTGAGCAAGAGGTACTGGTTATTGGAGGTGGAGACTCAGCTATGGAAGAAGCCACATTCTTAACCAGATTTGCTAGTAAAGTGACATTATTACATAGGAGAGATGTTTTCAAAGCATCAAAGGTAATGTACGAAAGAGCCCTAAATAATCCAAAAATTGAGATAAAGACATTTAGAACTGTCAAACGCTGGCTTTCAGACGAAACAGGATTAAGTGGTGCAATTCTAGAAGATCCGAGAGATGGTAGTATCGAAGAAATATCTTGTACAGGGGCATTCATTGCGATTGGACATAAACCAATTACTAATTTCTTGGAAGAACAAGTAGAAACTGACGATTCGGGATATATTCTTGCAAAAACACACACTATGACAAGTGTAGAAGGTATATTTGCTGCAGGAGATGTTGTTGATACTAGATATCGCCAAGCGATAACAGCAGCAGGAATGGGATGTCAAGCAGCAATCGATGCTGAAAAATGGCTTGAAGAACAACATTGAGGATTAAGATGTCTGAAATTGACTTGACCAATGATGAGAAAGCGAGGTATGCTAGGCATCTAATATTGCCACAAGTAGGTGAGATGGGGCAAAAAAAAATCAAATCTGCTTCAGTACTAGTTGTTGGAGCCGGAGGCCTAGGTTCACCAGTATTGATGTATTTAGCAGCTGCGGGAATAGGTAAAATTGGAATTATAGATGATGATAAAATAGAGCTGACTAATTTGCAAAGACAAATTATTCATTCTACGTCATCAATTGGAGAATTAAAGACGGAATCAGCTAAAAAAAGAATTAATCAAATTAATCCAGAAATAATTGTCGAGATATTTGATACAAGATTAACAATTGAAAATGCCAAAGAAATAATTAACAGATATGATGTTATTGTAGATGGAACAGATAACTTTGCTACACGATATACAATTAGTGATTGTTGTGAAATCTTAGGTAAACCATGGGTTTTTGGTAGTATTCACCGATTTGAAGGTCAGGTTTCTGTATTCAACCTAAATGGAAGTCCTAATTATAGAGACCTATTTCCTAAAGCACCACCTCCCGAATTAGCACCAAATTGTGCTGAAGCCGGAGTTTTAGGTGTATTACCAGGGATTATAGGATCATTCCAGGCTAATGAGGTTCTGAAAATTATTCTAGAGATGGATGGAATATTAGATAGTGAATTATTGTTAATTGATACTCAAACAATGAATATTAGAAAACTTAGATATAATGCAAATAAAGAAAGAGAAAGAGTTACTGAACTTTCTGAAGAAGCTATATCTTGTGCACTGGGTTTAGATGAGGAACAATCATTAGATGTCTCTGATACAAAAGAGAATATGAAGGAGATTAGTCCAATAGAATATGTGGATAAAGTGAAAAATGGTTGGGAGCCTTTCTTCTTGGATGTAAGAAGAGAAGATGAAGAAAAAATTGTCACATTACCTAATACAAATCTAAGAATTAGTCATACGGAAATTCCATCAAGACTTGAAGAAATACCCAGTGACCAAGATATTGTCATATACTGTAGAAGTGGTGCTAGATCAGCTATGGTGGCAAATTTTCTTAAAATGTCAGGTAATTATCCTATGGAGATATACAATCTATCTGGCGGTATACATTTATGGGCATCTACAGTTGATTCAAGTATTCCAAGGTATTAATTGTTCTTATTACGGTATTTAAATCTGCAGTGTAACTTTTAATTATGGTATTTTAAGCCTAAAAACACAATTCTATCAAATATTACAACATATTCTAAATAAATGTGGTATTAATCTATTTAGTCTAACGTTTTTAAATGGTATTTTAACTAGAAAAGGTGATTTCTATTTAGAGAAGATACCGCAATTAAGAAATAAATACCACATTTGATACTCAAGAAGCGATTAGTTGTAGTACTTGTTAATTTTCGGAGAGTTATGAGCATAGCCCGACAAGGAATTTGGTTATGCCCAGAATGTGGAAACTATGAACCATGGAAAACTAGAGATCCAGATACAAACCACATAGATCGGAAATGCAGTAATTGCAATAAAAGGGCTAGATTTACACTTAATCGCTCTAATTCAGGAAAAGGCAGGAAACGGAATTACCACATATGGGAGAGAGATTCATCAATAGATTTCAAACAGATAATTGAAGAAGCAAGTAGGAGAAATGAAAAAATCCTAGAAGTTGGCGAAAGTGAGGAGATATTTTCAGAAAAGGCTACTCAAGAACAACTGCCACCAATTTGGGGTTTGGATTGGAGTCCAAGAGATGCTTTGAAATTTACAAGGAAGTTGCCAGAAGTAGATGTGAGGAGTGAATTGCTTCGTTTTGTAGCAGAGAGGCATGACGGGTACTTGGAGTTCATTGCAGAAGAATGGAGAGATATGCAACCTCCAAGTCAATTTGATGGAGAAAAATATCATCAATTCACTGGACAATTTTGCATCAAAGTTTCAAAATCTTTAGATGAAAGGATATGGAAACCTGAATTATTGATTATTGGAGAAGAAGAGATAATTCCTAGAAGAAATACTGAATTATATCTCAAAAGAAGAAAACAGAGATTCATGAGAGACATCAAACTATGCCTCAGAAGAGTAGCTTATGCATCAAGTGTCGATTTAGAAACACATTTGGAATGGCAAAGATGGATGACTAGGACAAGAGCGATTGATGAACATTTGAAAGATTTATTCAGTAATGGCATCAGTACCCCAGATGGAGGGAAATTTGGAGGGAAAGGGTTCCGATCTACTTGGCAGGAAGGAGTTGTTGGTTGTGCTACTTCTCTCAATAGGGCAATTGATTTGTCTCCTGAGAATAGACATCTAGCAGATGTTATTGCGCCAATGATTAGAGACGTTGGCTTAGCACTTGCATTCGGACAAACTCCATTAGAGATTTTTGCTGCTCAAATGGGGAAGTCAGGATCATATATGGATGGAGGGAACCCAGATTCAGGTGGGCGCGATTTACACATAGGGAACTGGGAAAAAGGAGTTCTACCCCCTACTGCACCACTTCCAATTGCCAGTGCTACAGCCACAGGGGTTGCTCTTGCTGCAAAATTATTGAATATTGATAGATTCCACTTGGCACCTGTAGGAGAAGGATGTAGTAGCAATGGAGAGTTTTGGGAAGCAATGAATTTAGCAGGAGCTAGAGGTTTACCAATTGCATTTATGATACAAAATAATCAAATTGCGCTAGATACATTCACAGTGGGCCAATCAGGAGCAGAAACATTTGGCGACAAAGGTCACGCAATGGGAATACCATCATGGACAATTGATGGATCAGACCCGCTACAATTTCATGCGTCGACAGCAACTAGTAGAGAATACGCATTAAACGGAGGAGGGCCCACTTTGATTCATGTTGAGACGATGAGAGGATGCGGCCACGCTCATCATCACGATGACTTATACTTAGGTTCAGTGACAGGAAACCCCCCTGGATATGTAGGTAGAGAATTATTGACATATTGGGCTGAAAAAGACCCGCTGCCGAATCATAGAGAGTATTGCATATCTCTTGGAGCAAGTGAAAAACAATTGAGGACTATGGAGGAGGAAGAACAATATATCGTAGATTTAGCTAGGAAGGAGATGGAAAATATGCCATGGCCTGAAGGCAACACAGTGACAAAAGGAGTTACTTCAATACACAATGCAGAGTCACACTCTGAACAATTCGACAGATTAGAGAAAGGAGGTGTAGAAAATTTACCAGGGCCACTCGAAGACGGTGAATTAGCAATTGAATTTTCTAATTCTCCTAGCTCATCTACTTACAGTCGTGCAATACAAAATGCCATGGTGACATTGGCTGAAAATTATGGCGACGATATCGTATTCATGGGAGAAGATATGGAAGTCGCAGGAGCATTTGGCATGAATATTCCTCTCAAAGCAAAAGGTCATTCTAGTAAACTTCTAGATATGCCGCTTTCTGAATCTATTATCATAAATTCAGCTACAGGAGCCGCATTAGGAGGAATGAGACCTGTAGCGGAAATACAATTCGGAGGATTCGCAGCATTGGCTATGAATGCTCTTGTGAATAATGCTGCACAACTAAGATGGAGATGGGGGGCTGATGTACCGTTAACAGTCAGAATACCACTAGGTGCTAAAACAAGAAGTGGCCCCTTTCATGCAAATATGATTGAGTCGTGGTTCATGAATGATCCAGGTTTGACAATTGTATTCCCCAGCAACCCACAAGATGCTTATGATCTTTTAATTGAGTCTCATGAATTAAATGACCCTGTCGTATTCCTTGAACATCTTGGATTATATGGATTAGGAGGAGGTAAAACAGGTTGGGGCGACTCGATAAATCAGATTATAGATACAGAATCTGTGAAAAAGAGGTTGGAAAATAATGAATCATCAATTGGCAAGGCTAAAGTCATTAGAGGTGGAAAAGATTTGACTATAATCACTTGGGGTGCAATGGTTCATGTTGCGCTAAAGGCTGCTGAATTAATGTCAAGTGAAGGAATAGAAATAGAAATTATTGACTTGAGAACTATCTTGCCTTTCGATTCAAAAACTTGTATACAATCAGTCATGAAGACTAAAAAAATGATTGTTCTACAAGAGTCTCAGTATACTGGAGGTTTAGGGCATACAATTAGTAGTAGAGTCATGGAAGAAAGTTTTTGGGATATGGAATCTCCACCAGTAGTAATAGGCGCTCTAGATACACCAGTTCCATTCTCACCCACATTGGAAGATTACACAATCCCTACTGTGGAACTTGTATTAAGGCACGTAAATAGAATATGTAAATGAGAGTGATTTTGAATGATGAATTTTTTGTTATCCCTACCCGATTTAGTTTTAGTAATACTTGGTTTTATTTTTTTGATATTTGGAGGAGAAAGTGTTGTTCAAGGCGCAATTACCATAGCTAGAAAGATGAATGTTTCACCTCTACTAATTGGTTTTACCATAGTGGCTGTCGGAACATCCCTCCCAGAATTAGCAGTTACAATAAATGCGGTTAGTAGTAACAGTCAGGAACTTGTTGATTTAGCAGTGGGCGGAGTCCTAGGTTCGAATGTTGCTAACGTAATGTTAGTTCTAGGAACTGCTGCTATGCTTGGAGCCTGCGATAAACCAGGTGTTGAAATTAAAAAAGATGCAATAGCAGTAATTATGGCATCTATAATTTTACTTGTGACCGTAGTTAGAGGAGAAATAACTCAAATAGTTGGTATTTTAATGATTATTGCTCTAATTAGCTATTATGTTTATTCTTATAATTATTCAAAGAAATTAGGATTAGATGAGGAATTAGAAGAAACTTGGATGGGAGAAAATTTGCTATTAGCAATGATGATTACTATTTTGGGCGGAGCAATGATTGTTTTAGGGGCAGAATTACTAATTGAAGGATCTGTTGGAATAGCTGACTCATTTGGAATATCAGAATCAATTGTTGGTCTAAGCGTAATTGCATTGGGCACATCCCTACCTGAATTAGCGGTAACAATGATTGCGGCATTGAGGGGGCACAAGGGAGTAGCAATAGGGAATGTCTTAGGTTCAAATGTCATAAATATCCTTGGAATTCTAGGAATTTCCTCTGCTTATGCCGGAGGGATTCTAGTTTCTGAAGAGTTTGCTGGGAGAGATATATGGGTAGTCTTAGTAACTTCGGGGCTGGTTGCAGCAATGCTGTTAAATGAACGTAAAATAACTAAAACGCTAGGAGTGGTTATGGTTATTGGTTACTTATCATACATGACATTACTCTACACAATATGAATAATATCTAGCAGAACGGCTAAGTCTTAATGCCGCTTGCGAGCATCATGGTTAACTTCGTATTGACTGATGAACAACAAATGTTGCGAGAATTAGCACGTGATTTCGCCAATGAAGAAATTAAACCAAATGCAGCCCATTGGGATAAAGAAAGCACATATCCGATAGAAGCCATTGCCAAGGCAAATGAGCTCGGATTATTAACTCTAAAAATTCCTCAGAAATATGGTGGAGGAGGAATGGGCTCATTTGAAGAAGTGTTAGTCTTAGAAGAGCTCGGATTTGGAGATCCTGGATTCGCCACCGCTGCTGGGAGTTCAATGTTAGCGTCATATCCGCTGATCACAGGCGGAACTGAAGCTCAAAAAGAGAAATATCTTAGAATGGTCACCGAAGGAAAAATTGCAGCCTACTGTGTAACTGAACCAGGAGCTGGAAGTGATGTACAATCTATTCAAACAGAGGCCGTTAAGGATGGAGATGAATATATTATTAATGGACAGAAAATGTGGATTACAGGGGCTGGTTATGCAGACTGGTTTTTCGTTCTCGCGTATACCAATAAAGAATTAGGTTACAGAGGGATGAGTGGATTTATTGTCGATTCTAATCTTGAAGGAGTGGAGTTGGGTAAGAAAGAGGAAAACATGGGTCAGCGTTGTTCCGATACAAGATCTGTGACATTCAATAATGTCCGAGTCCCAATTGAAAATTTAGTTGGTGGGAAAGAAAATGATGGGTGGATGAATGCAATGGAAGCATTTGATCTTTCAAGGCCGAGTATCTCATCTCATGCAGTTGGTAATGCAAGAGGAGCAATGGAAGAAGCTATGAATTATGCTGGTGAAAGAAATGCATTCAATAAACCTATAATCAGGCATCAAGCAATCTCCTTCATGTTGGCAGATATGGCTACAAAAATTGAAGCCGCTAGAATGTTAGTTTGGAAGGCCGCTTTGAAAGCAGATTCTGGAGAAAGAAATACTTTAGAGGCAGCGCATGCAAAAAGATTTGCTGCAGACATGGCGATGGAAGTTACCACTGATGCAGTACAGATTTTCGGCGGTTATGGATACTCTGAAGAATATCCAGTTGCAAGAAGAATGAGAGGGGCAAAAGTTGTACAAATTTTTGAAGGATCAAGCCAAATTCAACGATTAATAATTAGTAGAGAAATGCTTCGAGATTAGATTGAAAATAAGAACAGATGACCGTTTCATTCAATACTTATGGAATAATCCGGACATTTGTTAATATGAGCGGAAGAGTGAATTTAGTCAGAAGAATGACCGCAGTAATGATTCTAGGATTATTAGTAGTCCCTTTGATAGCATCTTCATCCCCGTTAGAAGTGGATGACTGGAATGACTATTCTGATGAAATTAAATGGTGGGAAAATACAAACATGGATGAAAATAAAGATAGAATTCATGATGCCATTTGGATAGCAGCAG
Source organism: uncultured Candidatus Poseidoniales archaeon (assembly GCA_964003245.1). GTDB lineage: Archaea > Thermoplasmatota > Poseidoniia > Poseidoniales > Thalassarchaeaceae > MGIIb-O2. The sequence continues at coordinate 11,140 of CAXFIU010000004.1, forward strand.
AAAATAGGCACTATCAATATCTCGATGAAGAGGGACGGATTTCAGTCATTGTAGACTTCGACCACACCCCTACTGAAATTGATCAATGGCTATTGGAAAACAAAGTTGGATTTGTTACACAATTCCGATATTGGCTGATTGATTCTATTGCTGGGACTGTTGAATTGAATAGAATACACGAATTACTCGAAATACCAGGAGTTGTGTTCATTGAGTTAGATGGAAGATTAGGAATTCAGATGGAAGAGGTAGTCCCGGCGCATGGCGTAGACCTAGTATGGCAAGACACAGGCTACACAGGTTCCGGAGTGACAATGGCAATCATTGACACCGGAATCGACGGTAATCATACTGCTCTAGACGATTTAGATGATGACAACACCACAAATGACCCTAAAATAGTCGCATTCTATGATGCGATTAACAACCCTGGAGCAACGAATGGAACAGAGATATTCCCCTATGATGACAATGGCCATGGCACTCACTGTGCAGGCATCACAGCCGGGACAGGCGCCCCTAACTACCAGCATGTTGGTGTGGCGCCCCATGCAAATTTAGTGGGAGTCAAGGTACTAGACGGAGGTGGAAGCGGATCTTTCGCCGCAGTTATGGCTGGAATGGAATGGACAGTCGAGAAGAGACACGAATTCAATATCAGAGCGGCCAGTATGAGTCTCGGAGCTCTAACTGGAGCAATTGAATGGACCTCATCAGAAGAGGAGTCTGTCAACAGAATGGCCAATGAAATGATGAGATCTGGGGTGACTCTTTTTATTGCAGCTGGAAATAGCGGGGGAACTGCAACAATAGGAACTCCGGGGAGTGCGGAGGATGTCATCACTGTAGGGTCTCTAGACAAGAATACTGCAATTGCGATTTACTCCAGCCAAGGACCCACAGAGGAGGGTAGAGTCAAACCAAACATAGCATTCGTTGGAAGTAGTGTTAATGCCCCTGATGCAAACACCGGAGATGGTTATGTAGCACTCTCAGGAACAAGTATGGCAACCCCGGGAGCGGCCGGAGTAGCTGTTCTAATGTATCAGGCCAATCCCGATTTAAGTCCTTTTGATGTTAGAAATATAATGCAAGAAACTTCTACTTACAGGCAATGCCATTACATGTTGGCTAACGAGCCTTGTGCTGAGGACTTAATCCCCAAGAATAGACAAAATAACGTATACGGTCATGGCCACGTTAACGCCCAGCCTGCAGTTGAAGAAGCGGCGAATTACTTCTACGAACTAAGTATGTCTCTGAACGTAACACTAGACAGCAATTACGGGCAAGATAATCGTGTTCATATTGGACAAGGAGAATCGATTGTATTCAACCTCGAAGGAGGAGTTCAAAAAGTACAGTGGAGAACTTGGGACATGAGAGATAATTGGATGGATTTAGCTGAATTTGACATAGGTAATGAGCAGTTTGAGGTAACTCATGGACTTCTTGTAGATCGGCTTCGATTCCTCCCCAACAACACAGTTGAAGGTGAACAGGTTATTCTGGTACGAGCACTTTCTGGAGATCAAGCCTCAACAAACCTTGCAGTAGGTATTAACATCATGGGTGAAGAAAAAATTGAAACAAGTAGTAGCGAATCTAATAACCTGACATTAATTATAGGTTTACTATCTGTTTTAGTAATAATTTTATTTGTAGCATTAACTGTTGCAACTATCAAATTGAAAGAATCCGGGTTATTTTCTGATGAAATTATTGATGAGGATATGGAAGAATGGATTGAAGATATAGAATCTCAATTAGATGATGAAAATAGTGGTTAGTTTGAAGCCGATTGATGCAATTATACTTGCTGCAGGAGCCAGTGAAAGACTGGGGGAGCCTAAAGCATTGGTTGATATTCATGGCAAGTCGTTGATCCATATCCTAATTGAGAAGTTAAGAAAATATAATTTAAGAATAATTATCGTAACTCGGAGTGAGTTAGTTTTTGAAATGAATAAACTAGGCGAGAAAGTAGTAGTTAATACTAAACCTGAGAATGGTAGAACTGGAAGCATACAGTGTGGAATTAAGGAACTAAGAAGTGAAAGATGCTTGATAGTACCAGTAGACAGGCCCGGTTTTTCAAATGAAACTATTGAGAGATTAATTAATTGCGATAAAACATCTTGTCCAAGTAAAAATGGCAAAGGTGGACATCCTGTAATATTATCTAGAAATGATTGTGAAGAAATCCTCTCAAGAAATCCTTCTACTCCCCTTAGAGATATAATTAAACCAATTAAAATTGAGGTAAATGATGAATATTTACATCTAAACATAGATTATCCCGAAGATTTAGAAAAACTTAGAGAAATTACCATAGAACATAATTTGTGATTACCTCCTGATAAGAATATGCAAAATCAAAAAGTATAGAACCCTCTCAGAGGTACGTGTCTGTTCATGTTTTATCTTGGGCATTAAGTGAAGTGGAACAAGGACGTAGAGTTGCTATAGCAACAATAATATCTGCGAAAGGGAGTGTCCCCGGTAAGCCGGGTGCGAAGCTTGCAATTAATTCAAGAATGCAAAATTTCGGAACTGTGGGCGGAGCAGGCCTAGAACTAAAAATTGAGAAAAAAATGAAAGAATTATTGAATGAAGATGTAAAACTGAATCGGAAAAAGGGAGGGATTATTGAAACATTTTATCTTTACAAGGATGCGAAGGGAAAAGAAGGGATAGCTCTTGACAGCCTATGTGGGGGGCAAGTGGAAGTGAGTATCGAAATAATTGAACCCGTACCCCACATTTTGATTGCAGGGGGAGGACATGTAGGTAGGTGCGTTGCATTAGTTGCTGATTCATTGGGATGGGATTACTCCATATTTGATGTAAGAAAAGAATATTCTAATTCTGAGAAATATCCATTTTCTAATGAAAATATCTCAACGGATGTAGATGATTTTCTTAAATCAGAAGATTCTGAATCTTTAGAGCGTTTTTCAGATATTCTACTGTTAGGCCATGACTGGTCAGTTGATCAAGAATTATTATTAGGATTACTAAAATTACGAGAGGAGAAAATAAGACCTAGAATTGGAGCTATAGGTTCAACTTCAAAATGGAGCTCATTCAAGAAGGCTGCAATTGAGGATGGCATTAAAGAAAAATGGTTTGAGAATGCTAGATGCCCTATTGGAATAGATATTGGTGCTGAAACACCTGAAGAAATTGGTTTAGCAGTCTGTGCTGAAATTCTAGCATTGGATAGAAAAATCACTCACACGGAGAACTGAAAAAGAGATTATGTCTCGGTTAATTAATGAAACAACTAGCTGTATCATTAGTATTAGTAATGATTACTGCATCTCTTAGCGGATGTATGTCTGACGATTCAGCTCAAGAAACTTTGATTGAAGACGAAGAAATATTCAGAAATTATTCAATTGTTGCCCCTATAGATACTGGAATCAATGTATATCATGATCATTTTAGAACTAATGAAACTTATCCCGATTGGTTGCTAGAAGGATTGGGTGTAACAATGACATGTGAACTAACATTTTCTGGAACTTGGCAGGAAAGATATGATGCAGATAAGGAAAGTTGTTGGGATAAGATTAATTCTACAGACATAGTATATTTCCCAGGTACGAAGATAATAGGAACTACTCCGGACGATAATACTGACATACCAATCCTTGACGACCCCTCGGACGGACATGGGACCGCAGTAACTGGGGCAGTACTAGATGCTAATCCTGATGCGATTATTTTCTTTGTTGAGGGGTTTAGTGACGCTGCTGTTTTGGCAGCCGCTAATCAACCATTAGTAGACATAATTAGTACTAGTTTTGGACCCATAGGTTCGATTCCAGTCCCAGGTATAGAAGATGCAACTGAAGTAGCGGTAGTCCAAGAAAAGAAGATTCATACAGGGGCTGCTGATAATTCCCCATCACCAGCTGTTCAAGACTCAACAGCCGGACCACCTTGGAGCATAGGGATCTCTGGATATGCTGAAGAGGGTGATGACCAGAAAGAAACTATGAGTGGATCATATCCTGACATTGCTGCAGATTGGACTCAAATTTTACCAAATCATGATGATATTGATGGTTATCATGAAACCAGCGGAACTTCATTTGCAACGCCTAGGACTGCAGGACTTTTGTCGAAAGTAATTCAACATCTAAGAACTGAATCAGGAGATTTTTCATCAGGAGCAGATCCTGATCTAAGAAGCGGTTATTTGGTCAATGGAAATAATATGAACATTTCTCAAGCAAATATAAGAGATGCACTGAATCTTTCAGCATGGTATCCATCATTCAATACCTGGGACCCGCTCTCAGGAACTACTCCTGTTTCCCCAGTTGCTCCATGTACACAAATTGGTTGGGGAGTAGTGAATGAGTCAAATGTAGAACCAATTATCAACCATCTTAATGGAAACTCAATACAACCAGATAGACCTTCAGATGTCACATTGTGTATGGAGACAAATCAAGAAATTCGAGAGATGTACTGGAATTAAAAATTACCGAGAGGTTCAATAGTAAAAGTACATTCCATCTATTATGCGCAAGGTTGTATTAAGATGGAAGACCACGTCTTTACAAGGCGCTCAAGAAATTTCGGAGATTCTTGGAATATGTGAAAGAATGGAAATTTTAGGACACTTGGCAATTAATGAAAAAAGTGTCACTCAGTTGGCGGAAATAAAACTAAAAGAGGGTCAAGAAATTGAGAAATTTTCTAATTTACAAAATTTCAAGCTAATAGAAGTACATGAGGAAAATGATGATGGAGTATTAGTAAGTTTGTTATGCACTCATCCATTAGCAATTTCGGCAATTGAATTATCAAACATACACATACACCCACCCTATGGAATCTCTGAGGAAAAGGGCATGGAATTAAGAATCTCGGGTCTATCGAATTCTGTAAGTAGATTCATCAAACTAATTAGAATGGTTCTACCACCTGATAATATCTCAGTTCAAACATTTCAAAAAGAAGATAATGGGAGTGTTTGGGAATCAATTTTAACGGATAGACAAATAGAAGTTTTGCAGCACGCGATGAGAAAAGGATTCTACAGTATTGATAGAAATGTGACTCTGAAACAACTAGCTGATGAGATGAATATGGCAAGAAGTACTTATGGTGAGCACATAAGAAGAGCTGAAGTTGAAATTATGAATAAAGTAATGAAGGATTTAGAATAAGAAGAGAGTGTCAATCCGAATGCTCAAATGGAGAGCCCGTGTGGTGAGGATGTTAGCATGAGTGTCATACGCCTACCAATGCTTCCCGGTCCTGAAAAAATACCATGGAAAGCGGAAGTAAATGGTAAAGAAATTTCTAAGCATGTTGAGAGCAATGCAATACTTCTAGATGTCTTAAGAGATCAAGTAGGGACTTTGGGGGTTAAGAGAGGTTGTGACATGGGTACATGTGGATGTTGTTCAGTATTAGTTGATGGAAAACCGAAACTATCCTGTCTAGTTTTAGCTCAAGAAGTTAAAGATTGTAAGATTACCACAGTAGAAGGTTTGGCAGATGGCCACCATTTGCATCCTATTCAAGAAATGTTTAGTGAATATGGAGGAAGTCAGTGTGGTTTTTGTACACCCGGTTTCTTAGTAGTAATTTCATCATTATTAGAAGAAAATTCAACACCAAATGATTCAGAAATTAAAACTGCAATAGAAGGAAATTTATGTAGATGTACGGGATACCAGCAAATCATAGAATCAGTTAAAGCAGCCAGTGAATTATTAGTCGCAGGAAAAAATATTGACAATACAACTGATCCTAAAAGTAACCCTAATCCTGGATTTGAAAATTGAGGTATCTAAATGTCTGAAGATGAAAAGAAGGAAATGGTTGGTTATCGACAACAACCAGGAAAAATTTCTTTCTCCAGACCAGGTTCGGGAGGTAAGAATTCATTTAGTGAACCTAGAGATGAAAAAATGATTCCTGAAAGTCAAGGAGGTGAAAAAAAGCAACCCTGGGGAGATCATAGACATGATGAACTGATTACTGGGAGAATTGTAGGGAAACCTACATCTCTAGTTGATAGTAATTGGAAGGTGACAGGAAGAGCAAAATATGGCGATGATATAAGATTGCCAAATGAGCTGATTGGCAAAATTGTTCGATCACCACATCATTATGCACGAATATTATCTATCGATTTATCAGAGTCATTAAAATTGCCCGGAGTTGTTTCAATTGCTACTGGAGACGATGCAAAAAATAAATTTGGAGTTTTGCCTGTCACCAAAGATGAACATGCAATGGCTGTCGATAGAGTTAGACATATTGGAGATCTAATTGCTTGTGTAGCAGCGGAGGATGAAGCCACAGCATTAGAAGCAGTCAGATTGATGAAAATTGAATATGAAATTCTAGATTCTATTCACGACATGAAAGATGGATTGAAAGACTCTAAAGATCCAATTCACGACAGAGGCGAATATCACATTGGAGAAGCAAATATACAGAAAAGGGTGTTTCAGGAATTTGGAAACATTAAATCCATGGAGAAGAATTCTATTGCCAGCCATAAAAAAAATTGGTTTTTCAATGGAGTAAATCACGCTGCTACCGAACCCCATGCTGTTGTTGCTGATTGGGACCCTTCTGGAAGATTGACACTTTACACTCCGCAACAAGTACCACATTATGTCCACAGAGCATTGGCAGATGTGTTAGAAATTCCTATGCATCAAATAAATGTCCATCGGACTTTCGTAGGAGGGGGGTTTGGAGGAAAATCGGATCCATTCCCACATGAAATGTGCGCATCGATATTGGCTCGGAAATCAGGGAGACCTGTTAGAATAACATTTGACAGAGAAGAAGTTTATTGGATAAATAGAGGTAGGCATCCATCGCATATAGAGATGAATCTACATGCCGATAGCGAAGGAAGATTGTGTGGGATTGAAACAGATGCACTAATTGATGGGGGGGCTTTTGCATCTTTTGGTCACGTCACCACATATTACAATGGAGTTCTACATACTGCTCCTTACGAAATTGGGGCATTTCACTACACTGGAGCAAGAGTTTGGACAAACAAACCTGCTAGTGGTGCCATGAGAGGGCATGGCGCAGTTAATTCTCGATGTGCTGTAGAAGTAGGTATAGATGATATCTCTGAACAATTACAAGTTGATCCAATATCTTTCAGGTTAGCCAATTTATTGCCACCTCATTCTGCAACAATTACTGGATTCAGAGTAACCAGTATAGGAATGAGAGAATGTTTAGAAAGAGTGATGGAAGAATCGGGATGGAAAGATAAATTCAGAAAAATGCCTCTAGGCCATGGAATTGGAATAGGTTGTGGATTCTTCATTTCTGGTAGTGGACTTCCGATACATTGGGACCCGAACAAGTTTCCGCATGCAACCGTTCATCTGAAAATCGATATGGATGGCGGAGTAACAGTACACACAGGAGCTGCTGATATTGGCCAAGGTTCAGATACTGTTGTAGCTCAGTCAGTAGCTGAGGTTCTAGGATTACCATTGGATATGATTAGAGTGAAATCTAGAGAAACAGACACTTCTCCAGTTGATTTAGGTTCTTATTCATCAAGAGTTACATTCATGAATGCAAATGCCGCAATTTCTGCTGCTATGGAAATCAGGCAAGATTTACTGCAGGCAACTTCCGACATTACCAAAGCACCAATTGGAAAATTAGTAATTGGGGATCGTAGAATTTTTAGAAAAGACGACCCTGCGATCGGAGTTTCTTATCTAGAAGCTTTACATAAGGCACAGGAAGAAAGAGGAGCCTTAGTTGCCTCAGGAGCCTATAGGACTCCGCCAATGGGTAGAGCGCACAAAGGTGCAGCCGCTGGTTTAGCACCTGCATATTCATTTTCAGCTTATGTAGCAGAAGTAAAAGTTGATGTTGAAACAGGTCAAACAAAAGTAGAGAAAGTTTGGGCAGCTCATGATTGTGGCAAGGCACTTAATCCACTTGCAGTCAAAGGGCAGATAATAGGTTCATGCCACATGGGAATGGGGCAAGTCCTCTCTGAAGAAATGAGATATGGTAGAACTGGAAATCTAATGAATACAGATTTACTAGACTATAAGATACCTAGTGTACATGAAATGCCACACGTCACACCTATCATTGTGGAATCAAATGACCCAGAAGGACCATTTGGTGCTAAAGAAGCCGGAGAAGGTCCATTATTACCTATTTTGCCGGCAGTATGTAATGCAGTTTATGACGCAATTGGAGTGAGAACGAATGAATTACCAATCACTCCAGATAGGTTATACAAAAATATAGAGAGAAAATGTAGAAAATTAAAGATTGATGATCCTTGTGATTTACCTGTACCTACTTTAAAACATTCAAAATTACAAGAAGTACTTGACAAAAGAGCAAAAGAACACACAATAAGAGATAAGGAAAGGAGATTGTCATCTAAAATTGAGCCATATCATAATGGTGCATTATTTGGTATGGATCCTACAATCCCTCCAGATGAAGTTGATGAAAGTTGGGAAGTAACAGTTATCCCTTCTGAAGAATACTTAGAAAATCCAAGATTGGCAGGAAGTGCGTGGATTCATACTGAAAGAAGAAAAAGGGAGGCATGAAAATGAAAATGCCTCCATTCAAACTTCATTCTCCGACCACTGTTGATGAAGCAATAGAAATTGCTCAGAGCATACAATCAAAACAAGAAGATTTTGATTGGATTTCAGGCGGGACTGATTTAATTCCAAATTATAAGTGGCATCTTAATCCGAAAAAGAATGTTATTTCTTTGGCAAACATCTCACAATTAACTGAACTTACAGAAACCAGTATTGGCGCGATGGTTAGACTACAAGATTTGGTAGATTCAGAGTTTACTCATCCGGTACTAGCAAAATCTGCTAGTTCTATAGCTAGCATAATGATTAGAAGATCGGGAACAGTTGGAGGAAACATTTGTCTTGATACAAGGTGCTACTGGTATAACCAAACTGAAGAGTGGAGAGAAACAATAGATTGGTGTCATAAATGTGATTGCGGCACAGGTGCGGACTGCAGAGTAATACCAAATCAGAATACATTATGTGTAGCTACATATCAAGCAGATTTAGCACCCGTTCTGATGTGTATGGAGGCTAAAGTGCACCTTATTTCAACTTCCGGAAAAAGAGAAATGGAACTAAGTGATTTTTTTGAACTAGATGGAATGAAAAAAAATAAACTATTACCTGGTGAATTATTGACTCATATTACTATACCTAAAGATATTTCAGATTGGTCAGGAGACTACCAGAAATTACGTCAAAGAGAATCGTGGGACTTTCCAGAAGCTGGTGTTGCCGTGCTCTGGAAAAAGAAAAAGGGGAAATTAGAAAAATTAAGAATTGCCACTACTGGCCTAGAATCTATCCCAGGATATCATGAAGACCTGGCTATGGAATTAGTAGAAAACTGGGATGGTGAAAGAAGTATCAAACTTCTTTCGGAAAAAATTAGAAAGGCAGTTAAACCAGTTCCAAATACATGGTATACACCATCATATAGAAGAAAAATGGTGAAGGTATTAACAAAGAGAGCCTGTAAGGAGTTAATGAGTGAGTAATATGAACAAACTTATCTGTATCGTCGTCAGTTTGTTTGTAATGACAAATTTCGTCATAATTAGTTCTGCACAAGAACAACCAGAATTAGGAAATTGGGAATTGGGAATAAAATATATTGGAGATGATGATAGCAACCCATTTCTAATCAATGAAGATGGAGAAAGAGTAATTGAGTTCTATGTTCATAACACTCAAATGTTTGAGATTGAAGTTAGTTTCACATATGAAGTGCCTTTTGACGGAGTAGAAGATGGACCTGAATCTGAAAAAATACAAGCAGGAGAAAATGAAACCTTTTCTCTAGTTATAGAAGATATTGATGTTTATAATTTTGCAGCTAATTCAGAAGAGGAAATGAAAATTACTGCGAGTTTGGTTACAAGAGCAGGAGTTCAAGTCCTAATACCTGAGAATCAAGAAGCAATGGCAGACTTGAAAATACCAACTATATACTCAATTTCCGTAGATATAGATGACCCAGTTGGACCTATGAATGCTGGCACAGACATGATATTGAGAGTTACTGTAACAAACAATGGTAATATTAAAGATAAAGTTGGTGAAATTGATTTATCTGATAATTGCCCTCTTATGACTTTGGATAATGGGTTAGACAAATTACTAATTACCGATCTAGAAAAAGATAATTCTGCTAATGCAGATCTGAAAATTACTGCATCACAGAGTCATCCTAGAAAGAATTGTAAATTAGAAATTACTGTTCATTCAAATGGTGCAATGAATGCTGGCTCCTCGAAGATTTCAGAAGATGAGACATCAGTAACTGTTGAACCACCTCTCTCGAAGCCGGCAGATAACGAGGAAAATTCGGATGAAGAAGAAAGCATAACCGAAGTAGTTGATACAAACCTTCCATCGTCAGGATTAATGGCAATTATGCTTTCAACCTGTTTAGCACTATTTTACATTAATAATAATCATAGAAGATGTTAATTTATCTAAAAAAAAAGGTTACTGAGAGGGTGTTAAAAAAACACCTATTGACCGAATTAAATCTAATCTACCTGAACTAATAGCAGCAACATATAACTGCGATTCATCGCTGGCTTGAACAGTTGTAAGCCTTGGCTATGTTCTATATCAAAAAATGGATTTGATTATTTTGACTGAAGAAGGAGATAATAGGTTTGATTTTGATTTCAATACCATAGTTATTGGTTCAATAGCGATAACAGTAGTTTTGCTTCTACTCGCACCCATGTTGATGGTTATAGGAAAAGATACCTCATACTCAGCATATGAAAAAGACAGTTTGGCACAACTCAGTGAAATGAGATGTGACCTTGGAGATAATCTAGAGGGATGTACCGACGATAGCAACGACTTGGGTTATTTTACTGCTAATACTATGTCTACTCCGATGTTAGTAAATGATTGGAAAGATCCACACAGAACTATGTTAGTAATTGTGTCTCCAGAAAAACCAATTGATGAAACCGCCGCTGATGCAATTTATGACTTTGTTACTGAAAAAGGTGGGAAAGTAATAGTGGCTGCAGATAATACAAATGCAAATAGACTAGCAGCAAAATTTGGCATATCATATTTCGATAAGCCTCTTTTGGATCAGAATCAACATTGGTTAGAATATAATGAGGATGATACAGTAAAAGACCCTGTGTGGCAGAATGTTTGGAGCGTTGCATCTGTTGTGGATGATGTTAACGAAATGGCAGCAGGTGCAGCCAGAAAGGGTTGCTCAGATTTCCAGATTTCTAATAATGATGTCTCTCAATCATGTAGGATTCCAGTCATGTTTAGATCACCTACTGGAATAAGATTTGAACCTACAGCAGAAGATCTCCCTCAAAGTAATTCAGACAAACAAAGAGATGTTAATATCTTAGCTACTGCTTCGTCCTCTGCTTTTATCGATATTATTGGTAACGGTGATTCCAGCGATGCAAGAAACCCTGCACCGGGAGACTTGGCTCTAATGGTTAGAATTGACTATCCAGGAATTTCAGTCTATGACAAAGTAAGAGGTAGTGGAGGGTTCGGAGGTTTAGAAGAAATTGAGGCCACTGGGAGTATTGTATTTGTTTCAGATGATGAAGCCTTCTCAAATAAATTGTGGGATTTTGATACTGCAGCACTTGAAGGCATGAGAAGTTCTTGTGAAGGAATAGTAGAGTCGAAATGTTGGATGAATGAAATTAATGACAATAATGACTGGAATGGCAATAGTGTTTACTTCCAAATGTTAGTTCACTCAATGATGGAGTTTGATAATACTCAACTATCTAGTCAAATAAGACAAGATAATTCTAATTTCCGCATAGTGTTTGATGAAAGTAGACACGTGACAGGAACTATCTCTGCCCCATTCGTAGCTGGAATGTCAACAGTGGTGTTACTTACCTCGAATACTTTCTTGAAATGGCTAGTTGTTCTAAACGTAGGTTTACTACTACTTGTTTCAATGATGGTAATACCTGAAAAAGAAAACTGGAGACATATTTTCGACTTAACTAGATTTAATCAAAGGCCTAAAAAATTAGATCCAAGTACCTACAGGCTTAGAGTTAAACAGTCACTATTTACTAAAGTTAGAGTACATCATGACCTGACTAGAGACCAAATGGCTTCAAAACCCCCAGCAGAGGTTCAAGCAATGATAGGCGACCCTCGGCTGGTAGAACTGGCTTACAGCCAATCACGTACATACTCACCCCAAGAACTAAGGCAACTTATGGTAGCAATAAGGAAATGGGGTAAGACAAATTAGAAAATTGGAGAGAAATAAAATGAATGCAACACCACCAGCAGAAAAACCAGCAGAACCGCAAGCAGACGCGGTCAATCAGGGTTATGCAAAGAAAGCCGAAAGCGTTCGTGGTTCTAAGAAGATGAGTGAAAAACTCGAAGCTGTAGGAGCTATTGCAGAAGCAATTAGCCTAGAGGTTCAGAAAGTAATTATCGGAAAAAGCCACGTAATTGACAATGTTATGGTTAATATCTTGTCAAATGGGAATCTTCTGTTCGAAGATTATCCAGGACTTGCAAAAACACTGATGACCAACACTTTCGCTGATGCGCTTGGATGTGACTTCAAGCGTGTTCAGTTTACACCTGATTTGCTACCAGCAGATATTACAGGAACGAATATCTATGATGCAAAGAAAGGAGAGTTTAGTTTCAAACCAGGACCTATCTTCTGTAACCTTCTGCTATCAGATGAGATTAACAGAGCACCTCCAAAAACACAAGCAGCTTTGCTAGAAGCTATGCAGGAAAAGCAGGTAACCATAGGTGTAATTACACATAAATTACCTTCACCTTTCCTTACAATGGCAACGCAAAATCCAGTTGAGCAAGAAGGTACATATCCACTTCCTGAAGCTCAATTAGACCGTTTCATGTTTAAGATGTCAGTAGGTTATCCAGATAGAGCAGATGAGGACGAGATCCTTAGAAGACGTATTGAGAGAAAGAAAGATGCTGTAGAAGTTGATGTAATTACAGATCCAGCAAGAGTTGTTGCTATGCAGCAAGCTATTGAAGAAGTGTATGTAGATCCAGCAGTAAGGATGTACATGGTAGAAATTGTATCAAGAACAAGAGAAGACCCACGTGTACTAGTTGGTTCTTCACCTAGAGGTTCACAAGCATTACTGAAAACAAGTCGTGCTGCTGCTGCTATGAGAGGCCGTGACTTCGTCACTCCTGATGATGTGAAAGCAGTTGCTACTTTGGCTGTATCACATAGACTAATTTTGAAACCTGAACACCAAATTAAAGGATTAGAAACAGACCAAGTAATTTCAGACATTCTTAGACAAGTACCAGTTCCAACTGTTTGATTTTTTCTGACTAACTAATAGGAGGTTTGCTTATGGCATGGAGTAGAAAATCAGCGATGTTTGCTTCGCTAGCGATTGCTCTATACCTTCTAGGACTAGTTTTGAGAAATCAACAATTAGTAACAGTAGCTGTAGTTCTTTTATCATTCCTTACATGGGCTGCTTTCAGAACTACCAACGCAGATGTTTCGTCATCAGGAAGAAGATTAGATGATGACAATGCTACAGGTGGAATAGCTTTACAAAATCTTGTTGCCCTAAGAAAACTATCTTCTGCTCGTGTTTTTGAAGATGGTGAAATAGATGTTTCTATAAGAATCCAGAACAAATCAAATCTCTCCAAAGTTCTGGAAGTTAGAGACCGAGTACCTGAAGTAATGAGAATAAAGAAAGGAGCAAATTATGTCCTAATGGAATTAGGACCACAAAGAGAAACCGAGATTGCATATACTATTGAAGCGCCTCTGAGGGGTTTCTATACAATAGGACCTGTATGTATAAGAATTCAAGATACATTTGGCCTATTCCATAATGAAAGAGAGATTCATCTGTACGATGATTTCTTAGTATTTCCAAAAATGGAAGATATCAAAGATGCATTAATTAAAAGTAGAGTCCCTAAGATTTTCACTGGAGCTGTAAATATTAGAAATCCTGGCGAAGGTTCAAATTTCTATAACCTCAGAGAATATGTCCCAGGCGATGCAATGAAGAAAGTTAATTGGAAAGCTACGGCAAGATCCGGTGGGAAATTAATGGTTAATGAGTATGAAAGAGATGCTGTTAGTGACATAATTTTGTTAGTAGATAGCAGATCTGTATCCGAAACAGGACCTGTTAGTAGGAACTCTCTCGTTTACAGCACTAGAGCTGCTGCGAGCCTGTCTCAATACTTCCTATCAAGAAGAGATTCGGTAGGTGTAGTAGTTTATGGAGATGAGATTGTTTCCGTGGACAGAGATACTGGCAAAAAACAACTATATGTCATCTTAACTAAATTGGCTGGAGCAATGGCAAAAGGAAACACTCCATTGAAAGTAGTTACAAATAGAATTTTACCTCACATTAATAGAGGAAGTCCGATTATCATATTGAGTCCATTGGAAGATGACCCTACTATAATTGATGCAGTTAGAGATTTGAGGTCTAGAAACTTCGATGTGACTATACTTTCTCCAAGTAGTTTGGAATTTGAGTTTGATGCAAGAAGACTAGATAGAACTGGATATGAATTACTAAAAACAGAAAGAGACATTCTAATGAGTGAATTAAGAGGATTAGGAGCTAATGTAATGGATTGGGAACCAGATATGCTACTGAATACTGCTCTTTCAGGCGCAAGAGGGTTCTGAGGTGATTTAATGGTAGAGAAAAAATCAGATACTGCTCACCTATACGATGGAAAAACAATAAGATCTTCCGCTCCTAGTCGTAAGAAAGCTGCTGGAAGAATGAAAGGCAGTACTGAGATTCCTAAGGATGCCATTCCTGAAGTTCATGTGCCATCGGTAATTGAATCATTCTTTGGCGGTCCAATAGTAACGAAAACTAAATTCCTACCACCAGATAGAGTTGTTCAGACTTTGCAGATGTCTGCAGCTATCACACTAACTTTACTTTCCATTGTTACATTCACAGTAACTCCAGTATCTGGAACTGCTTGGTTTTGGATAAGTAATACTATTGACATGCCATCAATTGGTGCATTAATACATCTAAGTTTGATTGCAATAGGTTTCATTGCGGGTATGTATGGAATATTCCAAAGGGAACAACGTGCTATTTTAATATCATATGTTATTCTAATTTTAGTCACAATAAGATTTGCTGGTAGTAAGGTAGAATTTGGAATAGATTTGTTACCTGATGGCGAAATATCACAAAAATTGTTGTTAATAGCATATGCTCTTTTCCTTGTAATGTACATTGAACTCACAAGTGGAATAATTAGATTCTCAATGCTTGATAAGTCAATTAGGACTGGAGAAGTTTATGTTATGAATGTAAAGAAAATAACAAGGCAATATTATAGATCCCTAATGATTACACCATTAATTGCAGGATTTGTAGCTTTAATTACTCTAATGATTAATCTAATTATTCCATCAATAGTTGGACTCTTAGGAAGTGATGCTGCTGCTGCAAGATTAGCAGAAAGTGTTGAACTGACTTCCGTCTATGGTGTTGCACTTGGTACTGCTGTTGTGTTCATGGTTGTAGCATCTGCGTTTGCAGTTAATTTACCAGTTAGACTTGCACAAATGAGAGAGAACAGTAGTAAATAATTACTCAAGGTATCCTCCAATAAGTCCTAAGTCAGAGATTACTAATATAGCTACGGCTTCAACTACAGGTACAGCTCGAGGACCTAGTACTGGGTCATGCCTTCCGTGAACCTTGAGTGGCTTTTTCTCACCACTAGGGAGGTGTAAAGTTGATTGTTCTCTAGCTAAGCTACTAGGTGGCTTGAAATGGACTACGACCCTGATAGCAGCACTTGTTGAACGACCCCCCAATGCACCATCTGCATCGCCTGATTCTGAGCCATCAAGGATTGGATTGCCATTTTCTAAAGACCATGCGTCATTATTCTCTGAACCTCGCATTTTTGACGTAGCAAATCCATGTGAAAACTCAACCGCTCTAGCACCGGGAATAGCCATTAGACCTCGTGCTAATGCCGGTTCGATACCGTCAAACCATGGCTCACCAACTCCAATTGGAAGTCCTTCTACCAATAATTCAACAGTTGATCCGATTGAGTCAAGATCTTTTCTTACAGAGTCAAGTAAGTCAGACATTGCAGAAACAGATTCTGGATCCCTGCAATTCAATCTTGACATATCAGTTCCTTGTTTTAATGGAGATTTTCTATCTAATTCAAATAATGGTTTAGATGAAATATCTCCAACACTGGATAAATGAGCAGTACAAGACCAACCTGCAGAATCAAGTAAACTTCTGGCTTGACTTCCTGCTGCTACCAGTCCAAAGGTAAGTCTTGCAGATTGTGAACCACCACCACGTAAATCACTGGCACCATCTGATCGAATATGTTCAACCATATCTGCATGTCCAGGACGAGGGTGATCCGGTAAAAATGAGTAATCTTTTGAGCGGACATCTGAATTATAAGTTATCAAAAGTATAGGCCATCCAGTCGCTAATCCATCATGTACTCCTGACATAATCTCACAATTATCAATCTCTGCTCTTGTAGAGAGGCCTTTACGCCCAGGTTTTCTCCTATTTATGAAATCTAAAAGAGCATCGTTGTCGATTTTAGTACCAGCAGGTAGACCTTCTAATAATGCACCTACACACCTACCATGACTTTCGCCAAAAAGAGTCACGCGTAGGCGCTCCCCAATCCTCATGCTCATCAAATCAACTCCGGAAAATTATTATCAATAAAATTTGTTTCAATAATCTCATAACCCGAATTATAGAGAACTTTACGAATTGTTTCTGAGTCTTGAATGAAACTTACAACAGAAATTGAAGGCCCCGACCCACTAATACCTGCCGCAATAGCTCCTTTAGCAATCAATTTATTGCAAATTCTAACTGCCTCGTCATCTTCTGTTGCAGCAGCCACTGCCATACCATTAGTCGAAATTGCTTGAAAAATAGAGTCTTTGAAAATTGAATCTAATGCACGTTCAAAAATTCTCGATTGTTCTTTAAAGCTACTAACTTTTACAATATTTGATCTACTTCCTCTTAGAATTAAAAATATAATCATTTCATCTTCAATTTTCCCTTCTAAAATTACCGATTCAGAAGCAGACTTTTTTGGATCAACTAATTTCCATCCACTTGATATCGAAGCCCAAGTGTCGTCCATACTACCAGTAATTGTACAGCCACATTTTCGTTGTGAAGAGACTGCAATATCAACTATTTCAGATTCATTAAGACCAGCCCAAGTGGCCTCATTCAATGCTTTAATTGCTGCACAAGAAATTGCTGAACTTGATTTTAAACCTTGACCAATTGGAATTTCTGAAGAAACTTGCCAACCATATTTATCTGGTAAGGGAAAACCATGTTCTTTCCAAACCATTTCTATTGATTGGAATAATTGATGAAAATCATCTTTTATTTCTTGTGGCTCTGAAACTAATTTTACTTTTGCCTTAAGATTAATCCCTATAGAACAACCTTTGTCTAGACCTAAAGCGTGCAATATTGAAATTGCTGCATTGGATTCCGCTTCGGCTAGAATATTCATTTTTCAGTCATCTCCCCCTCAATTGCTTTCCCAATATGCCTCATTTGATTCTGATGTCGAATTATTATTTCATCATTAATTTCCAAATCAGTAACTGATAATGCATTTCCGAATTTATCTATTAATCTAACCGTTTCTGCCTGTTGTAATATTATTTGACCAACTTCCTCATTTTTTGCTTTGAATCTGATAATTAGGAATGGTCTTCTTTCAATCTTTAATCTTCCAATAATACAATTTCTTATATGGCCGGAGGAAGAAATAACTGCTACCTCATCTCCCGCTTTTAACTCAGAAAGGTACCGAGTTGAATTGTCCGACATTAATACGTAAGAATGGACTGAGCCTGCATTAACCCTGAAGGGTCTTGAAGGAACAAATTGAGATTCTATTGTTTCCCCATGCACCAAAGCTAGTAAAGAAGCGTTAGAACCAATAACCATACCTTCACCAATTTCTAATCTTTCAATTAGATCAACACATACTCTTTCACCTACTCCACTAGAATCAATTGAGAATATTTGAGCAGTGGCCATCTCAACAACAGATGATGGTTTTTCATTATTTGAGATTTTTTTCGAAGCTATAACTGCAGCAGCATCCCATAATTCATTGTTACTCGCAGGCATCATTATTGCATCTACACCATGTTCAAGAGCAAATGCTGCTCCATTTAAATCAACAATTTTATCAATTGCGACAGATATTCTTGTTCCACTTCCTTGAGATATTGAGACTAGATTTTCTAAGGGTATCATTGTCCAATCAGAACATCTAACAAGTATCCAAGGTATCATACCAATCAAAGAAATCGCTTCTTCTTGAGAATTAGCATCATCAAGATAGATTTCTGCAACGTCAGAATCATTACCAGTCCATATTCTAGAACATAATTCATGAGGAGATTCCGAGTAAGAATCTTGCCAAAGTTCCACAATATCAACTCTCAAGTAATTTTGAAGCCTCGGAAGAAGTTGAATTTTCGTGAACGACCGCTCTCAGTGCTTCGACACAGGATCTCGGATTATTGGAGCCGAAAACTTGCCTCCCAATACATACTCCTGAACCACCTGCAGAAATTGCTAATTCCACAATTTCAAGTAGTTCAGTAAATGATATACCTCTGGGGCCACCAGAGATTAGAACTGGAATAGGTACTGCTTGACAAACTAATTTGAATGACTCGACATCTCCAGTCCACGGAACTTTGACAACATCACATCCCAATTCCCAAGCCACTCTAGCGGCGTGTGCTACTCCGTTGGTTATATCTCCTGGTGCAATTTTTAGTAACGGACCTCGAGGATAAATCATTCCAAGAGTAGGAATTCCTAACGGTAATGCTTCACCAGTTAAATCTCCCATTTCTTTAATCATCTCAGATTCAAAAGGATCTCCAAGATTAATTTGTGCTGAAACAGCAGTAGCTCCGCGAATAAGGCACTCATCAGCAGTAGCTACCCTAACTTTGTATTGATCTTTTTCTCCAGCATTAACTGTAGAGACGGAAACATGGCAAACGAAATTACTCCATCCGATATTTTCTACAAAGTGACTCAAAACACCTTTCTGAAGAATAATTGCGTCTGCGCCACCAGAAATACAGGAAGAAACTAAATCATCCATATTCTCAAGGCCTTTTTCAGGATATGCCGAAATCCCATGATCCATGGGTATCCAAACTCCTCTGCCATTAGGTAAAATCCTAGCAAGACGATCTACAAGTCCTTCCACCATGATTCCTCGCCCGCTGTCTTACTCTTGAAATGTATCGTATTAAAAAAAAGAACAAAAATCTGAAAAATAGCAATTAAATATCTAAATCAATTATCAAAGGTGCATGATCAGAGACAGTAAGTCCTCCTTCTCTCAATATCCTTGCAGATTGGAAAATCTCCAATGCAGCATCATTAGCAAGAGCATAATCTATTCTCCATCCCCTGTTTAGAGCTCTCGCTTGGCCTCTATTAGACCACCAAGAATATGGTCCCTTAACATCACCCGAATCAATCCTCAAAAGATCATGCCAGCCAATTGAAAGAAATCTGGTGAACCATTCTCGTTCATGAATTAAGAAACCAGAAGTATTTCTATTACCTGATGGATTCCAAATATCATTTTCTGTATGTGCAATATTTAGATCTCCACAGAGCAAAACTGGTTCATCTAAGCCTACAAATTTCTTAGACCAAATAAGTAAGTCTTCTAACCATTGATCTTTAAATTTTTGTCTTTCAATATTAGCTCCACCATTGGGAAGATAAATATTGATACAATGAAGACCTCCATGTTTTGTATGAAGTACTCGCCCTTCAGAGTCATCGACATCAATATTAGTAGATATTCCACGACCTTCTTCGGAAATTCCTATTCTTGACCAAGTTGAGACTCCAGAATATCCTTTTTTCTGAGCGGGGTGCCAAATAATTTCATGCCCACCTACTGGTTGCCAATCTTTAGGCATCTGTTCTGGCAAAGCTCTTACTTCTTGGAATAACCAAATATCGCTATCAATTTCATCGATGAAATTATCAAGACCCTTTCGATTAGCAGCTCTAATTCCATTAAGGTTCCAAGTAACAATACGCATATTCACACCATTAAGATAGATCTTTTACTTTCTCTATTAAATCCATATTTCTAAGTCTCCAAATACCAATTGGAACCATGGCAACTGCAATTACTAACACTATGGCCATAAGTTGGTATGCAACACTAGGTATGAGAACAACAGGGAAGTAGAATTGCCAAGTGGAAAATGATGCAGCTAAACCTACTGCTCCACCAAAGGCAAAAAGAATCCCGAAAAGACCACCGATTAGTCCAATTAGTAAACTTTCGAATAATAGCATGATTGTCAAACTCTTTGTTGACGCACCTAAAACTCTGAGTGTGGCAAGTTCAAAATCTCTCTCGGCAATATTCATTACCATCGTGTTGAACATTACTGCAAGTGTGAATAAAACTCCTAAGCCCATAATTGCTGTGAAAATTTGAGTCTGTTGCTCTAAAAGAACTTCAATACCTCTTATCATCGTATTTCTTTCTTGCACTCCACTAGATATTTCACCTAATTCTTCATCGACTGCAATACCTTCGGGTAAATCAAGATAAACAGCAGTGGCATTTATGCCCATAATCTCAGCTAAGTCAGTTTGAAAAAAGAACATTGTACGAGCAAATTCACCCCTTACAGAACCAACAATTTCAACTTCTACATCATTTCCAGAAATTGAGATAGTTCGCTTTTCACCAACATCCCAGCCACTCATTTCCAGCGAACCTTCATCCATTAATACTTGAACTAAAGACAATCCAGGAATTGGATTTAAACCTTCAATTAAGTTTGTTTCCCTCATAGATTCACCGTCTTTAAATCCACCTAAACCAACCAAAATAAAATTCCTTTGTAAATCAGAGGAATCTATCAAAGTTCCTGTAGGTGCCTCTATGATTATCTCATATGAAGCACCATTTTCTTCGGCCCATTCAATTACTGAACCTTCACTATCTGGTTGTACGTAGACTTGTGCATCCCAAGTTTGGCCCTCTTTTAGGCCATCCACTATCGTATCAGTAAGGCCAACTGACATCATTTGAATGGAACCAGCAAGCATTAGTGATATCCCTATAGCTAGAAATGTCATCAAAAGTCTATGTGGTTTTCTAAGACTTGAACGTAAAGAAAGACCCATTAGAGTTGGCATCCAACTTGTTATATTACGTAATAATTCTGAACCCATTCTAATTTCTGAGTTGCCACTTAGAACTTCTAATGGCTCTATTGTTGTAGCCTTGAAGGCAGGATATACTCCTGAAATGAATACAATTAACATAGTTATTCCAATTGTCGATAAATATACATCATTTGGAATGTCTCTATCAATAATTGGTAAACCGACTATTCCTTCATAGAAATCCAACATTGCATTCATCCCAATCGGACCTGAAAGCACACCTAATACACACCCATAGGATCCAATTACAAGAGGAGCAATAAGATATCCAGACATTATTGATTTACGAGGCACCCCCAAAGTTCTGAGAATGGCTATTTCACGTGTCTGACTTTGAACAAGTCTCTGAAGACTCAAAGCAATTGTTATAGCGGCAATAAATTGGATTAATACAGTAAATGGTGCAGCCATCTTTTTTGCACCTTCCAAATCCTGTCTCATTAATTCAACAGACTCTACTTGTCCACGATCACGTATACGGCCATCTAATCCAGTTTCTTCTAAAGAAGTAATTACAGATTCTTTGAAAACATCCATATCGTCTCCTTCATATTCTTCAGTATCAGAAAGATCGAAAGAAGGTGTTCCTTCGATATCAAGCATTACATTATTAGCCGAACCAAGAGGTAAACCAGTGAGCCTTTGCATACCAATTTCAGACAAATAACCAACAACAAATTTACCTGATTCAGGAGGGAAAAGTGAACCCTCAGGAGCCATATAAATATGCATTGGATGATAAGCAAAACCAACTATTGTGAAATTCATACTTCCTTCACCTATTCCTATACTGACCACGTCTTGTAATTCCAAAGAAAGAGCTTCTTTAACATGGGCATCGATTACTATATCCGTTTCAGAAAAGGACGAAGTGCCCTCAGAGTATCCTTCGGGAAACCAAATTTTATTTATTTCGGAATCCGGTGGAATTCCATGCCAAACAGAATTAATCACATGGTTTCCTGTTTTATTGTTATGAAACATTGCTCCACTAAGAACTAGTCTACCTTCGCAACCATCTAATTCTTCTGAATTACTAGGCCAAGAAGAGTTAATCTCAGAACATAAAGATTCTACTTCATCTGATGACCAAATTGTACTGCTATTATCAATCCACAAATCAGCCAAATTAGTACCCGATTCACTATCTTCGTAAATTGAATCATACATTGGACCGAGATTCGCAGCATATCCGCCAAATGTGATACCAGCAAAAACACCGACAAATATCATTCCTGTAACGGCAGTTAATCTTATCCTAGTACCCCATAAACTCCTAGCAAGTCGTTTATTCAACAGATTAGTTTTATTTTCTAATGAAAACATAATCTCATCTCACGATTTATTCCGACCATGGTAAAACTTTTTCATCAGACTGTATTTTTCCACTATCAATTCTAATCACTCTAGTCCCATATCTAATTAATGATTCATCATGCGTAACTAGTACAGCAGTAATATTCTCTTTTTCACAAACTTCTACTAAAACTTGCATTACTTTCGAGGAAGTTTCAGTATCAAGATTTCCAGTAAGTTCATCACCCAATAAGAGAGTAGGTTTCTTTGCTATACTACGAGCTATTGCGACCCTTTGTTGTTGACCACCACTAATTTCTCCAGGGAATCTATCTTTCTCACTCTCTAAACCTACCATTTTCAATAAATCGATAGCTCTAGATTGATCCTTATTACCGGCGAGTTCCTGAATAAGAGAAATATTCTCAAGTACGGTCAAATCTTGTAGTAAATTGAAGAATTGGAAAACATATCCTATATTCTCGCGACGAAAGGAAGTCATGTCTTCTGATCGATTTCTAGGAACTTCAGAACCCTGGAACACATATGAACCACCTGTGGGACTATCTAATGCAGATAGACAATTCAAAAGAGTTGTCTTTCCTGAACCGGAGGGCCCTAAGAGTATGACTCTCTCTCCTTCGGAAATCTCAATATTGATACCATCAAGAGCCTTTACTACACCGGCAGGAGTAGAATAAAAACGCTGTATATTTTTCATTTCTAATAATTTATCCATATTTTCACCTTTTTATTTTATTATTGTTAATTAGATGTTGCAAAAAATGCCATTGACTCTCTGAAAAGTTCTTCTCTTCTCCTTCTTTTATTTCTTCTAAGATGTAGGAAAGTAAAGACAAAAGCTAGTAAAATTACGAATGGTATGAAAGTTTGTGCATGGTATTTTTCCATGAATTCTATTATACCTCTTGCAGTATAGGCCCAAGTAATAGATGCCGCTGAACCTCCTATTAGACAAGCAAGTAAAACCCGCCTGAAACGCATTCTAGCTACAAGGCCTAACATAGCACCTACCAATACACCACTAGCCATGAACGGTATCCATACAAATACAATTAAACCCCAAAATCCATATTTATCTATTCTAGATCTATTGGAATGGGCTACATATTCTACCGAAGATAAAATATCGCCCATAAATGGGTTTTGTAATAATACTCCTGTGATGCCTGCTTGTTTTGCAACCATTGCCTCACCAACTAAATCATCTTGATTGGCGCCAAGTTCAACTCTTCCTGCTACTGCTCTGTCTGAGAGAGTTGCCTTTTCGTTTCGAGCACTAACGATTAATTCCCTATTACCTAATGAATCAT
Source organism: uncultured Candidatus Poseidoniales archaeon (assembly GCA_964003245.1). Taxonomy (GTDB): domain Archaea; phylum Thermoplasmatota; class Poseidoniia; order Poseidoniales; family Thalassarchaeaceae; genus MGIIb-O2. The sequence continues at coordinate 35,146 of CAXFIU010000004.1, forward strand.
CTAAATTCTCTATAATAAAATCATTTAGATCATCTTGCATATCAATAAATGACTTTCGGTAAAGGAAATAAGAAAACTTCATCATAGGAGTATAAATAACTCTGATTAGAACTGAATCTTCATCAACAATTATGGCACTCCCATAGTCAAGAAGATTATGTTTCTTGAACCATTTATCTAGGATATGAATAATTTCTTCTTCCAATTTACCATTGGCACCAAGACCTGAGAAAAACATACTATAATCTTCGGACAAAGGACTTCGCTCAGAAAGAACTAGTGAAAGATCGCTTGAAAGAATGAATTCATTATTATGAGTATTTTTGCCATCTAAGCATATTGATTTAATTTGGAGTGGCCTCATCTCACCAAAAATAGAGAATTCTTCAAGTAAATCTTTAGTCAATCTAGCACGAATATCTGTGGCCTCTCCAATTGTCTTTTTTGTAGTCTTATATGGAATAATAATATCAATCGAAATTGCTCGTTCTTGCATCTTCAATTCATCAAAATCTATCCTTATTCGGAGATTTCCTTCCGATTTGATGAGAGTTCTTTCAATAAGACGGAAGAGTTGTTTTTTAGTCAATATGTCATCAGTATCACGATGATACATACGGTGCATTAGCGGATATTGAACACATAAGAAGAAGATTGACATCCCTAAGGAGATTGAAGCCATCCACCAAGCTGGAACGCCTGCACTACCGCCTGTTAGCATCGCGGTTTCTCTACCGCCTGCCCATTCAGCAGCCATTAAAGCCCAGCCCCAATAACCAAATTCTGTCATTGTGAAGCAAACCCTAGGTTCTGGATCAGATATCTCTAATGAATGACCCGACACCTCTAAATCTACAATTTTCTCTTCACCATTTGCTTGGAGTAGCGATGAAACTTCATCGAAAGAAGATTTGTTTGTAACAATTAATTCATCGTCATCAGAACTTTGAAAAATTTGAGCAGACAATAAATAATGACCGTCATTAATATCAGATTCTAGTTCGAACGATAAATCCACATTCCCCAATTCACTTTTGTAATACTCATAATATGGTTCTGATTCACTATAATTAGTAATTTTAACAACTAAAACCGAAAATTTATCCAATAAAACATTCTTTGACCTTATTCTCAAATCATCATGATTTTCAACAAATATGCTGAAGGAGACCGCTCCCTGATTATCTACACATTCACCGCCTGTATCAAGAGGTGTTTTTGAAAGAGTTTCGTCTAAAATTATTGAGTCACCTGCAAACATACCCGAGGATAGAAGTGTAACTCCTCCGAAAAATACTATGCCAGCGATTAGCCCAAAAATTAATACAGCATCATCAAACGTTTTAGGGAATTTCTTATTTTTATCTGTTCGACGGAATCGAATCCTATCAAGTTCTTTGTCAATACTATTATTCTCAGGAGATATCTTAATCTCAGAAGAGGATTCTAATTCAGAAGACACGTTATCCTCTCCGTTCACATCACATGGAGAAAGACGAAGAACATTAAGTCAACGGTATAGCAATATATGGATGATTCATTAAAATCATCTCAATGAAAGTAAAAAGTGGTGCAGGGGACAGGATTTGAACCTGCGAAGCACTACGCACTGGGACCTAAACCCAGCCCCTTTGACCACTCGGGTACCCCTGCTTGTATTCGCCGGAGAGCATTTGAGTCAAGAATGCAACGGATGAGCCCTTCTCAGACCCAAGGGTCTTAACCGGAAGTTAAAGCGAGCGAATTTGAGGGAGACTATGGCTCGCATAGGTATTATCGGTTTGGGCAATTGGGGAACTGCACTTGCTAAAGTATGGTGTGATGATGGACACAATGTAATGGGATGGACAATTGAACAAGAAGTATATGATTCTATAATGATGGAAAACATTAACAAAAAATATTTACCACATACAAAAATCCCAGATTTACAAGCTACAATGCAAATCGAAGACATTACTACTGACTGTGAGATTATCGTTTTGGCAGTCCCTAGTGGCATCATTCTAAGTGTTGTTGACCAAATTATCCCACATCTTCGACCATCTCATTTGTTAATTGATTTAGCAAAAGGTTTAGCTCCAGAAGAAGAAGGAGGGTCAGGAATCATATCTAAGGCTATTACAAAAAGATTGAAAGAAGCGAAAAAATCAAATTCACTAGTTGTAATGACAGGCCCCACAATAGCTCCAGAAGTTGCTAGAGGTGTTATGACGACCGCCTTAGTTGCCTGTCATGATAGATTGGTGGCCGAGAAAATTGCTGGAAGGTTGTCGACCAATACATTGGTTCTAACACCTGCTGACGATCCTGAAGGTGCAGAATTGTGGGGGGCATTCAAGAATACTGTTGCACTGGCCTGTGGATTAGTTGATGGGCTCAGAAATAGTATTGGAGGAGACAATCTGAAAGCAGCATTAGTTTTAGCTGGATTTAGTGAAGGAATTAGATTATTGAATGCTATGGGAGCAGAACCTACAACTGCATTCGGACCCGCAGGATTGGGAGATTTATATGTCACAGCCACTAGTCCAAGAAGTAGAAATAGAACTCTGGGGGAAATGCTAGGTTATGGTAAATCATTAGAGGAAGCACTAGATGAAATGCATATGGTAGCAGAAGGTGTTAGAGCAACGAGAATGTTTGTAAAAATAGCTCCTAAATTAAATGTCGAGATACCTTTCTTATCCGCATTAAGTCAACTATTAGATGGTGAAATACCAGTTGAAGATGCAGTTCGTTCGATGGTTGCTTCATATCAAAATTAACTTAAATCTAACAAATAGTATGAGGAAAAAAAATGAAAAACTCAGGCCATAGATTAGGGGCTTCTGGGACAGATTTAGAGAATACTGTAGAAGGATTAAGAAAATCAATTAATAATCCAGATAAAAATAAATTCAAATATTGGGAGTTTGATATTAGAGAATCAATTGATGGAATAGTTTTCGTATTCCATGATGATTTAATCGAATTAAATGGAGAGTTAGTTGAGGTGTCGAAAATGACTTTTGAAGAGATAAAAGAGGCTGGTGAAGCGTTAAAAATATCTATACCAACTTTTGAAGAAATAGTTGTTGAATTGAAAGATCGTAAAGAAAGAGTTATGGTAGAAGTAAAAGAAATCTTTTCGGATGAAGCCAGATATGAAATAATAAATACAGTATCTCAATTTAAAGATTGGAAAATTATGGCAACACCTGAACGTTTTGAGAAATCTTTTCCAAAAGAATCTAGACCTTATTGGGACAAAGAGTTTCAAAACTCAGAGATTCAAGTAGTTAGAGTTGGAAGACATAAAATTAATCTCTTTCGGGCATCAAAATCACGTTTAAAATGGTTGATTGCAAAACCGAAATGGCTGTTCGGTTTCTGAAAAATTAATAATTCTTTTAGAAAAACTCCCAGATAAAGAGATTTAGGTCACCCTAAATATTATTATACGAGTTATTATTCGAAGTAATATGGATGATGTGACTTTTGCCAACTGGGCAATAAAAAATAAAGCGTTTTTAATGATCGGACTTGTGGTTTCAGCTGCAGCTCTTTACATGGTTTTTGATGTAAACTATGAAAAATGTGATGATGAAGAAAACTGTCTTGTTGTTGCTTTTGAATTACAAGATAATTATCTATTCTGGGAGAAAAACCCACAACATCTGGCAGATAAACTAAGCACACTAACAGGTATGGATGTAGAAATATATGAAGTTTCAAACTCCGCAGCTGCTATCGAGGCTGTAGACAAAGGTCACGCTGACCTTGCATTCTTGGATGGGGCAGCAGCATGGTTGGCATGGGAGGTCTATGGGCTAGATGTTTTAGCTGCAGAAACTAAAGCAGATGGACGTATGTACTATAATGCAACAGCATGGGTAAAAGCAGATTCTGATATGGCAGAAGCTTACCTTGATGATGATGATTCCACAGATCCATTCGAACTTATGAGAGGAAAAACATCATGCCATACTGGTTGGCTAAAAAGTGCTGGAATGCTAATACCGATGGGATACTTGATTGATAATGGATATGCAGAAGTTATTGGAGACCCCAATGATATTGAATCTCTTAGAGATACTGTCACAACTTTCTTCTCAGATGATTCAAGCATACCGGAAGGAGGTATTTATTCATCTTACAAAGGAGCATTGAGGTGTTTATCTGATGGAACAGGAGATGTTGCTCTCGTTAAAGACACAGTTATCGATTCATATTGTACTGGAGAAAATCGATATGATTGGTGTTTAGATGTTGAAGAATACGTAATGCTACCTGCATTTGCACAAGCACCAAGCCACCCAGCAGTTTATAATCCCGAAACAATGGATGAAGAAACCGTAATTATTGTTCAGGAAGGGTTAGCGAAACTTAGTGATGATTCAGAAGGAAGAGAGATCCTAAAGGAATTACTGAATACTGATAAAATGGTAGTAACTAATGCACAAGATCACTTAGGAACTTATGGTGCAGCAGTTTCTAGCGTCCCAGGAATACAGGCATATTTTGAATGAGGAATAATATGTCAGCATCTGGTGAAATTTTAATTTTGTTTGGTTCGGAAACTGGTAATGCTGAAGAATTGGCTTTTGAGGCTGGTTCCATGGCAAGTAATTATGAATTACAAGCAACTGTAAAAGGAATGGACGAATTAGAAATAGATGAAGTTATTTCTTCGAAACGTGTACTTATATTTTGTAGTACTTGGGGAGATGGTGAACAACCCTATAATGCTCAAGATTTATTTGATGGTGTGTCTGAATTGGATGACGATAGTTTGAGCGGATTACACTTTGCCGTACTAGCTTTAGGAGATACTGCTTTTGACTTATTTTGTGAATCCGGAAAAGAATGGGACAATGTTCTCGAAGAAAAAGGAGGAACTAGGGTCAATGATAGGATAGATTGCGACACTGATTATGAAGACGAGGCAGAAGTCTGGATTCCTGCTACACTCGAAATAATGAAGAATATTTAAAACAAAACTGTCCTGTCATTACAATTATGGAGGAAGAAAAAATCTCAAGAGAATCGAGACATGGTAGTGCGAATAATTCAAGAGATAGAGAACAAGATTTGCTTTATGATCCCAATGTTGCAACGTCTTCACATGCAGAACAAGCAATAACTCTTGCATCGTCAATGAGTTCGGGAACTCTTAGTACAATTTCTGTTAAATCTTCAGGGCATCCTTATGGCTCCTTTGTAACATATATAATTCATAGAAATAATCCGATTTTTCTTATTAGTGATTTAGCAGAACATACTAAAAATTTAGAATCAAATTCGAAAGCGTCGTTGATGATTAGCGAGATTGGAGAGGGAAATCCATTAGCTCTAGGTAGGCTTACAATTGTTGGAGAGTGTAAAAAAATGCCTCGGGAAAGTTTTGATTTGATGAAGGAGAAATTTGTTGAAAAACATCCAAGTTCTTCATATTATGTAGATTATACTGATTTCTCTTTCTTTGAATTAAAGGTAGCATCTATAAGATATATTGGAGGCTTTGGAAGGATGTCATGGATTGATGAAGGAGAATGGATAGATGTCAAGCCGGACCCATTGATTAGTTCCGCGCAAGATATTATTACACACATGAATGATGATCACTCAGACGCACTTTTATTGTATTGTCAAAATATGAGCAAAGCTGTTGATGCTACCGAAGCAGTGATGACAGCTATCGATAGATATGGTTTCGAAATGTCTGCAACTACAGGTCTTGGTCAAAGACCTATTAGACTAGCATTTACAAATGAGGTTTCTTCACCTGATGAGGCACGTAAAGAATTAGTTACAATGGTCAAAAAAGCTAGGGAACTTTCTAAAAAATAGTAATTATATTAATAACATAAATTTAATGTTGTTTTAAAATCCGTCAATACCATATAAGAGATTAGGGTCACCTAAAATAATTATATACTCGGGAGGGGACCTGTTGGAAAAAGATTTACAACAAAATGAACCGATTATCCTTCTCAAAGATATGGTAATTGGCTACAGCAAAGAGAAACCTCTGGTTCAAATTCCAAATTTAAAAATTTACCCTGGTGAGATTGTAGCAATAGTTGGACCCTCTGGAGTTGGTAAATCAACATTAATGAAGACAATTGCGGGATTAGTAGAACCAATTTCTGGATATGCCCAAGTATGCGGCAAGATAATTCCCGAATCTCCATTAAGAGGGAAATTAGGGTATATTCCACAAGATCTAGGATTAGTTAAACATGCTAGTGTAATTCATAATGTGATGCTGGGGGCTAATGCAGGGCATAATAAACCGATAATGCCATTTATTCCAATAATTTTACCCTCATTAAAAGTTAAAGAAGAAGCGACTAAATCGATTATTTCCATGGGCCTCATAGAAAAGATGTATGAGCCGATAAAAAGACTTTCAGGAGGGCAACAAAGAAGAGTTGCAACAGCGAGAACTTTAGCACAGTCACCGGAATTAATTATGGCCGATGAATTCCTCAGTGAATTAGATGAAGAGACAATTGCAATGGTAATAGGTCAAGTGATAGAATATATCAAAATCAGTAATGCGGCTCTTCTTGTTGTTGAACATGATATAGCGCGTGCCAGAATAATGGCAGATAGATTACTAGTTATTGACGACGGTCGCATTAATCCATTCATAACTGAAATAACAGCAATGGAGGTAGAAGTTTGAAAAAAGATGATGTTGTAGAAGTTTCATTATTTGATAGAAGATATTTCTATCCAGTACTTTTCATTTTTATTTTTCTGTTTACCATTATTATTTTCAATGGAATGATTAACGACTGGGGGAGACTATCCAATGGGATAGGAGTTTTCAGGACATTCTTATCAGAGGATGTTTTACCTCCAGATTGGACTGTATTAGAACCTATGACATATCCTGTATGTACTGTTGAACCAAAAATACTAGATTTTACTTGTTCAAGGGCATGGATAGGAATGATTGAGACTTTGAAAATTGCATTTGTTGCTACTGTATTCGGGACGATTTTATCACTTCCTATTTCTCTGTTGGCTGCACGCAACTTGAATACAACAGGGGTTTCATATATCGCGAGATGTGTACTGGCATCATTCAGAAGTTTTCCTAGCCTTATTTGGGGTATATTCTTTGTTATATTAGTAGGAATAGGCCCTACTGCTGGAGTTTTGGCAATGACAGTATATACCGTAGGATATCTAGGTAAATTACAATATGAAGCTATAGAAGGAATGAGTAAATCACCTTTGGAAGCATCTGAAGTAATGGGACTTACTAAATTAGAAACTGCATTTCAAGTAGTTCTTCCTGAGTCTGCAAATGACCTAATCTCTCAGATAATTTTCATGTTTGAATATAACTTTAGACATGGTACAGTAATTGGTCTAGTTGGCGCAGGAGGGATTGGATTATATATCGATACTGCCATTAAATATCTACAATATGATAGAGTTATTGCTTACTTAATTATTATATTCATAGTAGTTTTGATAATGGATTTTATTTCAATAAAAATTAGAGCTTTGTTTACAGAAGAAGTAGGATACTCACGGCCTAAATGGCTAGAGGTATTTTTTCCTGCTTGGATGATTAAAAGATGAAATGTCACCGAATAATCCCTATATTTCCGGTCCAGTAAAATACCAATAATTCATCTGCTAACCCCTGTCCGAATCCAACAATCATTCCACCGCTAGTGCCTACGAAATGATTGACCCATTCGCCATTGATTTCTTTCAATAACCAAATAGAACCGCTACAAAAATCACCATAAAGATATCCATTTTGTAATTTTTCTGGCCCCCAATCCATCCAGAATCCTCCGGTAATGGAACAATTGCCATTTCCATGGCCATAAGTAACAACTGGGTAAGTCAGATCATCATCACTATGGGCATCGTGGTCATCTTCTTCATAACAATCTCCATCCTCGTCAAAATATTGAAAACCTTCTTTTAATGACCAACCAAGATTCATCCTTTCAGAAATAGGTACTAGGTTTATCTCTTCCCAACAATTTTGACCGACATCAGCTATCCAGAGTAGATCATTTTCACCCAAAGAAAATCTCCAAGGATTTCTCAAACCATAATGAAGAATGAATGGATCACCATTAGAATCTTCAAAAACAGGAGATATCGTATTATTTTGATATGTAAAAAGATTAATTGAACCAAGTGAATTAGTTATATTCTGACTATTATTTTGTGGATCATTTGCACCTCCACCATCTCCGATACCCCAAAGATATTGATTATCTCCAATATTTAGAAGATGCCCGCCATTATGATTTCTGTATGGCTGTTGAATTTCTCTCAGAACTGTAATTGTTGAACTATCCATGATTCCATCATCTCCAATAAGTACAGATGCAAGAATTAGATCAGATGTTGTTGTACCATCACAATCTTCAGACTCAGTAAATGATAACAAAACCGTTTTAGAATTGTTGTAATTCTCATCAAAAGCTAATCCTAATAATCCCTGTTCAATATGGCATGTAGATACAAATGATGTTAAATTGGCCACATCATTCATTGAAGACCCGTCCCATGATTTAACATTCCCGTTTAGATAGATAATCCATAAATTACCATTTTCAGGATTAATAACTGAGTGATGAGGCGTTTCAGAACCTTCCAAAAATATGCCACATTCAAGATTATATTCTGGCGAAAGGTCACAATTAAAGTCAGTAGGTTCCGGCCATTCGAAACCTCCCTCAGAGTCATTAAAAATACAGCCAGTAAATGCTGTACAGAGCAATAAAGTCATCAAAATTGATAAAAATCTCATAATACCGTTCCTAAATAATTTTTACTTACTAGTAATTTCATCTTTGACAATAACTCGTAAAGAATCAGATCCTCCGGGCCAGAAAACAGCATTATCCATTATTTCCGCGTCCACTGAAAATACCTCAGCAATATTATCTTTAGTTAATACCTCTCTAGGAGTTCCTGATGCAAATATTTTACCATTATGAAGAAGTAAAATCCTATCTGCGAAACGAGCTGCTATGTTAATATCATGTATGGCAATTAAAGCAGATTTTTCAGCATCTTTATTGGATATAATTTTTCTTAAACTTTTCATTATTTCTAATTGATTTTTAAGATCCAAGTCACTTGTTGGTTCGTCCATTAGTAAAAGTGATGAGTCTTGAGCAATCGCTTTGGCAATAATTACTCTTTGTCTTTCACCACCAGATAGTTGATCAAATTTTCTGAATGAAAAATCTTCTAGACCAAGTGATCTTAATGTTGAACTAACTTTGTCACGATCTTCTTCACTAATTCTCCAGCTAATATGAGGGCGTCTTCCTAGAAGTACAACGTCAAAAACATCCATAGAGAAACTTGTTCTTACTGACTGAGGAACATATGAAACTTTTTTAGACAAATCAATTAAAGATAGCCCATTAACATCTTCTTCTAATAGATTAATACTACCTGAGTCTGATTTAAGTATGCGATTAATGCATTTTAACAATGTAGATTTTCCAGCCCCATTAACTCCTAAAACGGCTACTAATTCATTAGGAGAAATATTTACATTGATATCTCTTAGAACATGGTTATTTCCCCAACTGAAATTTAAATCTTTAATCTCAAGGATTTTACTCAACTATTCACCCCCCTATTTTTCAATAACAGATACATGAAAAATGGACCTCCGATAATTGAAAGCATTATTCCTACAGGAATAATTATTGGAGCAAACAACGTTCGACCAAGTGTGTCTGCAAAAAGTGTCAATAATGAGCCAAAGACTGCTGAACAAGGAATTAATTTACGATAATCATTACCTACAATTAAACGGCTCATGTGAGGTGCGGCCAAACCAACAAATCCGATTAAACCTGTAAATGCTATAACAATAGATGTCAGAAATGCTGAAAGAATTAATATTCTCTTCCTAGTAGTGCTAGGATCAACCCCCGTAGAAATTGCAAAGTCATCACCTCCTAAAGACAAGGCATTAAGATCCCATGACCATTTCATAGCAGATGGCATTAAACCTATCAAAGCAACAGATATCCAGAGGGTTTGAATTAAAGTAGGTCTAGATAAACTACCAAAAGACCAATGTGCTAATTGAGATAATTGTGCATCAGTAGCAAAATATTGCATTGTAGAAACTATTGCACCAGCTATGAAAGTAATAGCAATTCCAACTAGAATGTAAGATTCAGCAGAAATAGAACGCATATTGCCTAATTGAATGATTATTCCTACTACAATTAAGGAAAATAGAAATGCATTTGCAACAATTGCAATCTCGGAATTCGAAACAATAGAGAAACCGAGTACAATTGCAAATGCTGCTCCAAGAGCAGCACCTGAAGCAACTCCAAGAGTTAAGGGGGAAACTAATGGATTTCCTAGGCAACCTTGCATTAAAGCGCCCGCAGTAGCCAATGCTGCGCCGCCAACTATTGCCATCAAGATTCTAGGAAAACGAAGTTCCCAAATAATAGCGGACTGTAAATCGTTAGAGTTTTCTAATCCGAGAATTATCTTCAATGTAGTTAACATATCTAAATTTGATGATGAACCTGATCCCATTGCAAAGATTGCTAATAAAAATGTAAGACTAACTAGAAGTAGAATTAATATAATCTGAAACTTTGAGTTTTCAATGTGCTTCTCAGAAATAGAATCCATTAAATCAACTGCCTAGTGACTTACATACAAACTTTCCTTGCATCTCAACATCATGATATTTTACAAAATAATCAGAAATAATTGATTCTGCATCTAAATCCTCAAATAAGTCTGGATGTAATATCTTAGCTAATGTTGGAAGCCCATGAATCATCATTGGTCCAGCAAATTCACCTGACATGATAATCATACGGTTATCTATTACAGCGTTAAGACTATCGAAACCCGGCCTAGTTTCAATAAAACTCATATGAGTCCCACACTGATCATCAATATCGTAGGAATTGAAACCGATATCGAATGTAATACCATCAAACATAATTACATCAGGATTAGCATCTAAAATTGCTTCCATATCAACATGTGTTGTATGTCCAGGTAAGTCTTTGAAAATGTTATTTCCTCCTGCTCTTTCTATAATATCCGTCCATTGAGATGTCCCCGTTAGAACAACCGGATCCCTAGTCAAGGAAGCATGATGTTCCATAACAATTTGTGGCCGATGAGATTCATTAAGTCCGGAAATACGATCTGAAACCTCAGATTCAATATAATCAAATTCTTCGAAAAGAATATCTGCCTCATTTTGTTTTCCAAAAAGTTCGGCAATAACTGATATCTCATATCTTAGATAGTCATATTTGTAGAAATCTAAGGCAAGTACTTTGATTCCAACTGGTTCTAATTTTTCTCTTATAGCATTGGTGTCAACCATTCCATTTGTGGCAAAAACAATGTAAACCTCAGGACGGCAATCAAGTAGAGCCTCAAAATCAATTTCCGAGTGGGCTGATTGCTGGATGATTGGCGTATCGGCATATTCAGGCCAAATAATTTCGTCATAGAAGTCCCCAGATACACCAGCTACGACTGAAGAGTTTACATCCAACATTCGCATTACAGTAGCGGCATAAGTATTGGTCATAGCGACACGTTCAGGTGAAGAATCAAAATTATGAATTACTCCATTTGAATCAACCACTTGTATGTTTGAATCAGAAGGTGTAACAGAATCATCTTGTAGAGAATACTGCCAAACTCCTATTGAACAAAAACATACTAATAATACTTGAAAAATAGCAATATTACGATTATTAAACATAAAATCAATCCTCTCGATTCCTATAAGAATAAATTGTAACAAGTGATAATAACGAAACCATGAATATCAAAATATTACTCATTGTAAAATAATCTGATTCTGATTCTTCAATTATATTAACGAAAATGGAATCTGAGAAATCTGAAACCTTTCCATTAGATAGTCCGACCTGTATTCTAATTCGATTTTGACCAATGTTTAATTCATCTAAAGAAGTGAAATTTTCAGAACCATTATACATCTCAATAACTACTCCATCAGAATCTTCAACTATTAGTGAGTACCATGCTGCATCCATAGTAGAACTCCATGATACGAAAACATCTGTCCCTTCATTCTGTTGAGAGGTGAACAAATTAAAGACTAATGGCGGTTCAACAATATGAAATACATCTAAACTAATAATTTCGCCGACGACCGTATGCCCTGAAGGCATAATTGCATTGATTTGATATTGATAGGTATTATCAATCTGATTTTGAATTAAATAAGAATTCTCATCCCCTTGATAAATAAGTACATCGTTTTCAAATAATTGGTATGAATCTGCCCCCTGGAAATTTGCCCAATCAATAAAATATTCATTTGAAGATATATCTACTTCTTCAGTCAAGAATTGGGGAGTCATTGGAACCTCAAAAGACTGTAATTCATAAATAACTTTTTCAGAATGAGAACCGGGTAACTGATCGATGATTTTTACCCAATTACGCACTGATTCATTGTACCATAATTCCCAAGAAACAATACCATCTATCATATCTGTAATTACTATATGTTTTGTTAAGAAAGTTCCAGCCGCTGTAGTAATTAGTACATCTTGATTAATTTCAACTGTATTTGTAGTATCATCATATCCATTTGGATGGCCTGGAACTCCAATGATATTTGTTCTATTAAAATGTAAATTAATATCATCATCTGATTCTAACAAACTTACCGATTGACCAGAATTATCTGTAAAATTCCATCCCAAAATTCCTTCTTGAAAATAAGATGAGGATGATGGGGAATCAACCCAATAAGTATGAACGGTTAAGAGATTTTCACTATCAATCCATCGATATGATTGTTCGCCCTCTTCATGATATTCATTATTATATCTAGTCAGAAATGTGGTTCTTTCACGACCAAATGAGTCAATACTAATTTCTGAACCTATGGCAGTAAAAGTAACATTGTGCATCCCATATGATGACTCTGGAGTATAAAAGACGCCATAATCCCATGACATACCTGCTGACCAAAGAGAATCTACATTATTATCAGGAATGACTATTATCATCAAAGATGCAGGATTAAGATTGGTACCATTATTATTAGTAGCTTCAATGGTAAATTCAAAGGTTCCAACTTCAGAAGGAGTGAAGTCAAAAGTGGTTGAACTACCTCTGTAAACTAACTCACCGTTAGAATATAGTGAATAAAAATCAGTATAATTTCCACCCTCCCAATCAATACTTAGAGAGGATATGGGAATAACTTGTAGTTGTGTTACAAAAGAAACATTCTCGGGAAATTCTAGATTTACAGTTGATGAAAGGTTCATCCATCCTTCTCCACCAGAAATTACAGATGTAATCGGATCTAGGATACTAATACCTTCTAACGTTGCAATAAAATTCTGCGTAGAACCAATAGGTAGATTTTGAAGCAAATAGAAACCATCTGAGTTAGTTACGGCATTTTTTTCTCCGTTACTAACTACAACTCCTTTCATTGGTAGTCCTTCTTCATCTACAATAAATCCATACTTACTATTCATACCTTTATTCAAGTCAAAATCATTCGGAGAAGATGCTGAAAGTTTGAAATGCACATATTGTGTTGAAGAAATATCATCTTCATGAATTCCTCGGATTGTAAAATACTGCCCTATATCTAGAGTTCCGAATTCTGCCCTGCCGTCTTGAATATCTTGGATTTCGTTTAATTCAACTAGTTCAACATGAGATGATGAAATATCAGGAATATGAACTCCCTGTTCATCGAACATCTCTACAGTAATCCAATTCTCACCCACATGCCAATCTAATTGCATATCTGAATTAAATACCATTTTTCTGTAAGCCACAGTATGACCGTTATTCATGAAATAAGCTCTGACTGTATGTTCACCAGGAGTTATTCCTGAAAAAACATAAGAACCATTTTCAGACCAAGTAGATGTCATTGAATCTACCTTAATAGAAGTAGAGTTAGCGAAATTTCCATCTTCAGCAAATACATTCCCCGATAGTGTGAAAAGTTCCTGATCTGATGAATCATCTGCAGAAACTGCTATTGAAGAAAATATAGAAGATACAAACACTAGTGTTAGTATCAAAGCATTGAGTCTCTTCATAAACTTTCGAACCCTCTCTCCCTAATTATATTTCGTTTATGAGTGGGTTAACGAGAAGCGCTTAAATTGAATGTGAGTTCTATTTATAACTATGATGAAGCCTTTGATTTTTCTGTTGTGAGCCAGATTAATCCAGCGCTTCTCGTTACCGTTCGAGTGGTCATTCTATGTGGGCATTTCTGCCCACATAGAAATCGTCAATTATTTATTGGAGTGTTCCAATATCTTCAGCTGTAATTCCTAGCATATCCCAAGCAGGTTGGAGATGTGCACGAACAGCAGCCTGGTAGTCAGTTCCTGCTACTGGTACGTTATTGAAATCATAGATTCCATTAATTCCAGTTGTTCCGAAACCATCGAAGTGGGTAAATGCACCACACTCTGCTTCAGCCATATCTGCATCAGTTGCATGAGATACCATATTGTAGCATCCTGTAAACATTGTAGCACCATAATTCTCATACCAACCATAAGATTCGCATGTAGTCTGATCTACTGCTGTATCCCATGAGTGAGATACACTGTTGTAGCAACCATCTGCGCCAGGTGTTGTAACATAATCTTCTATCCACATGTAAGATGTACATGTTGCATTATCATCGCTAGATGTTTCATGAGATTGCATGTTGTAGCATCCTGTGAAAGTAGTTGAACCCCATGATGCATTATCATAGTAATCCCAGGACTCACAGATTGATTGATTCCATGAAGCATTCATACCATGAGACACAGAATTGTAGCAACCTGTGTAAGTTTGCTCTCCGTAATTCTCCAAGAACATGTATGCTTCACACGATGCTTGATCAGAATCTGAGGAAGTTGCATGTATATTCATATTGTAGCAAATATCTGAACCGTCGCCCATATCATAATCTGTCATGTACATGTACCCTGCACATTCATCAGCTGCTGCTGCACTAACAGTCATTGTAACGCTGTTGTAACAATCATCACCAGGTGATGGGTTTGCTTCAGCAATATATTTCTCGATTACTCTCCAGAAAGAATATCCCTCTGCTTGATGTGTTTGAGCTTTTTCTACAGTATCGTCAGTATTCATCTTGTGAGCATAACGAATTGTTGCTTGTGAGTAAATTATTACTAATTGCTTTACTACCTCATCTCTTGCAGCTGTTGCTCCAACGAGATCTTCTGCTTGTAGTGCAGCTAGACCATCATTCATTGCTTGGAGGATCGCTGCATTCGCTATAGCAGTACCATCTGCATTTGCAGTAGCATAGTTACCTGCTCTCTTATCTCCAGTAGCGTATGGAGAGCATGATGCATACTCATCGAGACCGTGGTAAAATGCCCATCCTTCATCCCATGCGTGCTGTGCATCATCAGTACCAAAGTTTCCGGCTTCAGCCTTGACAATTGCAGCGTTTAATTCATGGATTGCATATGCAACCATTATTTGATTTTGAACTCCTTTCTCAACTGCTTGCTCACGAACACTATCTGAAGCACCCTCAAACATTCCAGTGCCATCTAATGCGGACATCAAGTAGTCATCTAGAGGGGATTCGGTACCATAGAATGTATCTAATCCGTGTTTCTTACCTGTTGCATCAGCAAATCCTTGTAATGTTCTGAATGATCCATCACTCTTTTCTGCATGCTTACCATCCATGTAAATTTCTTTTACACCATCCCAATCATGAGCCTCTGCAAGATCTTTGATATCGCAAACGTCTTCTACTAGCATTCTGTGATTATCCACATTTGAAGCATATTCATATCCGCCATCTGCTTCGTCAAAGTTACTCTCATCGTCGTCCGATAAACAACCTGCAAAAGCCGCAGCTAACATACTCAGCGTCATCATTATAGCAATTATTTTCTTATTTTTCATATATCCATCTCCGTATTTTTAGGTCTCCCTAAACTTTCCGACTAATGTTCAGTATATCAATATTAGGTTATTCAAAATACTAAAAAAAAGTGCGATTAAGAGATATATCAGCGATATACTGATGAGATTGGACTCGTTCGGAATATCGTGAGTTATTTTAGTCGAAGCAAGATTCTGGCATCAATCTGTGTAATCCTTATGTTTTCAATGATTGTTCCTTTGGAAAATAAAGAAACAATGCTTAATGAAAAAATGGTAGAAAGATATCAATTAGGAGGTGGTGGTAGTCTTGAGCAAAGATGTAGTTCAATCACTTTCGAAGCCATTCTACCCTATACTCATGCGCATTTCGATATTGTAGTTAATGAAGATTGGAATTCGGCTGAAGTTGAGGCTAGAGCATGGATAAATGGGACAAGTGTCGATTTATTAAGGGAAAAACTTGATTCTTATTTAGAAGAATTATACCCTAGTGGAGGAGATGGTTGGATCTCAACAGATGAAAAATCAGCAGTTGAAGCGGTAGCTTCTGAATGTGTTGAATATGCTATGACTAGGATTGGTCTGAGAGAATCAACCCCTCATAGAGGAGGAGTTGGACTTGATTGGAAAAACGCCACCTGGCAGAATGATGGCGTTATAATTGAAGAATGGAATCTAGTTCCATCCAACCATGCCGATATAAGAGACTGTACCGCAATTGGTTCTAGCAATGATTGTGTAGAAGTGCCCGTATTCCCTAACTCTGAGAGAGATTGCAATACCCTTATTGAAACTTCAGAGAATGTCGACGAGTGTAGGCTAGAACTATGGATGAATGCCACAATGGTAATTCCTAGTATTGATGAGGGAGAAGAATTTACTTTAGCATTTAATGCTTCGAATATGACTAATGCGGTTTTGGATTTTACATTACCGAGTAACCCTGATCTAAGAGTAGACATGTGGGAAGAATGTGAAGGAAGAGATGTTGAATTTGAACCATCAACTCACGAAGATGCCCCACTGAGAGGTGCTTGTATCGGAGATGGATCATCAACCTATATTTTCGAAAACATTGAAGATGAAAGTGTCAAATTCACTCTAATTCCACATAGAAGTATAGATTTTTGGCCTAGTGGTGAAGATATTTTTGTAGATTTCACCACGGCACCTATCCCAATCAACAACCCTCCTTCGTGGACAGAAAATGCTCCATTGAATGAAAGTTGGTTGCCTTCATTGGAGAGTGGAGAAAATATTTGGGCTGATTGGAATAGTATTTCATCATGGTTTGATGATGAGAAGCCCATCTCACAATTAGAAATAAATTGCAATTCAGAACCTTCGGCAAATATCTATCAGTTATCTGATAAGTCTTTTTCTGGAATAATTAATTATGGTCAGGACATACAAGTAGAATGTGAGGCCGTTGATGACTTGGGGCAAAGTTCAGGAATTAGGATTTGGAACTTAGGAGTTCCTATTTTTCTAACGACATCATCAGAATCTTTAGTCAGTCCACATCCAGTAGATATACAATTTAGTGAAAATTGGCCTGAACTAACATTAGAATATGCATTCACTCAATCTCAAAATATTAATTCTGCAAATATTGAATCTATGACTATTTCTTCTAATCAAACAATATTAATTAATTCCAATGGGATGATTCCAGGGTTAGTGGATTTATGGATAGGAATAAATGGTAACAATTACATATATCCTACAGAAAGAATTTTTCAACTAGGTATAACTAAAGAAAGTTCGCCACCTATGATTAGCGTTACAGAATATGGCTGGGAAATAGATATCTGGCAAGCTCAAGGACAATTTAGTGACCCAGATGGAGAAGATGTTGACTTTTCTCTATCTATAGATGGATTATCTGCAGGTAGTATTTCAGTATCTGGAAATTCATGGAGTACACCAATGATAAATTTTGGATTATGGGACGAAGGTGAACATGAAGTAAAAATTATTGGTTGCGATATATCGGCCAAATGTAATGAAGTAATTATTATGGTAAATAATAGTCATTTATTTGAAGACGCAACATCTCTTCCTTTAATTCCAGATGATGATTCAGGAACTGGATTATTACCGGGTTTCAGTATGTTCTTGACTATCTTCGCATTAACTATCGGTCTCATATACTCAACCCGTCGCGATTAGTACATGAGTTTCTCCGGGAGTGTCATTCGAAAATCCCACGAAGGTGGGTTACTAGTGACCTTTGAAGGTAGAGCTCCAGGCCTATATACAGGGATTAGAGTAGTTGGTGGAAAGTTCCTAGGAAGAGTCGATTCAGTAATTGGACCAGTAAATGATGCATATATTCATATCAAACCTTTAGCTGAAGATTTGATAATAGAAAATACAATTGGTTCCCCCGTAGAAATTGCCCCAAGAGATCGTAGACCTCGAAATGACAGAGGAAGAAATAAATCAGATAGAAATCCTAACTTGAAATCGGGCGACTGGATATGTCCAAAGTGTAAAAATCATAACTATGCAAATAAACAATTTTGTAATCGTTCAAATTGTAATGAGAAAAAACC